>NZ_JBAWHJ010000297.1:0-6837 GCF_049593775.1 Dokdonella sp. | reverse complement strand
CGCCTGTACTGGCCGGCAGAACCGGCACTTGATGGCAGCTGGACGCAGCCACCGCTGGAAGTAGTGAAATAGGAAGGAGATTCGATCAATCGTCAGTGCAAGGTTTCGATCCGTTGGGTAGTCTTCTACGTGCGCGCGATCGAAATGACGGCGGGACGACTTGTCTACAACTACTTTGATGTGCGCGCCGCCTCACTTGAGAGTGCGGCGCCCGGGCCTGATCCAAGCACCAGCATCCAGTGAATTCACCAGACGACGGAAATCCAAATGAAACTTCTCAGAAATATTGGAAGGCTAACAACGATCAGCGCCTTTGCCTTTGCGATCCTGGCAGGTTGCGCCAAACAGGGTGACCCTGTTGATGTTGCAGACAAGGCTGACAAGCAAGAGGGCATCCCGGCGCCTGGTATCGAAGAAACCAGGGCCATCGCAGAGGAGGGCTTCATCTACGGCCTGCCAATCGTGATGAACTACGCGGTCATGTACGAATACGCCGTCGACAAGGACTCTGGCCAATACAAGGCGCCGTTCAACCAGATCAAGAACGAAGCGCGGGTCTTTACCTACGAAGACACCGCCATCATCACACCAAACAGCGATACGCCATACTCGTTCCTGTGGCTTGACCTGCGCGCCGAACCTATCGTGATCTCGGTGCCGCCGGTGGAAAGGGAACGCTACTTTGCCGTGCAGCTGGAGGATGGAAACACCTTTAACTTTGGCTACATCGGCACGCGTTCGACCGGAACGGATGGCGGCGACTTTCTGGTTGTCGGACCTGAGTGGAGCGGAGAAACCCCGGCCGGTATCAAGGAGGTCTTCCATTCGACGACACAGTTCGCGTTGAGCGGTTTCCGAACCCAGCTGTTCAATGCCGCGGACATGCCCAACGTCGTGAAGATCCAGGCAGGCTACAAGGCGCAGCCGCTGTCAGCCTTCCTCGGCCAGCCGGCACCAACTGCCCGGCCTCAAGTCGACTTTCCCAAGATCGACAAGAAGTTGTTCAAGAGCAACTTTTTCGACTATCTCGGCTTCGCACTGCAGTACGCGCCCGCGGGTCCGGAAGAAAAGGCGATTCGCGAGAAGTTGGCCAGTATCGGCATCGGCCCGGGCAAGACATTCGACATGAAGGAACTCTCGGACGAGCACAAGGCAGCGATCGCGTTGGGCATGAAGACAGGTGCTGAAAAGATCGACAAGTATCTGGCGACGGGGCAGAAACCCATCAACGGATGGACGCTGCGTTCAATGTTCGGAAATCGCGCATTTTTCAATGGCGACTGGATGTTGCGTGCTGCAGGTGCCAAAGCCGGCATCTACGCCAATGACGCGGTCGAAGCTGTCTACCCATTTACTCGCATAGACGAAACTGGCGCCACGCTGGATGCCAGTAAGCACGACTACACACTCACCTTCAATGCTGGTGAACTGCCGCCGGTCAATGCGTTCTGGTCAGTGACCATGTATGACGGCAAGACCCAGCTCCTGATCAAGAATCCAATCAACCGCTATCTCATCAACTCACCGATGCTGGCGGAAATGAAAAAGAATGCCGATGAATCGTTGACCATCTACATCCAGAAAGATTCGCCGGGCAAGGACAAGGAGGCCAATTGGTTGCCGGCTCCGGATGGTCCGGTCTATCTGACCATGCGCCTGTACTGGCCCAAGACCGAAGCGCCACCCATCCTCCCGGTAGGCGAAGGTACCTGGCAGCCGCCGGGTGTTGTAGTGGCGAAGTAGGTCGCTTCAACAACCAAAGGCACGTGGGGCCGCTTTCCAGTATGAGCGGCCCGCGAGTTCGGTCTTGCGTAGCCACGACGACAATCCATCAAGCAAGAGGGTCAAAAAGGAAAACGTTCAGAACTTTTGGAAAGCTGGCGGCGGCCACCACCATTGCTCTCGTAGTGTTGGCGGGCTGCGACAAGAAAAATGACCCGGTCAGCGTTGGAGAACAGGCTGACAAACAGCGTGGCGTTCAGGCTCCAGGCATCGAAGAAACGAGGACAATCGCCGAGGAAGCTTTCATCTATGGCTTGCCGATAGTAATGAACTACGCGGTGATGAACGAGTTTGTCCTCGACAAGAACTCCGGACAGTACAAGGCTCCGTTCAATGTCATCCACAACGAAGCCCGAGTATTCACTTACAAGGATACGGCGGTGGTCACTGCGAACAGCGACACGCCCTATTCAATGCTCTGGCTCGACCTGCGGGCCGAGCCGAGGGTGATCTCGGTACCGGCGGTCGAGAAGGATCGCTACTACTCGGTGCAGCTCGTCGATGCCAGTACCTATAATGTCGGCTACATCGGCAGTCGAACAACGGGCACCGAACCGGGGAACTACATGGTCGCGGGTCCCGACTGGAAAGGCGAGACACCGATGTGAATCAACAAGGTCTTCCAATCAGACACGCCGTTTGTTGCGACGATTTTCCGTACTCAGCTTTTCAATCCGGAAGACATGCCGAACGTGGAGAAGATTCAGGCGGGCTACAAGTCACAGTCACTTTCCGAGTTCCTGGATCAGCCCGCTCCGACTGCCGCTCCAAAGATCGATTTCCTCCCGGCGACAACCAAGGGCATCAAGGAGAACTTCTACGCGTATCTGGACGCCGCGCTTCTATACGTGCCGGAGACGTCGGATGATAAAGCGGTCCGCTCCAGATTGGCCACAATCGGCATCGGCCCAGGAAGGTCCTTTGATTTCAAGGATCTTTCACCAGAGCACAAGGCGGAAGTCTTGCTCGGGATGAAGGCGGGTGACGACAAGGTGTCTGCCTTCGCCGCTGGCGGCGGAAAGGATGAAAATGGCTGGCAAGTGGGTGGGCTGGCTGGAGGAGATCGCGCTTCCTTCGATGGCAATTGGCTAAAGCGTGCCGCGACCGCAAAGGCAGGCATCTACGCAAACGCCCCGGATGAGGCAATGTACCCTGCAACACGCAAGGACAGTAGCGGCAATACCCTTGATACCAGCAAGCACAATTACACGCTCACATTCCCGGCCGAACAGTTCCCGCCAGTAAATGCCTTCTGGTCAGTGACCATGTATGACGGCAAGAGCCAGTTGCTGATCGAGAACCCGATCAACCGTTATCTCATCAACGCGCCGATGCTGCCGAGCATGAAGAAAAACGCAGATGGATCGTTGACGATCTACATCCAGAAGGATTCGCCGGGCAAGGACAAGGAATCCAACTGGCTGCCTGCACCCAACGACGAGGCCTATCTGGTCATGCGACTGTATTGGCCCAGGCACGAGGCCCCGTCGATCCTGCCGCCCGGCGAAGGCACCTGGCAGCCGCCGGGTATCGTCGTGGCTGAGTAACTTCGCGAACGTGGCTTGAGTCCGCGAGCCGCTCCTTCGCCGGAGCGGCTCGCTGCGTTTGAAGGGGCGAAATCCATCGAGTGTCTGCGGATTGGGGCGCCTACCAACGCCAAGCAGCACGGTTCGTCAATTCCGCATTCCAACTGTTAGGCTTTGTGCCTCTTCCTCAAAACGCCCCTCTCATGCCCGAATCATCTGCGAACATCGTGGCCATCGAGCAGTACCTGAAAGGACTGCAGGATCGGATCTGCCCATCCATTGAAGCGCTCGATGGTGCAGCAAAATTCCGCGAGGACCTTTGGCAGCGTGCGGAGGGCGGCGGTGGCAGGACGCGCATCCTTTCTGGTGGCGCCGTCTTCGAACAGGCAGGAATTGGATTCTCCAAGGTTCACGGCAATACTTTGCCGCCTTCGGCTTCGCAGCACCGCCCGGAACTGGCTGGTCGAAGCTGGACGGCGCTTGGCGTGTCGCTGGTGTTCCACCCGCTCAACCCATTCGTGCCGACCACGCATATGAATGTGCGCTACTTCGAAGCAAAGGCAGAGGGCAAGGATCCGGTCTGGTGGTTTGGCGGAGGATTCGATCTGACGCCGTTCTACCCGTTCGATGAAGATGTTCGCCATTGGCACGCAATCGCGAAACAGGTATGCGTTGCGGCCGGAGATGATGCCTACACGCGATACAAGAAATGGTGCGATGAGTACTTCTTCCTGAAACACCGGAACGAAACACGGGGCGTTGGCGGGATTTTCTACGATGATCTGCACGAAGGAGGTTTCGATCGTTGCTTCGACTTCATGCAGGCCGTCGGTGATGGCTTCCTGAAAGCCTATGGTCCGATCGTGGAGCGCAGGAAGGCAACCGCGTTTGGTGATCGGGAACGGGAATTCCAGCTCTATCGGCGAGGCCGCTACGTGGAGTTCAACCTGGTCTACGATCGCGGCACGCTGTTTGGCCTTCAATCAGGCGGGCGCGCAGAGTCGATTCTGATGAGCTTGCCGCCCAGAGTCCGGTTCGAGTACAGCTTCCAGCCGGAGCCTGGCAGCAGTGAGGCACGTCTGGCCGACTACCTGGTGCCGCGGGACTGGTAGGCAATCCCGCGATCGAATCCTGCCTGCATCAGTCCCACTGATACAGCGAGAAGTAGACCGGTGAGACCGGTCCGTCCAGAGCGTCGCGATCCAGCCGGCCATCGCCGTTGTGATCGTGATACATCTGCTCCGGCCCGTTCTGGGGAATGATGTGGACCATGCGCAGCAAACCGTTCTTGCGATATTCCTTGACCGTGTCGTTGCCCTGCTTTCGTTCGGTGACCGAATCGCTGGTGGCAATGATCTGCTCGGGAGTCGGCTTGCGTGACGCGAGTGGGCGGACCGCACTGGTATCGGGCATCACCGGTTGCAATGTTTCATGACCCCCCGTTGGTGAGGGGGTATTGCCGGTCGCAGTTGCAGCCTGGGTTGTCACCCCTGGATCATCCATCCCCGGTGGCGGCGGCGCACTACCGAAAGTTTCCTGTGCCGGTGGCGTCGGGCCCTGCTCTTCAGCCCAGACAACCCCGGAGGCCGCGAGGGCAGACACGAGCGACATCAGGATTACGGTGCGAATCATGGTGGAACCTCCAACAGTGTTCATTGGCATAGTCTAGCCCGTAAAAAGCACAAGGTCGCGGAAATTCATCCCCGTCACGCTGCAATGTTGTCGAAACCCCGGCATATCTGCCTCGCTGTAAACCTTGTTCTCAATTGGAGCCCGAGATATCCGACTACCCAGTGCGAGAATCGAGGCCTTACCGGCGCGCTGGTGGGACCGCCCAGGCATCCCCCGTATGGCCAGCTTCATCGCTTTCGGAATTGATTGACAGGCCATAAGCAAGCTTCGCGCTAGCCAAAAAAGCCCGGGCATTCCGGCTGCCGACATCAGGTTCAAGTGCTGTCGCAGCAACTCCATCGAATGGCGGGCATCTCCAGAAGCAAGCGCCGCTGCGCCGTTGCAATCACCCGAGTCTCGGGCCAAGCTGCCCAGCCCGATATCACGTGATACTGCCATGACGTCCTCGCGAAAACGCCTGGTCCTGATCGACGGTTCTTCCTATCTGTTCCGCGCGTTTCATGCCTTGCCACCTTTGACCAATGCGGGCGGCGAGCCGACTGGCGCACTGTTTGGTGTGGTCAACATGCTTCGCGCGACGCTGAAAGAGCAGCCGGACTACACGGCGTTCGTGAGCGATGCCTCCGGGCCTACGTTCCGGGATGAAATGTATCCGGAGTACAAGGCCAATCGGGCGCCCACGCCTGATGAGCTGAAAGCGCAGATCGAGCCAATGCTCGCCATAGTGGGGGCGCTCGGATTTCCGATCCTGAGGGTGTCCGGTGTGGAGGCCGACGATGTCATCGGAACGCTGGCACGGGAGGCGGAATCGCTGGATATCGAAGTTGTCATATCAACCGGCGACAAGGATTTCGCCCAGCTTGTTTCGCCCCATATCAGCCTGTTCAATACCATGACCAATACAACGCTGGACCGGGACGGGGTCATCGAAAAATTCGGCGTTCCTCCCGAGCGCATCGTCGACTTTCTTGCGTTGACCGGTGACACCGTCGACAACGTGCCCGGTGTGCACAAGTGTGGCCCGAAAACGGCAGCAAAATGGATTGCGCAGTACGGGTCGCTGGATGGTGTCCTCGAAAGTGCGGAAAAGATCACGGGCAAGATCGGCGAATACTTGCGTGAGGCCGTGCCACACCTGCCGTTGTCGCGGCAGCTGGTGACGATCAAGACCGACGTCGCTCTGGATACGGGCGTGACAGGCCTGTCACTGCGCGATCCCGATCTCGACCAGCTGCGCGAACTGTATCGGCGCTACGAATTCAATGCGGCGCTCAAGGAGCTGGAGTCGAAAACCGGGGCATCACCGCAGCCGGAGAGTTCGTCAGCGGCGACCAGTGCAGTCGGCGAGTCAGGAGAATCCAGGCCTGCCAGCGGACTGGACCCTGCACTGCACGGACCCGGCACCCAGGAAATGATCATGGACATGGAGCGTTTCCAGCACTGGCTGGAATTGCTCGTCAAGGCAGACCTGATCGCCTTCGACACTGAAACAACGTCGCTGGATTCCATGCGCGCGCAGATCGTGGGCATCTCCCTTGCTGTCGAGCCCAAGGTGGCTGCCTACATTCCCCTGGCACATGACTACGCCGGCGCACCCGCGCAGCTTGACCCGGAGACCATCCTGGCCGCGCTCAAGCCCATTCTCGAGAATCCTGACAAGGCCAAGCTGGGTCAGCACGCCAAATACGACATGAATGTCCTCAGCAACGCCGGGATCACCGTTCGAGGCCTTGCCCACGACACCATGCTCGAATCCTATGTCCTGAATTCGACCGCATCCCGGCACGACATGGATACGCTGGCCCGACGCCATCTGGGTTACGAGACCATTCCTTTCGAGACGGTGGCCGGCAAGGGTGCCAAACAGATCCTGTTCTCGCAGGTCGATCTGGAAACC
>NZ_JBAWHJ010000296.1:0-10196 GCF_049593775.1 Dokdonella sp. | reverse complement strand
GAACGGGGCCTTGCTGTCCTTGTCCGACAACGAGGGATTGGCCAGTGGCCAGTCGACGGCCAGCTCGGCATCATTCCAGCGGATGCCGGCGTCGGCCGCGCCGTCGTAATGGGCCGTGCACTGGTAGACGAACGTGGCCGGGCCAGAGAGCACGGCAAAACCGTGCGCGAACCCTTCCGGCACCCAGAAGTGACGCTTGTTCTCAGCCGACAGGATGGCCGCGGCCCACTGACCGAAACTTGGGGAGCCTTTGCGGATGTCGACCGCGACGTCATAGACCTCGCCTTCAAGAACGCTGACCAGCTTGCCCTGCGGATTCGGCCACTGGTAGTGCAAGCCACGCAGCACGCCTTGCTCGGAGCGCGACACGTTGGTCTGCACGAAGCGCAAGTCTAGGCCCGCTTCGGCAAAGCGATTGGCGTTGAAGCTCTCGTAGAAGAATCCGCGATCATCACCGTGGACCTTGGGCTCGATGACCACGCAGCCTTCAAGCGGCGTCTTGATCAGCCTCATGCGGGACGGCCCTCGCGCACGAGTTCCTGCAGGTATTGACCATAGGCATTCTTGGCCAGTGGAGCGGCCAGGTGCAAAACCTGCTCGGCATCGATCCAGCCCTGCGAATAGGCAATCTCCTCAGGGCAGCAGATCTTCAGGCCCTGGCGGTTCTCGATGGTTTGCACGTAGCTCGATGCTTCGACCAGTGATTCATGCGTACCGGTATCCAGCCAGGCGAAGCCGCGCCCCATGCGTTCGAGCATCAGCGAGCCGTCTGCCAGGTAGCAGCGATTCAGATCGGTGATTTCAAGCTCACCGCGCGGCGACGGTTTCAGATCGCGTGCGAAATCAGCCGCGCGGCCATCGTAGAAATACAGGCCGGTCACCGCCCAGTTCGATTTCGGCTTGGCCGGCTTTTCCTCGAGGCCGATGACGCGCCCATCGGCATCGAACTCGGCCACGCCATAGCGTTCCGGATCACGTACCCAGTAGCCAAACACGCTGGCGCCGTCCGTACGTGCGTCTGCCGCAGAGAGCAGTCGGGTCAGGCCATCGCCGTAATAGATGTTGTCGCCAAGAATCAGACAGCTTGGATCGTTGCCGACGAAGTCACGACCAATCAGATAGGCCTGGGCCAGGCCGTCCGGTGATTCCTGCACGGCATAGCGAATCGAGAGTCCCCACTGCGAACCATCGCCCAGCAGTCGCTGGAACAGGGCTTGCTCATGCGGCGTGTTGATGATCAGGACATCGCGGATGCCGGCCAGCATCAAGGTGCTGAGCGGGTAGTAGATCATCGGCTTGTCGTAGACCGGAAGCAGCTGTTTGCTGACCGACTGGGTCAGCGGATACAGCCGGGTACCGGATCCACCAGCGAGAATGATGCCGCGTCGTGATGTCACCACAGGAGCCTTGCGCGTGATTTCGGGCCGGCTATTGTAGGCGGCGACGCTGGTTGGCGCTCGCCCGGTCGCCAAAATTTCGCCATACCACTGATTTCCATGCCTTTCCTGGCAAGCTAGCGAGTCTGGCGACAGCGATGACTGAGCAGGCTGGCAACTTGTTCAGGCGAGTGCGAGACATAAGGCGAAACGGGCCGAAAAGCGCTATTTACCGCGGCGAATGAGCAAATGAGGTGCGTTCCGCCGCAAAATCGTGCCATCTGGGTCGAACTTCAATAGCCTGTCAGGCGATTCCCAGGCCTTCGATCTGGCCTATGGCCTCGGGGTCGAACCCGGCCAGCTCGGCAAAGCAGCGGCCGCGTTCGGCGTAGTCGTGAAACTGGTCGAAGCTCGGAGCGCCGGGCGAAAGCATGATTACCCCGCCTGCCGGTGTCTGCTTGCGTGCACAGGCGACCGCAGCGGAAAGATCAACGCAAACCTCCACACGGCAATCCGGATTCGTGGCACGCAGCAGGTGGCCGATGCGTGCCGCATTGGCCCCATTCGCGATGATCAGGTGCGGCGGCTTCGACAGGGCATAGTCGGCAAAGACCTGCCAGTCCAGTCCGCGCTCATGTCCGCCGACGATGACGCAGACTTCACGATCAGGCTGGCTTCGGAGCGCCTCGATCGTGGCCTGCGGCGTCGTCGCTATGCTGTCATCAATCCAGATACGGGACTCGCGCTCACCCAGCGTCTGCAATCGATGTGGCAATGGCGTGAAGGTGACCAGGTGTTGCGCTGCGGCCATCGCGTCTTCGCCGAGCGTCTCCAGCGCAGCGAGTGCCGCGCAGGCATTCATCGCATTGTGCCATCCGGGCAATGGCAGTCGTGACCGCTCGAATACCGCCTGCCCGCCGCGACGAATCTGCTCGGCGTCGAGATGCCAGCCTTCGGTATTTCCAAAAAGTTCTCTGCGTGGATGGCGGTTCGTGCGACGCAGGAGATCGACCTGGTTGGCGTTGACCAACAGCGTGTCCGAGACAACGGCCATGGCCAGCTTGTCGCTCACATAGCGCTCGCGACTGCCGTGCCAATCCAGGTGCTCTTCCTCGATATTGGTGATCACGCCGAGCGTCAGATGATCGACCTGGCGGGTCTGGAAGCTGGAAAGTTCCAGCACCCACCAGTCAGGTTCTTGCGAAGGATCCAGAAGCTCGAGCACCGGAAGGCCGATGTTGCCGGCCAGCGCGGTGCGTCGGCCAATGCCGCGCAACAGATGTGCAATCAGCGCGCTGGTCGTGCTCTTGCCCTTCGTACCGGTAACCCCGATCACTCGGGCGCCGGCATGTTCCGCGAACCACAGCGCGGTCGCCGAGCTGAAACGCGTTCCGTTTCGCTGCGCATCAAGCAACTCCGGTCGATAGCCGCCAATACCCGGGGACTTGATGACCAGGTCGAATGCGGAGAGGTCGGCTGCCGTGGGTGGCGTGGTGATGAAACGGTCCAGCGCATTGCCGACCATCAGGAATTCGGCTTCGGCATCACCACAGAAGATCGTCAGCATCAGTTTCGGAAGGCGTTGCCGCAAGACCTTGTAGGCTGCATGGCCTTCGCGCCCCAGCCCCCAGATGGCGACGCGCAAACCTGCGAGATCGGCAATACGCATTGCTCAGGCGCGCTCGACTTCGGCAACCAGGCGCGAGGGAATTCCGTGCTCGCCCTCGGCCAGGAGCAGGGGTGCAAGCGCCACGTCCGTGGCATCCAGCTGGGGCAGGATCTCGTGCGAAAAGCGTTCGACGATGGCATCCTCGCGCCACTCGGCTCGCGTACTCAAGGTGCTCATGGCCGCGCGCGATTCCCGACCTTCGCCGACACACTCGAAGGGCTTGTGATCGCGGTACTCGATCAGGGAATCAAAGCCACCTGCCTGAGCGGGATCGTCCAGCAGGTTGCGTCCGAAGATGCCGAGCAATCGCGGCTTGGGCATGAACGGCGCCAGTGCGAGGAATACGAAATGACATTTGGGACACTGGCCGCACCAGCGATCCGAAGGCTTCGGGCCAAGGATGCGGAAGTTGCGATTGCAGCTTGAAAACACATCGTCATAGCAATTGTTGCGTGCGAACCGCGAGGCTACCGCCAACTCTGAAAGCGGCCGCAGCAGCGAGTAATAGTTTAGATCGGCAGCGACACTTGAATGCACGAGATCGCGGAAGCCGTGCTCGAACTCCCAACCCTTGCTCCACTGATGGTTGATCGGCACGCCGTCGTATTCCAGCGTTGCGCTTGATGCCGATCGCTCGTTCGAGAACGCGATCGCGTCATGTCCGTAGAGGATTGCAGCAAGCACAAGGATCGCGGAATTGATCGCAGTTACCGGGATATGACCGTTCAGGGCACCTCCACGGTTGTACTCGAACAGCAGCGGCGAAATGGCTCGTGAGATGTTGAGCATCGGCAGGCCGGTGCGTAGCGCGCAGGATTCGATCAGCGCGGAGCTGCCGATCCATACCGCCGTTGCGCTCTCGCCCACCGACTTGAGGATCTCGACGCTGACCAGGGAATCCTTGCCACCACCGATCGGTACCAGCGTGTTGGGTGGCAGCCCTATCGACTTGGCCGCAGGAAGAACATCCGGGCTGACACCCTCTGGAAAACGGATCCTGCTGCGCAGATCGAGCTTGTTGTGATAGGCGAACTCGCCAAGCCCGTGCAGGTATAGCGCATTCAGGAAGTCTGCCGTTGTGGCGTCAATCGCGACGCTTTCGACAACGATCTCATCAGGCACGCCCGCCTTGTAGTAACTGACTCCGGCGATCAGATGCAGCAGATCCAGCGCGGCCCTGAATGCCGCCTCGCGTTCGGGCGGCAAATCGGGCGCATGCGGAAATCCGATCCTCTCGATCAGTTCCGGGCCATCATCGAACGCGTATACCAGCCTCGCTTCGCAATCGATGTATTCGCTGCGCACGAAGCGGAAGGTCTTTGCCGCACGTGGGTCGGGATGGTTCACAAGCACTCCTCGGCAGCCGGCTCACGCAGGTTGTAGCGCGATCCCATCACGGCGCCATACGCGCCTGCTTCCGCAATCAGGATCACATCGCCCTCATGACACACGGGCAGGCGCCGGTTGTTGCCAAGCACATCGCCGGTTTCGCAGATCGGGCCGACGATCTGGACCAGGCCATCAGAGGGTGCATCGAGCCTGCTCAGGTTGACGATCTCGTGCCAGGATTCGTACAGCGCCGGGCGAATCAGGGAGTTCATTCCCGCGTCGATACCGACATAACGCACATCCCCCTTGCGCTTGGTCTGGGTTACTTTCGCCAGCAGCACGCCCGCTTCCGCAACGAGATAACGTCCCGGCTCCATCCACAACTGGAACTGCGGATAGGCCTGCTTGACTTCGTCCAGCGCCGTTCCCAGTGCGGCAAGATTCAGCGGCACATCCTCGGGGCGCGACGGCACACCTAGCCCGCCACCAAGATTGAGCACGTCGATGCGATTGAACTGTTCGGCAAGGCTCGCAAGCTGGACATAGACGCTGCGCCAGTGCTGCGCGTCAAGGATGCCCGAACCCAGATGCGCATGCAGACCGACGATGCGCGCGCCGCGTTCGCGGGCGAGAGTACGGAATGCGTCGACTTCGTCCAGTGCAACGCCAAACTTCGATTGCGCTCCACCGGTCTTGACCTTGTCGTGATGTCCGCGACCTGCGCCGAGGTCGATGCGCAGGAAAATCTCGCGACCGCCGAAATCGGCGCCCCATTCGGCCATCGGGTGCAAGGCATCGAGGGTGACGCGAACACCGGCAGCGAGTGCGGCACGGTATTCCTCGCGTGGGGCGAAGTTCGGCGTGAACAGAATGCGCTCGACCGGCAGATCCGGCAGCACCCTGCGCAGGGCTTCGATTTCATTCCATGAAACACACTCGAATGCGAAGCCTTCTGCATGCAGCGTGCGCAGGATGTCCGGGTGTGGATTCGCCTTCAATGCGTAGTGCCAGCGATCGACCATGTCGAGCGCACGAAGCCCGCGCGCCTGTTCGCGAACCTGGTCGAGACAATAGACGTAGCGCGGCGTCGATGTTGTGCCCAAGGCAAGCAGCTTCTCGCGATCACGCCGCCACCAGATGTCTCGATGCACAGCGGTAGCGTCTTGTGCCAATTCGCGCCAACTTGGCCCGAAAATGGCCGGATCATCGACACGCATGACTTCGGCACGAATCAGCAAGGCATGCAGGCGCGGGATCAAGGTATCGACGACGGCCTCGTCGATGACGAAGGTCAGGTTGAGATTGTTCGAGGACTGCGAAATCAGATGCACGTCCAGTGCACCGAATTCGGCGAGCACGGCCGACAGTCGATGCAGCATCGCGCGCATGCCACGTCCGACCAGCGTGATCGCGGCACACGGTGCAATCACCTTGACCCGGCAGAACGCTTCAAGATCGGTGCACAGGCGCGCCAGCACATCCGAGTCGAGCAGGTTGTCCGACGGATCGAGCGAAACCGTGACATTGGTTTCGGCCGACCCGATCAAGTCGACGGAGAGGCCATGACGCTTGAACACATCAAACACATCGGAAAGGAAACCGACTTGCTGCCACATGCTGATCGATTCCATCGACACCAGGGTGATGCCCTTGCGCGAACTGATCGCCTTGACGCTGGGCGCGGTCGACTGCGTGTTCCAGACGATTTCGGTGCCGGGCAGATCCGGTCGGTTGGTGTCCTTGATCCGGATTGGCACACGCTCGTCGCGGACGGGATGGATGCATCTGGGGTGCAGGACTTTCGCACCCGTGGTTGCAATCTCCTGGGCCTCGGCGTAATCGAGCCTGGCCAGCAGGCGAGCATCGGGAACCTGGCGCGGATTGGCGCTGAACATGCCCGGCACATCGGTCCAGATTTCGACCGCTTCGGCCTTGAGCAGAGCGCCGAAATAGGCGGCCGAAGTATCCGAACCGCCGCGACCCAACACGGCCGTTGCAGCTTCCCCACGGCGCGCAATGAAACCTTGAGCGATGAAGACATTGCCACGACCTGCCAGCGAAATCACGGTCTGAGGTTCATGGCGAACCCGCACGGATGCAGACAACCATTTCCCCCATTCGGCCTGATTGGGCAGAGCTTCGGCGCGCAAGCACTCACGCGAGTCCAGCCAGTGCGTGGTCAGGCCCAGCGAGTTCAGATAGGCCGCGCCCAGTGTGCTCGAGGCGAGCTCGCCTAGCGCCAACACCTCGGCCTGCCAGGCCAGCTCGCCACCCTTGCGTCGGGGATCTGCGAGCAACTGGTCGAGCTTGGCCATCCATGCATCCACGCCATTGCGCCTGGACAGTCCCATCTCGCCAAACAGCGCATGGTGGCGCGTAACGATCGTGTCGCGAAGCTCGGCGCAGCCCGCCGCGTCCGCGGGAGTCTCACCGATGGCCTTGAGCAGGTCGGTCACGCCAGACAGCGCAGACACGACGACCAGAACGCGCTTGCCAGCCGCCTGATGGGTCGCCGCGATACTCGCGATATTGTCCCAGCGTGGCCGCGTCGACACACTGGTGCCACCAAATTTGATGACCACCCACGGGGCGTCGTGCGGGAGTAGCGTGTCGGATGGATTCACGATGGTGCGTGCGGCCTGGCCCGGGAATGCGAGTCCGCCATTCTTCGCGGCATTGCAGCAAAAGGCAATGCGGGCGATGTGGAGTCTCATCCCTGCCGCCCGGAACCATCCAGTCAATGGGCCGTTGTGCGTCGCAGGAAATGGCTTCAGCCATGATGCTCTTCTGCAAACGTCACAAAGGGCATCGCGGCTGAAGCCGACTCCTACAGGAGCAGACTACGAGGAAAACCGGCACATCACGTCAATGATGATGCTCGTGCGCGTCGCCAGCCGTTTCATCTGCTGATCGCACCGTGAAGACCGCCTTCACGTGCTGTCCATCAGACAGCTCGAAGTCGATGCTGACCGAATCGCCCGGAGCAACCGTGGAAACAGGATCCATCAGCATCAGATGGTTGCCGCCTGGCGCGAACGTGAATGTCTTGCCAGGATCGATGGTGACGTCCTTCAAGGGGCGCATGCGCGCCATGCCATCTTCGACAATGGTCTGGTGGAGTGAGACTTCGCCGAATCGGTCGCTCCTTGCAGAGACGACGCCGACCGTTTGGTCACCCGAATTCTTCAGATCCAGATAGCCGGCCATTGCGCTGGCTCCGGGCGGTGCCTGCGGAATCCAGGCATTGGAGACTTCAAGGGTGCCGGCAGCGTGAGCCGCGCCGAACGCCATCAACAGGGTCAACAGCACGCCAAAGTGCTTCCGATAAACCATGATCACCTCCATCGTTGAGACTGCATGATATCGCCACGTCCTGCGCGAATCCGGCAGCAAATTGCCGCAGCCGGTTCCATGCTGCTGAAATCCGGGGCGCGGCCTGACCTATACTGCTGTTCCATACTGCGGCGAATGGCTTGCTGATTGGCTGCTCCCTGAACCCGGGACAGTCCAAGCTTCGGCTCCGCTCCCGTTTCCACCCACCTGTTTGTTTCATCAATCGAAGGCGCCCCCATGACCGTACTGGAAACCCTCCGCCACGACGATATCCACGAACTGCGCCTTTCGCGTCCGCCGGTGAATGCACTCAATCCGGAATTGGTCAGCACGTTGCGCAAGGCCGTAATCGCGGCACCAGGCCAGGGCGCGCGCGGCATCGTTCTGTCGGGTCACGCAGGCATGTTCTCGGCCGGCCTGGACGTGCCGACCCTGTTGCAACTCGACCGCGCCGCGATGGGTGAGTTCTGGACCGAATTTGTCGGCCTCTGCGAGGCACTGGGACGCTCACCCATTCCCGTCGTCGCTGCAATCACCGGCCACAGTCCGGCCGGCGGCGCCGTACTTGCCCTGTTTTGCGACTACCGCATCATGGCCCGTGGTGCATTCCGGATTGGCCTCAATGAAGTGCAGGTCGGTCTTGTCGTACCTGAAGTCATCCAGGCTGCCATGCGTCGACTGATCGGCGCACACCGGGCCGAGCGCCTGATGGTCGCCGGGGCGATGGTCGATGCCGAGGAAGCGTATCGGATTGGACTGGTCGATGAACTCATCGACACCGAGCTCGTGGTCGGTCGCGCCGTCAGCTGGCTGCAGGACTTGCTCAAGAAGCCAGCCCAGGCCATGAGCGAAACCCGCCGCATTGCTCGCGCCGACCTGCACGCAGAATTCGACCGCGTTGCCGAAATAAAGAGCGACGCGTTCGCCGAACGCTGGTTCTGCGACGAAGCACAGATCGTGCTCAAGGACATGGTTGCCAAGCTGAAAGCCAAGCGTGGCTGAGCAATCATGGCATGCAACTCGTGCGGGATCATGCCTGGGCTTGACTGAGGAACAGTTGTATCCTGCACTTCTGCTGCTTGCAGGAAAAAGTGCGTCAACCCACACGCTCCACGATGTGAGTTCAGGGCAGCGGCCGGAACAAGACTCAGGCTTGAATATCAGGGAGGATGCTTGTCATGTCGGGAAAATGGCTCAGGAATTTCATTGTTGCAACTACTTGCGCAGGGTTGCTGTGCGCTCAAACGGCCTCTGCACAAGTGCTCTGGAGTAGCACATGGAACGTCACCACTCCGCTGTTGCTTGATACCTATCCCGAACCGAGTCTGTTTTTTACCGAAGACGGCGGTGCAATTCTTGGTTCCCTGCCCCTATCGGCCGGCGACCGGAAAACCACGCGAATCAATGCAAATGCGGGCGTGCTGTGGAGCTCAAGCCTCTACGGATATCGAGGCTATTTCGACCAACCGACCGGCACCGCCCTCGATATGGAAGACGGTGGAGCCGTCGTCACTCTCGGGGCGAGCTGGCCTTATGCCAGCGGCGAAATTTCGCGACTTGGCGCGGACGGAAAAATTCTCTGGTCTCGAAGTGCGCTGGTCGAAACGATATCGCGACTGGACGCGAACCAACTGGTCTACTCGGGCTGCAACATACTAACGGCAGTGGATATCCAAACTGGCAATGCCAACTGGCAAGTTGCGTTCGATCGCAGTCGATACTGTCATGGCAACAGCACATCGATCGATGAATCTCAGAATGTCTATGCATCATTCAGCATGTCGACCGGAAATCAGGTTACCGGATATCGCATTGTCAAGACCGACTCGTCCGGACTCGTCCAATGGAACGTATCGGCCCAGGCAGTTGGAGGAGCATCAATAATTGGCGTGGGCTCGACGGCCCTGTATATGAAATCGGGCTCGCAGCTTATTGCCGCCAGCAAACTTGACGGATCGACGTTGTGGAGCGTTCCAGTTTGGGCAGGCTCGACGATTCTTGTCACCGAGGACGCGGCGGCGGAACCCGTTGTTATCGATACTGCATTTGTACGCAGACTGTCTGCCGCCAACGGAAGTGAAATCTGGAGCGCCAGTACGCCGGCGTGTGTCACTTGTGCCAAAGCGACCATTACTGGCGATTCCGTGGTGGCGCTGGTTAATTTGGGACGAGATCTTGTCAAAATAAATGCTGTCACTGGTGCCATCGAGTGGACGACGGCTTTGCTCGACGAGGATGCCGACGGAAAACCCCTCAAGTGGCTTGGATTCGGCCGCCTGGCCGGCAATCAGTTGCTGGGAGTTGCATCTGCACGCTCCGAAGGGGCCTCCACCGCACACTTCCAGGCTATCAACTTCGACACTGGCGTGCTTCAACTGGCTTCTGAACCATCAGAATTGCCACAGGGGTTGCTCGGCGAAAGCGTCGTTGATGGAAACGACGTATTCGATGCCGCATTTCGTGCGGATGAGGTCAAGAAGGCCTTGCAC
>NZ_JBAWHJ010000295.1:0-6516 GCF_049593775.1 Dokdonella sp. | reverse complement strand
CGATATTCGGACCCGTCAGGTCGATCACGTTGGCTGCATTGTCATAGGTGCCCTGGATCAGGCCGGTCATGTTCACGAAACCATCACTGAACTGATAGTCATTGAAGTCACCAATGACGAGCAGCGGACGATTCGGCTGTGCGATCTGCTCCTGCTGAACACGCGCTGCCATCGAACTGGCCTGGGTGAAGCGCTTGAGTCGATTGCGATCGACATCAGCCTGGGTGCAGTTCGTGCCTGACGGCGCGTCTACGCAGCTTCGCGATTTCGGGTGAACCACGATTGCAGCGAAGGCCTGGCCCGAGAACGTGGCTTCGAGCTTCAGGGCGGGGCGATCATGCAGTTCGTGCATCAGGCCGTCGCGCGGATCCAGCCACATTTCGTCCCTGTCGAACTGGGTGACGACCACGTTGCTGACCCGGTCGCCGCGCACCAGATAGCCGACGTCGATGCCGCCGCCGTCATTGCCTTCCTCGAGAAACGCCGTATAAGTCAGGCCGAAATCGAGCGCGATCCGATCCGCAAGCATCTGCAATACGGCGAGGTTCTCGACTTCGACCACTCCCAGCACGTCCGGCAGTTCAAGCACATTGCCGACGTAATCGGACAGGCGCGATACCTTCAGTGCGAGAGCCGGCGCATCCGGTTCGCCACCATTGCCGCAGGTGTAAGTTGTGTTTGCCAGCGTGTCGCACAGGCGCAGCATGTTGAAGCTGCCTATGCGCAATTCCTCACCAAGCTGGCCTGGCTTCACTGCGCGGGGGAGCACGTTGGGTTCAATCACCGTGAAACTGGTGGGCCAGACTTCGTAGTCACCAAAGTTGTAGGCGACCACGCCGGTTGCGCTGAAGCGGCTGCCTCCGGTGATGGCGGTATTCGGGGGCACAGCGCCAAGGGCGTCGGCATCCAGTTCAAAGATGTGCGGGTTGCCGCTGAACATTCCTGCATCCGGATTGTCGGCGCCGGGCACCAACGGATAAAGCAGGCCTGGCGTGCGCAAGGATCGCGTGCCGGAGGCCGAAACGAAGACCTGCGCATAGTTGTCGCTGCTGAAATACGGATTGGCCCGGGCGACAATGCCGTTGTCGATCTGCACCAGCATGCCCTCGAAACACTCGAAATTGCTGGTCGAGCAACTGAGCATACCTGGATCCTGCGATGGCGTGTCGGCATCGAAAATGACTGGTGCCGGCAGGCCGTTCATGGTTGTCGTGATGACCAGATTGCCGATATTGGTCAATTCGGTGGTGCCGAAATATTCGACCACGTCACCCACCAGGTCGACCTCGTCTCCAACCTGCACCGTGGGTGTCGAGAAGGTGTAGACGTAGATTCCTTCCGAAGTCATCGGATCGGCATCGGCGTTCGCGTCGCTGGACTGCATGAAAAAGCCCTGTGTGCCGACTGCGGTAACAATATTGTCGCTGGTTGCAATGCGCTGGCCAGCAACCGGCGAAGACTCGCCGGCACCCTGGATGCCGTGGATGGGTAGTGAGCCGATGTCGTCGTCGCGGATCGTCCCAGTCGCATTCAGGCTGACTGGCAGGGCGCCATCGACGTTGGTCAGCTCAAGCGTGAATGCGCGGTCTGGCTCGGTGGTCGTGTTCGCGATCACGTTGATCGTGATTGTCTGCGAATTGGCGCCTTCGAGAATGGTTTCGCTGCCACTTGCCGCCTGATAGTCGGTACCGGCGATAGCCGTGTCGTCGGCCGTCGCGTAGTCAAATGTGATGCCTCCGGCCGGTGCAGCTTCGCTCAACTGGACCGTGAATACGAACGGCGTGAGCCCGGCATCACCCTCGTCGATGGCCAGGCTGGCGACACTGATCGCGAGCGTGCCGGGGCCTCCGCAGGGTGCAGTCGCGGCTGCAGTATTTCGCGGTGTTGCTGCACCGATACTGAAATCACTGCCGTTGTTGCCGGTATTCGTGCATCCGCCGCTCTTTCGAATTGCAGCCGTGGTGTTCGACATTGCGCCCACCGGATTCGGGCAGTTTGCGGAGCCGGTTCCCACCAGATCGAGCAGGGTACCTCCGGCAGGACACGCGCCAGTCAGTGCCGTTGTCGAGTTGGCCAGCGCGACCTTGACGTTGCTGCCGGACATCGCCGTCGTGCCAGTCGCATCCGGCGTCGGGAGTGGGGTGGAGCCACCAGCGCCCTGGGCCTGCTGTATCAGGTAGTACTGGCCAGGCTGGAGGACGACGTTGGTCAAATTGGTGACGCCCCAGGAGGTTCCGCTGGAAGACGCGTACTGCACCGACCAGCCGTTCAGATTCTGCGGACTCGCTCCGGCATTGAACAGTTCGATGAAATCATGGGTGTAAGTCGCCCCCGAATTGCCGCCGCCGCCATAGACCTGGCTGATGACGACCTGGGCGCTGGCCGGGCTCGCATGCGAGAGCAGCAAGGCTGCGAGCAGAAATCCTCTGGACTGGAACATGAACTCTCCACGGGTTTGATCAAGCAGAAAATGATAGCCGTGGATTTTGACACTGTCATTGCGCAACATGTATTGATTGTCCCGAAGATTTCGGGTAGCAAGCCATGGCTGTCCGTAGTGGTCGGGCGGGCTTTCAGATCGCCCTGGCGAACACCGTGATCTCCTCGCGATCGTGATAGAGGTGGCGAGCCCGCCATTCGATGCGCTTGCCGGCCTTGCTGGCGGCGTCCTCGATCAGGCTGCGACAAATCTGCACCTCGTCGTAGCGTTTCTTCATCGGCAACTTCAGATTGAAGATGGCGTGGCGACACCAGCCCTGGGCGAGCCAGTCCGCCATGCGCGCAGCGACTTTTCGCGGCTGCTCGACCATGTCACAGACGAGCCAGTCCACGGGCTGGGGTGGGCGATAGCGAAATCCGTCTTCGCGCAAATGGGTGAGCAGGCCTGAGTCGATCAGCTTCTGGTCCATGGGGCCGTTGTCAACGGCAGTCACGTGCATGGAGCGGCGCACAAGCTGCCAGGTCCAGCCTCCAGGTGCCGCGCCTAGGTCGACAGCCGTCATGCCGGGCTTGAGCCATCGCTCGCGTTCGCCTGAGTCGAGCAGCATCAGCAAGGCCTCTTCGAGCTTGAGCGTCGACCTGCTGGGTGCAGCCGAAGGAAAACGCAGTCGCGGGATGCCGCCGGGCCAGGTGGATGTCCGGCTTGTCTGTGCTTCGGCAACGAAGGCGGTCTGGGCGTCGATCAGGCAAACGTGCAGCCGCCAAGGTGAACTCGAATCGATCAATGATTCGCGCTTCAGGTTGGCAACCAGGGCATTTCCCAGCGAGCGGCACAGGCCAGCAAGTTCACGCGCTGCATCGCTGTCGGGCGATTCAATCCATGCATCGCTATAGCCATGGCTGTTCGAGCGGATCGCCGGCATCAGCACGCTGAGACGGTCTTCACGCGGGAGTTCGTCGATCCGCGAGCGAAGACGCAAGAGTTGCCTGGCGAAAGTCAGGCCGTGCCAACCGACAGACTCGGCGAACTGCCTTGCCGCTGATGCATCGGGCAAGATGAGTTCAACGAAGCCACTGTCGCGCTTGCTGCGCACGAATCCGCCGGTCAGGAGTCTTGCATCCTCGGTGGCAAGCTCCTGCGCACACTCGCCCTCGAAGCCGGGGCGACAATAGGCGAGCATGCCGTGCATGGTCTGAGTCATGAGTGCAGCGCTCCCGGTGCAACCTCAGGTTGCGGATTCAATAGCTCGCGCCGGCCATGCGTCGGTACAACTCGAATACTCCGCGGGCCTGTTCGCGCCATACATCTCGACGAACTTCGATGCCGCGTCTTTCGAGCTCACCGATCCAGTCGGCGGGAAGAGGCCCCTCGTCAAACTCGCTCAGTTGCATGACATCCTCACTGCGTGCACCGATCACCAGTACATCAATACCGGCCCAGAAACTGGCGCCGTAGCACATCGAGCAGGGCTGGGCGCTGGTCACGAGCAGGTAGCGAGCGCCGTCGTCGTTCAGACGGAAGCGGCCGAGACGCGCCTGCGCGCTCATGAATGCGGTCATCTCGGCATGGGCAATCGAACACTGTTCGGGCACTACGCGATTGACCCCGGCCGCAATCAGTTCGCCATCTTCGCGGAAAATGGCGGCACCGAATGGGCCACCGGTTTCCAGTTCGACGTTGCGCCTGGCCAGGCCAATGGCCAGCTGCATGCGCGCAGCATCATCGCCGTAGACACGGGAAAAATCGATCTCCTCGTCGATCCAGTGGGGCAGGACCAGTTCAAGGCGATTGCGGTTGCTCACCGGGCTGGCCTGGCCCAGTTGTCGCGCAAGGTAACAACGCGATTGAACACCGGGCGGCGGGTCGAATGATCATGGCGATCGGCGACGAAGTATCCGAGACGCTCGAACTGGAACACGGATTCGGCTTCGGTATCGCCCAGTGATTTTTCGAGCCAGGCGTTGATCACGCGTCGCGAATCAGGATTGAGGTGGTCGCGATACGTCTTGCCGTCGGTATCGTCATCGGGATTGGCGACATCGAATAGCCGGTCATACAGGCGAACCTCGGCGGCCAGCGCGCTGCGCGCATCGACCCAATGAATGGTGCCCTTGACCTTGCGATCGGCGCCGCTGCTTCCGGATCGGGTTTCGTTGTCAAGGGTGCAATGCAGTGCCTGGACGGTACCGTCGGCATCCTTGATCACTTCATCGCAGCGAATGATGCCAACACCGCGCAGGCGGACTTCGGTGCCAGGCATGAGGCGATGGAACCCCTTGACCGGTTCTTCGAGGAAGTCATCCCGCTCGATCCAGAGATCGCGCGAGAAACCCACGTCACGTCGACCGAAGGACTCGTCCTTGGGATGATTCGGGAAACTCAGTATTTCCGCGTGATCCTCGGGCAGGTTGGTCAGAATGAGCCTCAGCGGATTGAGCACCGCAAGGCGGCGGCTGGCCTTGCCGTCCAGTACTTCGCGTACGCAGCCTTCGAGCACGCCATACTCGATCACCGAGTTCTGCTTGCTGATGCCGGCGCGATCCCAGAACGTCCTGATTGCTGCGGCAGGAAAGCCGCGACGTCGAGCGCCGGTCAGGGTAGGCATGCGCGGGTCGTCCCAGCCGTCGACGAGACCGTCCTGGACCAATGCCAGCAATTTGCGCTTGCTCATCACTGTGAAGTCGAGATTGCCACGGGCGAACTCGATCTGCTGCGGCCGGCTCGGTGCATAGCTCAACCCCGCCGCCACCACCGATTCAGCGAGCTCCGGGTGGGACGGAAGGTCGATGTGGTCAAGGCACCAGTCGTACAGTGGACGATGATCCTCGAATTCCAGCGTGCACAGCGAGTGCGTGATGCCCTCGATCGCGTCCGATATGCAATGCGCATAGTCATACATCGGATAAATCGGCCAGGCATCGCCGGTGTTCTGGTGATTGAGCTTGCGGATGCGATAGATGGCCGGGTCGCGCATGTTGATGTTGCCTGACGCCATGTCGATCCTGGCGCGCAGGGTGCGGGCGCCGTCGGCGAACTCGCCCGCGCGCATGCGACCGAAAAGGTCGAGGTTTTCGGAGACGCTGCGCTCACGATACGGCGAGTTTCGACCGGGCTCGGTCAGGGTGCCGCGGTACGCGCGAACATCTTCGGCGTTGAGGTCACAGACGTAGGCCTTGCCATCTTCGATAAGCTTCAACGCGCAGCGATAGAACACTTCGAAATAATCCGAGGCGTGGCGCTGCTCGGACCACTCAAACCCCAGCCACTTGACGTCCTCACGAATGGCCTCGACAAACTCGATGTCCTCGCGGGATGGATTGGTGTCATCGAAGCGCAGGTTGCAGACACCCGAGAAGTCGCGCGCGACGCCAAAATTGAGGCAGATGCTCTTGGCGTGCCCAAGGTGCAGGTAGCCATTTGGCTCGGGCGGAAACCGGGTATGCACCCTGCCGCCGTGCTTGCCGGCGCTTCGGTCGTTTTGCACGATCTGGCGGATGAAATTGGTTGGAACTGTAGGTTCAGTCATGCGGAGGCAGCCGCCCGTGGCGGTTTGAGGGCAATCAAGGAGTTTAACGGAGCAGCAGCACAAACGGTTGGCAAGACGCCCGAAGTGCTGTCGGGAAAGTTTCGGTGCGTTAGCCGCGTTGGGCGCTACGCTGGCCTGGAAGCGCCCGCAGGCGAATCCTGACCGGCCCGCGCGCGACCCTGATGTCGACGACTTCTTCGTGCTGGATCGCCTCGATGACGCCAGCGTCGGACAGGGCGGCGGCGATGGTCCGCACCGGACGCATCAGGTCGTGCCAGTGGAAGCCGATCCGGACAGCAAGGGTTTGCGCGGCCTCGCTTACGCAGATCGTGCGTCCAGGACCACGCTCAATCAGCAACTCGAGCATGCACTCGCGAATGCGTTCGGCGAAGGCATCTTCGGTGAAGGACTTGCTGATCAAATCGGAAAACCCCGTGCAGCATCAAAAGGACACGTCCATCGGCACAAATCGCAGACCTTCCCTGTCTGCGCCGGTTAGCCCCCTGAGCTGCTCCGCTTGCACACAACCGTGCCGCGAACAGGCCATTCC
>NZ_JBAWHJ010000294.1:0-9489 GCF_049593775.1 Dokdonella sp. | reverse complement strand
AGGTTGTGCCGCAATGAACACCGCAATGCGCCTCCACGACTTGCTGGCTGGCTACGCTGCGCCAAACGCGCATGGCGAAATCGTCGTACGCGGGCTCGCGATCGATTCGAGGCAGGTGCAGCACGGTGATGCGTTCTTTGCGCTGCAAGGCGGGAGTGATCATGGCATTCGCTTCGCCGACACGGCGATTCGCGCCGGTGCTGCTGCCATCATTGCCGAATCCTGTCCCGACATGGATGCAGGTTCGGTGCGAGAGCCGGTTATCTGGATCGACGATCTGAGCCAGCACCTCGGACCGATCGCCGCACGTTTCTTTGGTGATGCGTCACGCACGCTGCAGGTGACTGGCGTGACCGGCACCAATGGCAAGACGTCGACCGTCCAGTTGCTGGCCCAGTCTCTGAACCACCTGGGGCGCCGTACCGCCACGATTGGCACGCTTGGCGCGGGCCTCCCGGAGTCATTCAGCAGTGGCGAACGCACCACGCCGGACGCAATCCAGATTCAACGCCTGCTGGTCAGCTTTCTCGATCAGGGTGCCACTGATGTAGCCATGGAAGTGTCCTCGCATGCGCTTGAGCAGGGCCGCGTCAACGGAATCCACTTTCGCGTCGCCGTGTTCACCAACCTGACCCGCGATCATCTCGACTATCACGGCAACATGGAGGCCTACGCGGCCGCAAAGCAGAAGCTTTTCGCGATGCCGGCCCTGACTGTCGCGGTGATCAATACCGATGACTCGTTCGGGCGCACGCTGGCTGCCAACTTGCCGGCAGAGATGGCCTGCATCAGCTACGGCATGCAGGAGAGCAGCGCCGCGGTGAATGCACAGGATATCGAGACTCATGCAGGCGGGCTGAGATTCCTGCTGCGCACGCCTTGGGGCCAGGGCCAGGTGGAGTCGTCCCTGCTGGGTCGCTTCAACGTGGCAAATCTGCTCGCAGTTGCGGCCAGCCTCGGTGCGATGGGCTACGGATTCGCCGACATCGCCAGGGCTCTTGCCACCCTTGAACCGGTTGACGGTCGAATGAGTCGACTCGGCGGAAGCGCCACTCAGCCCCTGGTCGTCATTGATTACGCGCACACACCCGACGCACTGGAGCAGGCGCTGGTCAGCCTGCGTCAGCATTGTGAAGGCCAGTTGATCTGCGTGTTTGGCTGCGGTGGCGAGCGCGATGTCGGCAAGCGACCCCAGATGGCGGCGATCGCCGAACGCCTCGCCGACCGTGTCATCGTGACCGATGACAATCCTCGCGCCGAAGATGGTGACGCCATTGTCGCGGCCATCATGCAGGGTTTCGAGAACCCGGTAGGGGTTGCGATCCAGCGTGACCGCGGCTGCGCTATCCATGCAGCGATCCATGCCGCACGCCCAGATGACATCGTGCTGGTCGCCGGAAAGGGACATGAGCCCTACCAGGAAGTGCGCGGGGAGAGGCTGGTATTTGATGACCGTGATGTAGCCCGGCAAGCGCTGGAGGCACGGTCATGATGACCATCGACCTCGCCATGGTTGCCGACAGCACGCATGGTTGCCTGAAAGGCGCGTCGATACACGTGTCCAGTGTTTCGACGGATAGCCGCAATATGCAAGCGGGCGCACTCTTTGTTGCCTTGCGCGGTGAACATCACGATGCGCACGCGTTTGTCGGTTCCGCGCTTGCCAATGGCGCAGTTGCCGCACTGGTTGATCACGAGGTTGATGTCCCGCTGCCGCAAGTCGTCGTGGCCGATACGGAACTCGCGCTTGGTCAGCTGGCGGGCGCCGTACGCGCGCTTCACGAGGTCTGCGTGATCGGCATCACCGGTTCCAATGGCAAGACGACGGTCAAGAGTCTGGTCGCCAGCATTCTTTCAAGACATGCACCCACCCATGTCAATTCGGGCAGCTTCAACAACGAGATCGGCCTGCCGCTGACCTTGCTTTCGATGCCTGAGGGCAGCCGGTTCGCGGTCCTTGAGATGGGTGCCGGGAAGCCGGGCGACATCGACTATCTGGTCCGCATTGCCCGACCGCAGATAGGGCTCGTAAACAACATCGCACCGGCCCATCTGGAACGCATGGGAAGCATTGATGGCATCGCCGAAACGAAGGGTGCGTTGTACACCGGCCTGCCGGTCGACGGTGTCGCGATCATCAATGCCGATGATGTGTATGCCGAATACTTTACCGGTCTCGCCGCAGGCAGGCGCATATTTCGGTTCGGTCTGGGCGATGGCGCCGACGTTACCGCGCGCGACATCCGTCATTCCGCCATTGTCGAATTTACCCTCGTGACTGCACAGGGTGAACTGCCGGTATCGCTGGCGCTTTCCGGGCGTCACAATCTGCTCAACGCCCTTGCTGCCGCAAGTGTCGCGCTTGCAGTCGACGTGCCGCTGGAAACGATCAAGGCTGGCCTCGAAGCAGCACGGCCGGTTGCAGGTCGCGTCGCTGGTCGCAGCCATCCAAGCGGCGCGAAAATCATTGATGACAGCTACAACGCCAATCCTGCGTCGTTCGCCGCTGCGATCGATGCACTGGCTGCATGTGCGGGGCGTCGCATCCTGGTCATGGGGGACATGCGCGAGCTGGGCGCAGATGGCCTGCGCCTGCATGCGGACACTGGCGCACTGGCCCTTCAGAGAGGCATCGAAAGCCTGTACGCCGTCGGTGAACTGAGTGTCGCGGCCGTGGGCGCCTTCGGCTCCGCAGCCAGGCATTTCCCCAGCCAGGCCGATCTTGTCAGCGCACTTCACGCAGAACTCACACCGGAGACAACCTTGCTGATCAAGGGCTCGCGTGGATCGGCCATGGACAAGGTCGTGAATGAACTTTTCGCAATCGATGCAAACGACGGAGGACGACATGCTGCTTGAACTTGCCGATCTCCTGCGTGGCTACTACAGCGGTTTCAACCTGTTCCAGTACCTCACGTTCCGCGCCATCATGAGCACCCTGACTGCGCTTGCGGTTTCGCTGCTGATCGGTCCCGCCGTGATCCGCAAGCTGGCCAGTCTGAAGGCCGGACAGGTGATTCGCGCGGACGGGCCGCAATCGCATCTTTCCAAGGCCGGTACGCCGACCATGGGCGGGCTCCTGATCCTGCTTGCAGTCGCAATAGCGACCCTGTTGTGGATGGATCTGCGCAACCGCTATGTGTGGATCGTGCTCGGCGTCACCCTGGCTTTCGGCTGTATCGGCTTCTACGACGACTACCGCAAGCTGGTACTGCGCGACAGCCGCGGCCTTGCCTCGCGCTGGAAGTATTTCTGGCAGTCGGTTTTCGGAATGGCCGTGGCCGTCCTCCTCTATTTCACCGCCGACCTGCCGGCGCATACCGCCCTGTATCTACCGGTATTCAAGACCATTGCGATACCGCTGGGACTGATGTTCATCCCGCTGGCCTACTTCATGATCGTGGGATTCTCCAATGCAGTGAATCTGACCGACGGCCTGGACGGCCTCGCCATCATGCCGAGCGTCCTCGTCGTGACTGCGCTGGGTGCTTTCGCCTATCTGGCAGGCAATGCGGTCTTTTCGAGCTATCTGCAAATTCCCTCGATCCCGGGTGCGGGTGAACTGGTCATCTTCTGCGGAGCCCTGGCCGGTGCCGGATTGGGCTTTCTCTGGTTCAACACGTATCCGGCCCAGGTCTTCATGGGAGACATCGGAGCCCTCGCCGTGGGCGCTGCGCTCGGCACGATCGCCGTCATCGTGCGCCAGGAGATCGTGCTGCTGATCATGGGCGGAATCTTTGTCATGGAAACGGCATCGGTGATGCTGCAGGTGGCCAGCTTCAAACTGACCGGCCGACGCATCTTCAGGATGGCGCCGATCCACCACCATTTCGAACTCAAGGGCTGGCCGGAGCCGCGCGTGATCGTGCGGTTCTGGATCATCAGCGTGGTCCTCGTGCTTGTCGGTCTCGCCACGTTGAAGGTGCGTTGATGAGTACGGCGAACCCCTCCATCCAGGCCACTCGGCGTGGTGCTCCGCAAGGGCGCTACGACGCAGGCGTGGTGCTGTCTGCGATCGGGCTCGCAAGCCTTGGCCTGGTGATGGTTGCCTCCAGTTCAATCTCGATCGCCGACAACCAGCAAATCGGAGCGTTCCACTACCTGATCCGGCATGTGGTCTTTCTGAGTCTCGGCGTGGTGCTGGCCTGCGTGGCTGCACGCACCGAACTTGCCCGGATCGAAAAGAACGCGTTTCTCTTGCTGCTGCTCGCCTTCATTCTGCTGCTGCTGGTGTTCGTGCCCGGCATCGGCATGCGCGTCAACGGCGCGCGACGCTGGATCAACCTGGGTGTCTCGGGGTTCCAGTCGGTCGAAGTCGTCAAGCTGATACTCATCGTCTATCTGGCCAGCTACATGGTGCGCCATCGCGAAAGCGTGCACGCAAGCATGTTGGGTGTGTGCAAGCCACTGGGCGTTGCTGCATTGCTGGTCGGTCTGCTCCTGGCCCAACCTGATTTCGGCAGCGCCACCCTGCTGCTCGCCGTCACCCTTGGCATGATCTGGCTCGGAGGGGCGCGGTTGCGCAACCTTGGCCTGCTGGCGGCGCTGTCGATGCCGGCGCTCGCGTGGGCCGCCCTGTTCGAGGACTACCGGCTCAAGCGCCTCAAGTCCTTCCTTGATCCATGGGCGGATCCGTTCAACGAGGGCTTCCAGCTCACCCAGGCATTGATAGCCGTAGGCCGCGGCGAATGGTTTGGGGTCGGTCTTGGCGCCAGCGTGCAGAAGCTATTCTATCTGCCTGAGGCGCACACCGACTTCATCCTCGCCGTGATTGCCGAAGAACTCGGCTTTTTCGGCATTCTGCTCGTGCTTGGACTGTTCGCATGGCTCGTAGGCAGCGGTCTGCGCATCGGCCTGAAAGCGATGGAGCGCGGCCAGCGTTTCGCTGGCTACTGCGCCTTTGGCATTTCACTGATGCTGGCGTTCCAGGCCCTGGTCTCGATCGGCGTCAACCTTGGCGTGCTCCCCACCAAGGGTCTCACCTTGCCGCTGATCAGTTCGGGTGGTTCCAGCGTACTCATGACCTGTCTAGCGATTGGCCTGCTGGCCCGCGTCAGCTTCGAACTGTCGCGCGCTGAAAGTGCGGCTGCGCAGGCTGTCTCGGTTGATCAGCAAGACGAGGTGCCGGCATGAGTGGACCGGTCCTGATCATGGCGGGTGGAACCGGCGGCCATATCTTTCCGGGTATCGCGGTTGCGGCCGAGTTGCGTAAACGCGGAATTGCAGTTGCCTGGCTTGGGGGCAAGGCCGGCCTAGAGGGTCGCCTGGTGCCCGAGGCTGGAATAGAACTGGAGACGCTCGATTTTTCCGGTGTCCGCGGCAAGGGAGCGTTGGCTCTGTTGCTGGCCCCGTTCCGACTGATACGGGCCGTACTGGCCGCACGGGGGGTCCTGCGCCGTGTCGGTCCGCGCAGCGTCCTGTCCATGGGTGGCTATGCCGCCGCGCCAGGTGGAATTGCAGCGTGGCTGGCTCGCATACCTCTGGTCGTGCATGAGCAGAATCGCGTACCCGGTTTCACCAATCGCCTGCTGCAGCGTTTTGCAAGGCGGGTCTTGACCGGCTTCGATGGAAGCTTCCAGGGCGCCGAATGGGTGGGCAATCCGGTGCGCAGCGAGATTGCCAGCTTGCCAATGCCGCAGCAGCGCCTGGACGGCCGGGAGGATCCAGTGCGCCTGCTCGTACTCGGGGGTAGCCAGGGTGCGCATGGATTGAATTCAATCCTGCCCGAACTGATCAGTCGGCGCGGCGATCGCGTGATGCTCGAAGTGCGCCATCAATGCGGCGCGCGCCATCTGGAAAAGACACGCCAGCTATACGCAACGACGGATATCGAAGTCCGAATCGAACCGTTTATCGAGGATATGGCCGCAGCCTATGCATGGGCCGATATCGTCATCTGCCGCGCCGGGGCTCTGACCCTCGCGGAGATCTGCGCGGTCGGTGTCGCCTCGATACTTGTGCCCTATCCGCACGCAGTCGATGACCATCAGACGCGCAATGCCGAAGTCCTGGTCGAAGCTGGCGCTGCCTATCTGGTTGCCGAAGGCGATGGCTTCGTCAAGCGTCTTGGTGCTTGCCTGGACGAAATGGATCGTGATCGACCGCGCCTGCTGAAGATGGCCGTCGCAGCGCGCTCGCTCGCTCGCAGCGATGCGACTGCACGGATTGCAGATACCTGCCTGGAGGTGGCCGCATGACGCCGCAGCAACTCCCCGAACATGGCGACATCATGCAGGACTTCCGCCGTGTCCACTTCGTCGGCATCGGCGGCGTGGGCATGAGCGGCATTGCCGAAGTGCTGCAGAATCTGGGCTACTCGGTGAGCGGATCCGATCGTGCCGATTCGGCGACAACGCGACGACTCGCCTCGCTCGGCATCACGATACGGCACGGGCATGATGCGGCGAATGTAGACAATGTAGACGTGCTGGTCACATCCAGTGCGATTCGCAAGGACAACCCGGAGCTGCTCGCAGCACGCGAACGCCGGATCCCGGTTGTTCCCCGCGCCGAAATGCTCGGCGAGCTGATGCGGTTTCGTCGTGGCATTGCCGTCGCTGGAACGCACGGCAAGACAACGACCACCAGCCTCGTCGCCAGCGTACTCGCCGAGGCAGGCCTGGATCCCACGTTTGTCATCGGTGGCCAGTTGACCGCAGCAGGTGCCAACGCACGCCTGGGCACCGGCGAATACCTGGTCGCGGAAGCCGACGAATCCGATGGTTCGTTCCTGATGCTTTCGCCGATGATCGCGATTGTCACCAATATCGACGTGGACCATCTTGAAAACTACGGCGGCGATTTCGAGCAGGTAAAGGCAGCCTTTGAGCAGTTCCTGCATCGCCTTCCGTTCTATGGCTTGTCCGTGCTTTGCGTTGATGACGCCGAAGTGGCGAAGCTGGCCGCATTGACCCCGCGCCGCACACTCACTTATGCAATAGACAACGAACTGGCAGACTTTCGCGCCACCAATGTGCGCCAGCAAGGCGCACGCATGCACTTCGACCTGCTCTTGCCCGCCATGGAAGATGCGGTCGCGATCACGCTGAATCTTCCTGGTCGGCACAATGTATTGAACGCGCTTGCGGCGTGTGCAGTGGGCTGGCAACTGGGCGTACCACCCGCTGCGTTGCAGGCGGCGATGTGCGGGTTCCAGGGTGTCGGACGACGCTTTTCATTGCGCGGCAGCCTTGCATTCGAAAAGGGCAGTGCGTTGCTCGTCGATGACTATGGCCACCATCCCAGCGAGCTCGCCGCGGTGTTCGAGGCTGCGCGCAGCGGTTGGCCAGACCATCGGCTGGTGGTTGCATTCCAGCCGCATCGCTACTCGCGTACCCGCGACCTGCTCGACGATTTTTCGCGAGTGCTGGCTGATGTCGATGTGCTGGTTCTTACCGAGGTCTATCCGGCTGGAGAAAGCCCGATCGCGAATGCCGATGCACGGGCATTGGCACGTGCCGTACGCGCACGTGGAAAGGTCGATCCGGTCCTCATCGAGCACCCGTCGGATTTGCGCGCTGCATTGCCGGCGCTGCTCGAGGACGGTGATCTGCTTCTGCTGCTGGGTGCCGGAGACATCGGCGCGACGGCGCTGGAACTTGCGAGTAACCCCGACCTCGGAGGATCCCGCCCGTGAACACGAGGATCACCGACCCGCGCATGTTCGGACGCGTCGCTGTCGCCTATGGCGGTACATCGGCCGAACGCGAGGTATCCATCAACTCGGGAAACAACGTTCTTGAAGCGCTGCGCGCCAGCGGCATCGATGCGCACCTGGTCGATGGCATTCCGGCCTTGCTGGATGCGCTGCGTGCAGGACACTACGCGCGCGTGTTCAATATCCTGCATGGTCGAGGTGGCGAGGACGGCATGTTGCAGGGTGCACTGGATGCCTTGCGCGTGCCCTATACCGGAAGCGGAATCCTCGGCTCTGCACTGTCGATGGACAAGGTGCGTACCAAGCAAGTCTGGCAGGCGATCGGTTTGCCGACGCCACGCTTCGTGGCCTACCGGCCCGGCGATGATTTGCAGACGGCGATCGCCTCGATTGGCTACCCGGCCATCGTCAAGCCATCGCATGAAGGCTCGAGCGTCGGCATCAGCCGGGTGTTCGCGGACTCCGACATGCAGGCTGCCATCGAACTGGCTGAATGCTACGACGGCGAGCTCTTGATCGAGCAGCTCATTGAAGGTGCCGAACTGACTGTGGCCATTCTCGGTGACACGGCACTTCCGTCGATTCGCATCGTGCCCAAGGGCGAGTACTACGACTACCACGCCAAGTACATCGCCGAGGACACCCAATACTTGTGTCCGGGACTCGAAGGATCTGCCGAAGACGAGATTCGCGCGCTCGCGCTCACTGCATTCTCTGCCGTTGGCTGCTCGGGCTGGGGACGCGTCGATGTCATGCGCAGCAACGCAGGCGACAACTTCCTGCTTGAGGTCAATACGACGCCGGGCATGACCAGTCATTCGCTGGTGCCCAAGGCTGCGCGCAGCGCCGGCATCGAATTCGGCCCGCTTTGCTGGCAGATCCTGGAAACCTCGTTGGCGAGGATTCCCCGATGAATGGTCCATTGCCGTTGAGGTCCATGGCCTGGGGCATCGCGCTGACCCTGGTCGCCCTGCCAATCGTGGGTGTGCTGAATGGCTGGTTCGCGTCGCAACGCTGGCCCGTGCGCAAGATCGAACTGCGAGCCGAGTACGCCCATGTCAGTGCCGAGCAGATCCGGGCCACGGTGCAGAATCACCTGGATCGCGGATTCTTCGCGGTGCAATTGAGCGAGGTCCAGAAGGCTGTTGCACAACTGCCCTGGGTGGAGCGGGTCGAGGCTCGAAAGCAATGGCCCGATACCTTGCTGCTGACCGTCTATGAGCGCCAGCCGTTTGCACGCTGGGGCGGTTCCCGCCTGCTTAGCCGCACTGGTGAACTCTTCGAAGTGCCGGGAACGGACGCCATGCAGGGCATGCCACAACTGGCCGGTCCTGATGAGCGGCTTGCCGAAGTGATTGCCTTCCATGCGGAATGCCTGCGCGAGTTCTCCGGCAGCGGCCTGTCAGTTCGCGCTGTCGAGCTGAGTGCGCGTGGGAGTTGGCGGCTGACCCTGTCCAGCGGCGCCCTGATTGAAATCGGTCGCGTCGATGCCACCGCCAGGCTGCAGCGCTTCCTTGATGTCTGGCCAAAAATTGCGGCGAGCAGTGACGGGCCTCCCGTCTATGTCGATCTTCGCTACGAAAACGGCTTCGCGTTGCGCTGGGCATTGCCCGAGCCGCCAGTCGCCCCTTCTTCCATGTCCGGTCCTGAACCGGCTCCGCAGGTCTGAGCAACGATGAATCGCAAGTCGGAAAAAAACCTGATCGTGGGACTCGACATCGGCACGTCGAAGATCGTTGCCATTGTCGGCGAGCACGAACCTGGCCAGCCGGTCGAGATCATGGGTATCGGTTCGCATCCTTCACATGGTCTCAAGCGCGGTGTTGTCTTGG
>NZ_JBAWHJ010000293.1:0-7998 GCF_049593775.1 Dokdonella sp. | reverse complement strand
GGCTCAGTTGCCGGCCATCTGGAAATCGTAGGAGGTGTCGCGCGTCGCTTGGCGCACGAAGTTGCCCTGGATCAGATCGATGCCGCTGGCCCAGAGGGATGCCGCAACGCGGGCTTCCTCGACACGTGGAGCAATGACACGACGTCCGCCTGCATGCGCAAGCTTGACCAGTTCACGCAGTTCGCTGCGCAGGCTGTCATCCGGATCAGCCGTGTAGCGTGGTGAAAGCTTGATGAAATCCACCGGCAGGTTGAGCAGCATCTCGGTACCGAGCATGCCGGCTTCGAGGCCAGACAGTGTCAGGCTGACGCCAAGCTGCTTCATCGCCATGGCGAAGCGGATGTAGGCCGAAAGCGAGCCAGCCGCATCGGCCAGGCGAATCTCGATGGAAATGAGCGCCGCTGGCACGCGGTGCGTATCCAGAGCATTGCGGATCCACTCGACGCGATCCGGATCGAGAACACTGCTTGCGGATAGACTCAGGAACAGTCGCAGGTTGCGGCCGTCGCGCAGGTGGTCGGCAATGGTGCCGAGGCAACTGTCGAACATCCAGCGATCCACATCCGATATCAACCCGGCTTCTTCCGCAGCTGGCACGAGTTCGGCTGCGGCATAGACGCGACCATCATCGTTGGACAGGCGAAGCAGGGCCTGGAATTGCTCTTCCTCCTCGCCATGCAGGGAGACGATGGGCTGGAAGACGACACGGAAGCTTGAATCATCGAGCGCCTTGCGAATCGCGGCGACGAGAACACCGGCTTGCTCCTCGCTGGCGACTGGCGCCACCAGTGCAATGCCGGCGGTGTCTCCAGCGGGTACTGTCCGCAACGCATTTTCCGCGGCATCGATCATGGCCTTCGCGTCGCCTGCCGCAACTGAGAACGGACAGATGCCGACCTGAATCTTCAGTTCCTGGGGAACCTTGGTGGTGCCGAAACTCTCAACGGCGACGCAGGCGCGCAACGCCTTGGCGTGGTCCTCGAGGGCCTGTGTCGTGAGATCCGGATTCAGCAACAGAAATCCATGCTCGCCACAACGGGCCAACATGTCGCCATTGCCGATGTGTGCCGCAAGCAGCATGGTCAGTCGATCGAGCAGGATGCGGAACGCCGAATGACCGACGCGATCCTCGCATGCCTCTGCATCGGCGAGTTCGAGATACATCAGGCCACCCTTGCGCGTGGCTGCATCTTCCATCGACAGCATCTCGGTAAGGCGCCGGGCCAACTGCGCCGAATCGTGGACTCCCTTGCTGGCTTCCCGCGCGCTGGGAGCGCGCCGGCGTCGTTCGAGTTGGCGTGCCCGCCTGACTCGGCTGGTGACCGCAGAAATAAGATGCCGTGGCGCAATCGGCTTGCTCAGGAAATCGTCACCGCCGGCGCTGAGGGCCTCGAAATGCTTTTCCGTATCGCCCTCGCCGGAAAGAAAGACGATCGGCGTCGATATGTAGGCTTCACGTTCACGGATCAGCGCGGTCAGTTCCATGCCATCGCACACGGGCATGTTCAGATCCATCAGGATCAGGTCCGGGCGGAATTCGTCGAGCTTGTCGAGCACTACCGACGCGTCATTGACGGCCAGCGTCTGCATGCCGTTCTTGCGCAGGATCGATTCGGCGAACAGCGCCTGCGAGCGATCATCCTCGACGATCATGATGCGGAACGGATCGGCATGTTCCGCAGCGTTCAGTTCGCGCAGGCGCCCCATCACATCGTCTGCATTGCCAGGTTGCACGATGAACGCATCGCAGCCTGCACGCATGGCGCGCAGGCGCGCAGCAAGATCGGTTTTCTCTTCGGACAAGGCGACCAGCAGGACGCGCTTTCTGGATCGCGATCTCGCCGCCCGCACCAGTGCCCCGATTTCCTCGATCGCTTCCTGGAAGGTACCCTCGAGAAGTACCAGCGAAGGCGTGGCGCGGTGCATGGCTTCCTTCAGCGCATCGACCGTTCCAAGGCTCTCGATTTCATTTCCCTGGGCGCGCAATTGCAGATCGATGGCCTTGCTCAGGTCGGCGCCGTCGGCAAGGTGAAAGACTTTTCTCGGTGCGGGGTCGGTCTCGACCTCGATCTCTGCATCCAGCTCCGGCTCGGGATCACGGGCGGTCGGACGCAATGCCACTGGTGTTGCCGCTTCTGGCACAGGCGCAACGACCGGTACTGGTTCGATTGCGGGGCGAATATCTGCTGTCGGTTCGACAGGCTTGTCAGTGTGAATCGTCGGTACGTGTGCCGGTTGCGCAAGCGTCTCTGGCACTGATGGCGCGCTGGCGATTGGCGAAGAGGCGAATCGACGCCAGTAATCCTTGGGTGGCCGTACCAGCAGCGGAAAGCCATTGGCTTCGGCCGCGGCGTAGCCGAACAGGGTCGCCGGTTCATCGTTGCCGGCCGTGGTGTCCAGAATCGGCGAGTCGTCGCCTTCGGCAAGCGCTTCCAGTTGCCGGCCAATCTCGTCCAGTGCCTGGCTGTCCGGCATCCGCGGCGGATCGAGCAGAGTCCATAGGCACTCTGCGAATTCCTCCAGGCGGTTGGCAACGGCGGCCCTGTCGAGCAGGTGGCAATTGCTCGCCAGTGCCTCGGCATCCTCGGCCAGCAGCAGGGCTGCATTGATATCCCAGTAGCCTTGGCGCAACTGCTCGCCGCGCAAGCGCAGGTCGCCTGCGCGCGCCGGTATCTGGTTGACGAAAGCCGCGCGGGAGCGTGGTCGTCTGGAAGTGAGTTCCCTGGCCTGCATGGGTCCCCCCGTGGAACCGAATGTGACTATAGCAGCGCTCAGGTCCGCCCTGAACCACTCAGGGCTTGCGGCCCGGGCGAGCCGAAGCCAGCGCAGCTACCTGCGACTCAGATCGGCTTGACCACCACCAGTATGACGATCGCAATGAGGAGTACGGCTGGAATCTCGTTGAACAGGCGCAACCAGCGACTCGAGCGCGTGCAACGGTCGTTGGCCAGCTGGCGTGTCAGCCGCATCAGCATGCCGTGATAGGCAATCAGGCCAACTACCAGAAGCAGCTTGAGATGGAACCACGCACCCGTGGTGAGTGCCTGCGGGGCGTTCTTCATCCACCAGCCCATCAGTGCGATGCCAAATGCCACGGCCAGTGCACCGCCGATGTGGGTGATCATCAGCAAGCGGCGCTGCATGATTCTGAGGCGCAGGCGAAATTCAGGTTCGCTGGCCTCCACGTCATACACGAACAGCCTCGGCAAATAGAAGAGTCCGGCAAACCAGGTGACGACGAAGATGATGTGGAACGCTTTGAGCCAGAGCATGCTAGTTCGAACACCTCAAGGGGCGCGCGGAATCGCGCCGTGATTGTCGCCCGGGCCGAGCGAACGCCAGGTTGGCGTGAAATCACGGCCTGGAGTTTGCCCAATGGCAGCAGCAGGACCAAACCCTGCAGTGTCGAGGCAGGCGGCACGGTTTCCTGCGACCTCGTGAATTGTTCGCGATGGCGAACCACGCGGTACCATGGGGCAGTATAGCCGTGCTTGACGCCGCTCCGCGGGGGTGGCTATAAGCGCAGTCCCCTCACGACTCAGCGAGTCGGTACAGCGCGCCTTTTCCATGAGCACACCGCATTTCGAAATTCGCCAGATCAATCCTGCGCGTTCGCGCTGGGTCTGGCTGTTCGCGGCCCTGATCTGGCTGGGTACACTGGTGCTCACGGTGGCGGCCACCAGCCTGTTCCTGGCCAAGTCCGTGAAGCAGGAGCCGGTCGCGGTCAGCGTCGACCACATGGATGTCGAGGCGCTGAAAATGCGTATCGCGGTTCTGGAGCGATCCGAGCAGGTCGCCAAGGCCGCGCTGGGCGACTTGCAAAAGACCTTGCGCGACCGTGAAGAGGAAATCGCCGGTGTGCGCGCCGATCTGGCGTTTTATGGTCGCCTGGTTGGTGGAGCCAAGCGTGAAGGACTGGCCGTGCATGCCCTCAGGCTCACGCCCGTGACCGATTCGCGTGCCTGGAACTTTGCCGCGACGCTGACCCAGAACTTCAAGCGTGGTGCGGAAACTGCCGGTCGATTGACCCTTTCGGTGACCGGAATAGTCAATGGCAAGATCGACACGGTGGATTGGAAAAGCTTGAGCCAGGAGTCCGAAAGCGCCGGAATCGGGTATGCGTTCAAGTATTTTCAGCAGGTCAACGGCATCATCATGCTTCCGGATGGCTTCGAGCCGAATAGCGTCCGTGTCAGTGCGGAGGGTGCAGGTGGGCGGAGTGTTCAGGAATTCTCTTGGGAAGATGCGGCGAAAGCCGAGGAGTCAGGCAATGTTCGGGAATGACAAGCGAGGCAAACACTCGATGTCGGCGATCACCACGCTGGTGGCTGAAGGAACAGTCATTCGCGGTGACGTCGAGTTCAGTGGTGGTTTGCATCTGGATGGCGCGGTTGAAGGGGCAATTTCGGCAAACGGTGACAAGGCTGTGTTCACGTTGAGCGAGAAAGGCCGGGTGGATGGCGAGATCCGTGCCCCCAATGCAGTCATCAACGGCAAGGTCACGGGTGACATCATTGTCAGCCATCGTCTCGAACTGGCTGAACAGGCCCGTATCGATGGCAATATCTACTACAAGGTGCTGGAGATGGCCGCCGGTGCACAGCTCAATGGCAAGATGATCTATCAGGCCGAGCCTCCACGGCAGCTCAGCGGCCCTGGAGCGGTTGCATCGGATGATGGCGATGCGGTTGATGCCGAGCCTGCGCGTGCTTGAATCACGCGGTTTCGCCACGATCTTCCTTGGGGCGGCACTGATCAGGTGTCATCCGGTTGATTGTGTCGGGATGCAGCCGTTGGCATTCAGAAGCTTCGCCAGCCGTACCGCGCGACATGTCCAGGCCGGCAACCTGGATTTCGCGCAGTTGCATGACAGGTGGCGTCTCCGAAAACCGTGATGCTTGCGCAGTCCGATCAACGTTGCCTCTATCATCCGCTGGCGACAGCGAGCGCCGGAAACAGACCATGAACACTACCGCCACACCCACTTACCTGGACTTTGCCGAAGCGCCGATGGTGTTTACCGCGGCCGCGGCGAGCAAGGTGACCGAGCTGATTGCCGAAGAGGGCAATCCGGAACTGAGCTTGCGCGTCTACATCAGCGGCGGCGGTTGTTCAGGATTCCAGTACGGCTTCACCTTCGACGAAGAGCGTGCGGAAGACGATCTCGCCATCGAGCGCGATGGCGTGTTCCTGCTGGTCGATCCGCTCAGCCTGCAATATCTGGCCGGTGCCGAGATCGACTATTCCGAGTCGCTAACCGGCGCGCAGTTCGTCATTCGCAATCCGAACGCAAAGACGACGTGTGGTTGTGGATCGTCCTTTGCTGTATAGGGCGTCCCGTGCGTCTCCCGGTGCAGGCCAGATGCCTGACCCGGGCAGTGTCAGCAGGGTCGATACGAAGCAAGGGAATGATCGTTGAGCGCCGATCAGCGCAGTCGCAACAATGTCTTTGCAGGTCTTGTCCTGGATCGCTGCAGCGAGCGCCGCATCGAGGTCGACTGGTTGCGCGATGCCGAAGGTGCAGCTCAAGCCCGTTTCCTGGTTGTTGGCGAGGATGGCAAGGCGCTCAGTCAGGCTACAGCCCGAGGTTTGCGCTTCCTGGATAGCAGCGAGCGTCGTGAGCTGCTGTCCGAATCGAGGCCTACCCTGCTTGGCCTGGACCAGGACCAGATTCCCTACTTCCTGCTGACGCCGGATTCCGAAGCATGTGCAAGCATCGGTGAACGTTGCGAGGGCAGGTATGTTGATCTTCGACGCGCAGGAATGGGCATGCCTGCGTTCGAGGCCGGTTTGTTCGCCTACGCGCGAGGCCTGGCCCACTGGCAATCCCGCTCGCGCTGGTGCGGGGCCTGCGGCAGCGCGCTATCGCTGGAATGGGCGGGACATCGCGCCCGCTGCACCAACGAGGCCTGTGCGATCGAGCACTTTCCGCGCACTGATCCGGCCATCATTGTCATCGTTACCTGGCGAGACGCATGTCTGCTCGGCCGCCAGTCATCCTGGCCGGCCGGACGATATTCCACCCTGGCCGGATTCGTGGAGCCCGGGGAAACGCTGGAAGACGCCGTGCGCCGTGAGGTGTTCGAGGAGGCTGGCGTGCGCGTTGTCGACAGCGACTATCACTCTTCGCAACCGTGGCCTTTCCCGTCCTCGCTGATGCTCGGCTTCACGGCACGCGCCGATGAGCCGGATATCTGTGTCGGCGACGAGATCGATGAAGCGCGCTGGTACGAAGTGGATGATTTCGTGCGCGACGTCGAATCCGGTGCATTGGGACTGCCGCCGCCGCTGTCCGTCTCGTATCGTCTGATCGAACATTGGCTCAGGCAGGCGGGTGGCCTGGAGCTTGGCAGCTTGAAATCACCGTCAACCTGGGCCTGACCCTTCGGTCCAAATCGATACGCTGGCGCCTGTCGGGAGTCCCCCACATTCGTGTGCTCGCGGAATTCGCTGCAGCCCTGCGGATGACGGACGGCTTGCAGCTCGCCAGGCCTGGTGCTGTGCCATTCCGGCGGAAGTCCGCGGGCTTCAGGGCAGCCGCCGCTGGCGCGGGCTACAATCCACCTGCCTCCATGCCAAAGTAAGAACCGATGGCCAAGACCCTGATCGCGGTACTCATCGTGCTGGTAAGCACGCATTCCTTGCCCGACCTGGCGCGTTTTCGCCGATTCTCCTGGTTGCGCGGCTGGATGGGAGAAGATCACCCCGGATCGGCCAGGGCGCTGCTGGTTCCGGGCTTGATTCTGATCGCTACTGCGCTGATTCAGGCGGCACTGCATCGACACTGGTTCGGCATTCTTGAGCTCGCCTTCATGATTGTCGTGTTGTACATGAGCTGGGGGCCGCGCGACCTCGATGTCGATATCGACGCCATCCTCAATGCGTCGGATAGCGTGCAGCGCAGGGACGCTGCGCAGATGCTTGGCAAGGGCATCAGCGAGAAACCCGTTTCACTGACCGCCTCATCTCTGGTGGAAGCAGGATTTGCTGCGGCCCTGTCGCGCCAGTTTGGGGTGCTGTTCTGGTTCGCCCTGCTGGGCCCGGTGGGTGCGCTCGGCTATCGCCTGGTGCAATTGCTGGCGCGCTCGCCATCCTTCCGGGACGTCGTCGGCGATCATCGCGAAGTGTTTGAACGTGCTGCACTGATTCTCGATTGGGCGCCCGCGCATCTCATTGCCCTGACGCTGGCCCTGGTATCCGATTTCGATGCCACGGTGCGTGCCTGGCGCGAGTACCACCTGGCTCACGGGCAGGGTTACTTCACGCTTGATCTCGGCTTTCTCGCGGTCATCGCACGAGCCGGCGTTGACGCCGATATCGCCGCAGGCGACGGGGGCGAGGAGAGTGTCGGTGATCCCATGGCCGAGCTGGCCGATGCGCGCGTGATCCTGCGTCGAGTGTTGTATGTCTGGCTGGCCGTGATCGCGGTAGTCGTGCTGGGAGGCTGGGCGAACTAGTCGTGTGGTGACTCTGCTCGCGCTGCCTTGCGGATGCGAAGCAACGCTTGGGCGGATCAGGCCCCGGCAGCACCGCGGCGCAAGGCCTCTATGTCCCCTGAAACGATCAATCCCAGGTGCCGGGTGATCTTTTCGACGGGCCAGTCCCACCACGCCAGTGACTCCAGCGTGGCAACAGTTTCCGGCTCGAATCGTTGCTTGATCACCCTGGCCGGATTGCCGCCAACAATCGTGTAGGCGGGGACGTCGGCAACGACGACGGACTTGGCCGATACGATCGCACCGTTGCCGATCCTGACTCCAGGCATGAGCGTCGCCTCGTAGCCGATCCAGACATCGTTGCCGATCACCGTATCGCCCTTGAAGGGCAAGTCTCCAGGCGCCGGCATGACCTTTTCCCAGCCGTTTCCAAAGATCTGGAACGGATAGGTGGAGGCTCCCGAGAGCTTGTGGTTGGCGCCATTCATGATGAATTTGACGCCACGTGCAATCGCGCAAAATTTGCCGATGATAAGTCGGTCACCAATGAACGGAAAATGGT
>NZ_JBAWHJ010000292.1:0-6906 GCF_049593775.1 Dokdonella sp. | reverse complement strand
TCGGCGTGCTGTACATCGAGATCGGTGAGTTCGACCAGGCCGAACCGCACCTGCTGGCATCGTTGACGGTGGCGCGGGAACTGGGCCGAACGACAACCATCATCGCCAACCTGGTCAACCTGGCCGAGTTGTATGCGAAACGTGGCGACTTCGATCAATCACGCGCTGCAGTGGATGAGTGTTTTTCGATCGCCAGCGATCTGGACGACGGCAACTCGCAGATCTGGTGTCACGAGGCGGCGGTAGAGCACTTTCGCGAGTCTGGCGATCGGCCGCTGGCGATCGCGAACGCCCAGCGGGCTCTGGTGTTGTCGCAGCAGTTCGAACTGCAGCAGCACACCGTTGACAATGCGCGCGCGCTGTCCTCATTGCTTGTCGCCGCTGGCAACTACGCCGAGGCCCAGCAGATGGGGGAACTTGCGATTTCCGGCATGGACCAGATTCGCGAGAGTCTGCTGAAGTTGCGCCTGGAGCAGATCGATGCAATCCGCGACTACGAGCGAGCCCAGGCCGAAGTCGGTGCGCTGCAGTTGCGCAATGCGTACGCCGAGCGCCAGAAGCTGCTTCTGTACCTGGGTCTGGGATTGCTTGTGCCGCTGCTGGGGATCAGTCTATGGCTGCTTCGTTCGAAGGGACGTCTGGTCAAGGAACTTGCAGGGGCCAATGCCTTCAACCGGCAGCTTGCCCGCACCGACCCACTGACCGGGCTGCCGAATCGGCGCGCGTTCATCGAACGCATCGCACTTGAGCATGCGCGGGAGCAGGGCGATCGCCAAGGCTATTCGGTCCTCATGGTCGATATTGATCACTTCAAGGCGTTCAACGACGGGCACGGGCACGAGGCCGGCGATCAGGTATTGCGGCACGTGGCTGCGTCATTGGCACACGACCTGCCCGAGGGCAGCATGGCTGCGCGCTGGGGTGGGGAGGAGTTCGTGGTGCTCGTGGCCGGGCCCGATCACGGTGCGGAAAGATATGCGCAGCAATTGACCCGGACGCTACACGATGATCCCGCAATCATTCACTCGATCGCGTGTCCGGTGACACTCAGCATCGGCATCGCCTGCTCGCGCGGTCGCGACCCGATGCAGGTTGTGGCGGCAGCGGACGCGACCATGTATGAGGCGAAGGTTGCCGGTCGCAATCGCATGTACAGGGAAGAAGAAGTGTGTGCTGACCGGGACGTACTTGCCTGACCCGTTGCGGGCGGATGTCCGAATGATCATTGGGCAGCCGCGCTGTCTACAGCCGTAGCCGGGACGCATGTCGGCCCCTGGGGCTCGCATCACTTCACGCGATGATGGTTACCTCGCTGTGTTGATCCCTGGCGATATTGGCCACGTTGCCAACGCGCGGATCGAGGCCATCATCAAGGAGTTTCCTGGAAGATGGCCCGTTGGGGAGGCAGGACTCGCACCTGCCTCCCGCGAACTGATGTGCGGACTAGTCGATCAGTTCAAAGCCATCGGCAAAGATGCGGTCGGTCACTTGTGCCGGCACTTCGATGCACCAGCGATTCAGGCTGCCGGTGTCGGTGCCGGCGCGATCGGACAGGTTCAATGTCCAGGTCCCGCCATAGCCGGCACCATCAAATACCGAGAACGTCTGATTCGGCCTGACTTCGCCAGCGATTGCCGGAGCCGAGCCCAAACACGTGTTGGGTGCGCCGCTGGCAGCGTCAAAGTAGACAGCATTGATATCGTCGCCAGCGCAGTTGCTCGGTTGATTGAGGACATTGGCGGTTGCCGCGCCGTGGCTGACGGCCAGGACCAAATCGCCAACGTAGGTATGCGATACATCGATGCTCATGCGAACGGCATCGACGTTGCCCTGTCCTGCCGGAATCGTGATCGTTGCGTTCACGCCTGTCGTATTGTTGTCTGGAATGCTCAACGGACCGATGAAGCAATATGAGTTGAGGGTGGTGAACGAGCGCACGCTGCTGTTGGTTCCGGCGCCACAGGCATTCAGCGTCCGGACGCGCCAGTAGTAGGTGGTGCTTGCATTCAGCGCAACGCCAGGCTCCCAACTTGTTGCCGCGGTGGTCGCGCTGGCGACAATGTTGGTGAAGCCGACATCGGTTGCCAGTTCGACCGTGTACTCGTCGGCGTTGGCTTCGGCATTCCAGCTCAGGACTGGCTGGGTATCCTGGTCGACTGCTGCGTTGGCTGGCGCAACCAGTGTCGGCGCCGACGTCGGCAAGTTCTGGAACTGGATATCGGCCGTCGTCATTTCGGAAATCGGACCGGCAGCCAGCCCTTGAATGGTGATCGTGTAGAGGCCGGGACTGACGCTCGCCGTGTTCGTGTATGTCAGCGCACCGGTGCCGGGCAACGGCGATACCGGATTGGGCAGCAAACTTTCGGTTGTGCCCGCTGGCGCACCCGAGGTCGACAGCGTCACCGGGCTGTCAAAGAGGCTGACCGAAGAAACCGCGATGTTGATGTTCGCCGAAGAACCCACACAAACCGACTGGCTTTCCGGTTGCGGGGTCAGACGGAAGCCCGGCGAGCCGCATTCGTTGAACCGGAATGAGCCGACACGCAAGTTCCAGCCGGCGGAACTGGTCACAGGGGTGTACTGGTTGACATACCAGAACGTGCAGTCGTCGGTGGGATCGATATTCATCGAGGTGTAGTCACCCCAGCGGCTGTTGGAGCTGGTATTGGAGCCGGTACCCTCGACGATCACGCCCTCGCCAAGCGACATCGTGCCGAGCGGATCATTCGACAGTCGCCCGGTGTACCAGATGCTCGGGTACATGGTGGCACTGGTTGCACTGAAACCCAGCGCCATGTTGCCGGCAGAATCCATGGCCGTTGAGCCCATCCAGCGGTGCACGCCGTCGGTGATGCCGGGCGCGTAGGTGCCTTCCTGATGGACGACTGGCATGCCGCCGGGACTGCGCACTTCCCACCAGCGGATGCCGGCGATGCTCGCGGCAGCCTCGACCGACTGGTTGCTGACCAGCGATTCGTGAGTGCCAAAATTGCGATAGGCGAGGCGGTTGAGCATGCGCTGGCGATACGACTGCACATCGACCTTTGCCGTGGTGCCTAGTTGTGGCAGGCAGGCGCGGCCGCCCGTGCAGGGGAATATCGTGTCGAATTCGGCAATCGGAATGGTGCTCGCCAGCACAAAGGAGGAGTTGGCGGGTGTGGTGAAGTCGGCGTGGAACTTCCACAGGGTCAAGGCATCCTGCGGTGCGCTGTATGGGCCGCCGGAATCCATTGTGCCCATGAAGTATTCCGGTGCACCTGGGGGTGGCATGGTTGATCCGTCGATGTCGGCGGGCAACAGGCCGTCACCGGTATTGAAAGGCGCCGCACCGGGTGGAACGAGGATGCTGATGATCGTCGGGTTCGGGTTGCCGGCAATCATCTGGTCTCTCTTGAGCGCATAGGCGCCGATGCCTGCGAATGGTCCGCTTGCGCTGAATTCGCGGGTGCTGATGTAGTACGCGTCGTGCCAGACGCCGTACTTCGGATAGTCGGGAAAGTTGGTGCCTGTGCTGATTGCGTAGCGATAGTATTGGCCAGTCGGGTCGCCACTCTGCGAAATGGCCACACAGTTGTAGAACTGGGGACCGGCCGAAGTGAACTGGGTGATGAGCCAGCGATCGGCAAACTGGTCGTAGAGGACGATCGGGTCACCGGCGTTCTCGGTTTGGCAGGGACCGCCGAAACCAGACCACAGGGTATTGATGTTTATCGGCCCAAGCAGGGAGGTTCCATCTTTCTGGAAGATCTGCAGGACGTTGTTGCTCATCGCCACGTAGTGGTTGGGGCCCACGTCACCGACCGGGTCAGGAGGGTTGACGCCGGAGATGTTCGGCTGCGCATCAAACGAGACTAGGGGGGCCGGAATTGCCAGCGGCGAGCCCTTCCAGCTCTGTGCAATGGCATCCGGGCGTTGCGGAACCGTCAGCCATTCGAGGCCACTGGCCGATTCCTCGCGCTTGCGTTCCACCCCGGTTCGCATCGGTCCCGAGTAGACTGGAATCGCAGGGATAGCGCTCAATCTCGGCGAAACGTCAAAACGAGCTACCGGCGCAGTGCCGCGATACTGGCCGGCAATGACACCGCCGTCCGGACCGGTTTGTATTTCAGCAGCCTGCAGATGGCCTGCGCACAGCATTCCAGCGACGACGAACGCCGCAGAAAATGTCTTCATGGAACTCCCCTGTTTCTTGCAACGAGGCGGCGAGGTTAAACGAATATCATGCCCACGTCTCCGCCCATGGGCAGAGAGATCCTTGCATCTCCCGGACCGGCAGGGCGCGTTGAATGGCTGGAACGCAAGAGCGGCAGAATCCAGGGTATCGCGGAACTTGGGATCATGACGCTTCCGGTCCTGGGACGCGTTTGATTGACGTGGGCAGTTGCCGGCCCGACTGGTGATCACGGCTTCGAGGAGATGCGTGCGGCTGCTGATTCCATGTTCGCCGAGGGTGCCTCCATCCGGGAATCCATCCCGATCGGTGCAGCCCCGAAATCACTGACTGAGACCGGGCGGTGCCTGCGCGCCTGGGCAGTTCAACGTTCCCGGATTGCCGACCTGGATCGACATGCGTCAGTCACCCGTGACGGCAGGCGCTGACGCACGGGTACTGTCGATGCGCCAGGTGCCGTGATGGCCGCGTGCGCCAACCTCGTCGCCGAGCTGCATGCCCGGCAACAGCGTCTGGGCGGGAAAACTGCGCGCTTCACAGCTGGCGGCATCGGCGCCGGTGCAAGTCCAGGCGCTTCCGGCGTTGGCCAGTACCTCGATCGCATAAGGATCGAAGGCCTTGAGGCGATACCCGAGAAACTGGTGCGATTCATTCCACGGCGCTCCCATTTGAACGCGTGTATGAAAGTTTCCGGCAAGGACCAATGCACGAGCTTCGGGATCCGCTTGCAGCGCCTCGGACAGGCGCTCGGCCATCACACGGTCGCGAGTATCGCCATCGACAAGGCCGCCACTCAGCTGATCAAGAGCGAGCACCTCGATATCTGCCTCTGATCGCAACAGGCGAAGTCGCTCCAGCAAGTCGGCCATGGCGAGGCTGCTACGGCCGTCCTGATAGGCGCGCGACCAGAAGTTGCCCGCCAGCAGTGCAGCGCGATCTGCACTGGTTCCGGCGCTGTCCAGAAACGCGTCGATTCGTTTTTGCTCATCGCGCGGTACTTCCAGGCCGACGATCAAGGTGTACTCGGCAGCGATGACGGCTGCAAGATCCCCTGTCAGCTTCGGCACCTCGGCGGTGCCATGAATCTCACCGACCAGAATGACTCGGCTCTTCCCGGCGCGTTCAAGCAGCGCACTCATGTCTGTCGGGCTCTCTGCAGACACCAGGCTCGCCGGCAACAAAAACCAGGCGCCCAGAACGCAGCGACGCACTATCGTAAAACCCATGTCTGTTCCCTTGCTTGCACGGCGACAGTTAATCGATCCCGGGTTTGCCCGGAAGTTCAACTTCCTCATGACAGGAAATGCGAGTTTGCCGCTGGGTGGCCATGAAATTTGCGATCGACTCGATCGGGCGGATTGCTCAAGGTCCGAAGGCGGTCGGGGCATGGGTGGTGTGGATATGCGTCCAGTTCGACGGCGCGCACGCGGTGGCGAATGTGCGTACCTGATGGGGCAGGCGCTCTGCAGGCGTCGTATACAGGCGATTCGTGCAACCCGGCGCGCAAAAAAAGAGGCGGGGTTTCCCCCCGCCTCGGTTGTTGCGTCAGATTGCGGCTTGCATGGTTCGCAAGTCGCTACTGCTGGGTATTGTCTTCACCGCACTATTTGACGCCGGCGGCAGCATTCGGACTGAGGGCAATCGGAAGATGCAGGTTGGGCTCGTCGCCGGCACTCGGAGTCAGGGTCAATTCACCAAGGTTCCATTGGGCGGGCGTTAGCATCGCACCGTGCGCGGTAACCGTAACGGTTTGCGAACCACCTGTATTGATGACGAACGAGGCCGGTGAGAACTCGACGGCACCGGCCGGGAAACCCGTAACGGACAAGGTGTAGGTCTGCGCTCCATCCCGGGCACGAAGGAACGTGCGGGTAAACACCGTGTCGCCGGTAAAGTTCCGCCGCGCGATGTTGGCCAGGTTCAATGTCGAGATATCTCCGGCCGCAGCGGGATTCGCCGCGACGAAGTTGGCCGAGGTCTCGTTCATCACGAGTCCGACCTTGGACGCGGCCGACAGGTTCACTCGTCCGGAGCCGTAGTCCCAGATCCTGATCGGTGAGCCATCCTGGTTGATCGCGCCGAAGTTGTTCGAACTCAGGTTGAGTGCGGACTTGATCTCGGTCGGGGTCCATGCCGGATGCAATGCACGCATCAGGGCGCCAGAGCCAGCCAGATGCGGGCTCGACATTGATGTGCCATTGCTCAAGTAGACGCCGCTCGGACCGACCACGCTCGCTGCACCGGCGGCGAGAATGTCGACGCCCGGGCCGGTGATATCCGGCTTGATCATGCCCTGGCTGCTGACAAGGCGCGGGCCGCGGAAACTGAATTCGCCGACAACATCACCGTCAGATGGGTAGGCGCTGGCGGCCACGTCGATGGAAATCGTTGCCGTTGCCGGGTTGTAGGCTGCTTCGAGGTTGTTCCAGTCGTCCATCAACATGGACCACGATGTCAGGTTCGCACCCAGGTTCAGGTAGATCGCGTCAACAAAGATGACGCCCACTGCGCCTGCGGCCAATGCATTCGCACGCCGAGTACCACTGCCACATGAGCTGGACGTGCCATCAAGATTGAGCGCTGCTACTGCGCCCAAGGCTCCAGTCTGTGGCTCGCCGTCGAAACCGCTCGCATAGATGCGGTCGGCAGGACCGTTTATGCGTACGAAGGTGTCTGCAGGATATGCCGAGCAACCGTCAGTGGATCCATTGGCAAAAGTCGGGCTCTTGATTTAC
>NZ_JBAWHJ010000291.1:0-18457 GCF_049593775.1 Dokdonella sp. | reverse complement strand
GGCATGTCGCGCAGTTGCAGGGACGAAGGCGCTCCCCAGTTGTCACAGATGATGGCTTTCATGGATTTCCTTTTGCTTGCAATGCTTGTTTACGGCGCCCTGGCCGTCGGAACGGCCAGGGACAGCTGACTAGAATCGACCATCCGTTCGCTCGAAAACGGTATTGCGCAAGGCGACCAGTCGTGGTCCAAAGTCGTGGATGAGCTTTTCGCGCGTCATCACCGAGAGCCGACCACTGCAGTTGAATGCCAGGATGCGACTTCGATCGGCGGAGACCATCGGCACGCCAACAGCAAACACGTCGGGATTCCACTCGCCCATGGAAAAACAGAATCCGTAATTCTCGTAGTCCTGGCGGGCGCGTACGATACCGGCGCGAATTTTCGGCCACAGGCTGGCCTCGCAATCCTGCTCAAGTGTGCTCAGGTGCTGTTCGAAGAGCTCCAGTGGACGCGCGGCAAGATCGGCGCGACCAAGCGCTGTCGTGCCGTGCGGCACGCGTGCCCCGGGATCAAGCTTGAGGTGGAATGTCGAGTCACCCTGGCAGACCTCGAGCACGACCATGCGCATGCCATCCGCCGCACCCAGCATCACCGCTGCCTGCGTGTACTCGGCAAGCTCGCGCATCAGCGGTTGGGCGATAGTGACGACATCATGGGTTTTCATGAACGCATGACCTAGCGAAAGGACGCCCGGGCCCAGCGAATATTTTTCGAGCTGCGGCGAATACTCGAGGTAGCCAAGCGCGGACAGCGTGAACGTCATACGCGATACGGTTGGCTTGGGCAGGTCGGTGCGCCGCACGATGTCCTGGTTGCCGAGATACTGTTCGCCATGCTCGAAGCAGCGCAGGATGGAGAAGGCGCGCGCCACCGAGTTGATGAATTGTGGATGATCTTCCTTGACCGTATGTCCGTAGCTGCCGACTGCGCGTCGTGGATTTCCCATTGTCGTTCCGTAGCCTCTGCTCAGTTGACCGAACTGGATGGCATCGCATGCCTTGCCAGCTCGAGTCGCGCAATGCTGGCGCGATGTACTTCATCCGGACCATCGGCGAGTCGCAGCGTGCGCACTGCGGCATAGGCATGGGCAAGGAAGAAGTCGCCGCTGACGCCGGCGCCGCCATGTGCCTGGATAGCCCAGTCAATGATCTGCAAGGCCATGTTCGGAGCAACGACCTTGATCATGGCGATCTCGCTGCGGGCGGCCTTGTTGCCGACCTTGTCCATCATGTCCGCAGCCTTCAAGGTCAGCAGGCGAGCCTGCTCGATCATGCAGCGTGACTCGGCGATGCGTTCATGCCAGATCGAGAAATCGCTGATCTTGCGGCCGAAGGCAACGCGCGAACTGATCCGCTTGCACAGGGCTTCGAGTGCGCGTTCGGCGACGCCGATCGTGCGCATGCAGTGATGGATGCGGCCCGGACCCAGGCGGCCCTGTGCAATCTCGAAGCCGCGGCCTTCACCCAGCAGGATGTTCGAAGCCGGCACGCGCACGTTGCTCAGGCGGATCTCCATGTGGCCATGCGGTGCCTCGTCGTAACCGAAAACCGTGATTGGCCTGATGACTTCGATTCCCGGCGTATCCGCAGGTACCAGGATCATCGACTGTTGGCGATGCCGTGATTCGTCGGGATCCGTCTTTCCCATCACGATATAGATCTTGCAGCGCGGATCGCCGGCACCCGATGAGAACCACTTGAGCCCGTTGATCACGTACTCATCGCCCTCACGCCGGATCGAACATTCGATATTGGTCGCATCCGAAGAGGCCACGGCCGGCTCGGTCATCAGGAAGGCCGAGCGGATCCTGCCTTCAAGCAACGGCTCCAACCATTCCTGCTTTTGCTCTTCCGTGCCATAGCGCTCGAGTACTTCCATGTTGCCGGTGTCGGGCGCGGAACAGTTGAAGATTTCCGGAGCCCACATCGTGCGCCCCATGATTTCGCAAAGCGGTGCGTATTCGAGATTGGAAAGCCCTTCAGGAGCGCGCTCGGAGCTCGGAAGGAACAGGTTCCACAGCCCTTGCGCACGCGCTTCGGCCTTGAGGCCCTCGAACAGACTGACCGGCGTCCAGGGCTTCCCCGCAGCACGGTTCGCGGCGACTTCCTGCTCAACCCGCGACTCGTTCGGCGTGATGTGGCGATTGATGAAGGCCTGCAGCTGCAGCCGCATTTCCTCGACCTTTGGAGAGTAGGAGAAGTCCATGCGTCGTCCTGAATGGGAAAGGATAGTATTTCGACATACGAAACTGTGTTTCGATACCATGAAAATACTAGGCGCGTCTTCGCGGATGCGCAAGTCGTCGAGCGTACTCAGCAATGCTGCGTCGCAACAAAGATGGCGGCTGAATTTGACCGGCTTGTGTGAGTTCGAGCGGCGAGCTAGAGTGGATACGAATGGAGAAACTCTATTTCACCATACGAAACTCTAGCCATCCAGTAGATCTCTCACGCACATGCCGAAACTTCACGTCCTGCTGAAACGGGAAGAGCTCGACCCTGCCCGGCTCGATGGCAAGGTCATCATCGTGCTCGACATCCTGTTCGCGACCACGACGATCGTGCATGCGTTCGCGCAAGGCGCTTGTCGCATCCATCCGGTGCGTACCCCCGAGGAAGGCCTGCAGGTCGCGGAGCGCGTCGGCCCCTGTCTGCTGGCGGGTGAACATCTGGCGCAGGCCATACCCGGCTATGCACAGGCGACACCGATGGCTCTGGCCAGGTTCGGCCTCGAAGGTGTCGAGATCATCTATTGCACCACCAACGGAACCCAGGCCCTGGCTTCGGTGGCGCATGCCGGACATGTCTATGTGGGTTCGATGCTGAATGGAAAGGCGCTGGTCGCCCACGTTGTTGCACAGCATGCTGATGCTTCGGTGCTGATCATCTGTTCGGGCTCACTGGATCGCTTCAATCTCGAGGATTTCCACGGCGCGGGTCACCTCATCGCCCATTTCACCGACACTGGCAATTACGCAATGACTGATACGGCATTTGCGGCCCTGCACGCCTATCGCGGCAGCGACACACGCAGCGCCCTGCTGAATTCACGGGTCGGCCAAATGATGGCCGAGCATGATCTCGTTGCCGAGATCGACTACGCCAGTCAACGCGATACGCTGGACACTGTTCCCACCATGATCGACGGGACGCTGGTGAGGATCCAGTCATGAGTTCCGACAGCACCCGCCACGACATCCCATTCGCAGTCGATGCGCTCCAGGTCTATTTGCGCGAGCGCATCGAAGGCATGCAGGGAACACTTCGAATCAGTCGATTCAAGGGCGGGCAGTCGAACCCGACCTTCCTGATCGAATCCCCCACGCATCGCTATGTACTGCGGTCGAAACCCGGACCGGTTGCCGATCTTCTTCCATCCGCGCACGCCATTGAACGCGAGTACCGCGTGCAATCGGCACTGGCTGGCAGCGAGGTGCCGGTCGCACGGATGTTCTGCCTGTGCGAAGACGAAACGGTCATCGGTCGCGCGTTCTACGTCATGGAACATGTGGATGGCCGGGTGCTCTGGGATCAGGCATTGCCGGAATCGAGCAAGACCGAGCGCGCTGCGATCTACGACGATTTCAATCGCGTGATCAGTGCCCTGCACAAGATTGATCCCGACGCGATCGGAATTGGCGACTACGGCAAACATGGGGACTACCTGGCCCGTCAGATCCGGCGATGGTCAAAGCAGTTTGCCGCCAGCCAGACCATTCCCATCGCCGCCATGGACCGTCTGATCGAATGGTTGCCCGCGCACCTTCCGGCGGAAGACGAACGCGTCGCCATCGTTCACGGCGACTGCCGGCTGGACAATCTGATCTTCCATCCGACTGAACCGCGCATCCTTGCCGTCATCGACTGGGAGCTGTCGACACTGGGCAGCGCCCAGGCCGACTTCGCCTATCACATGATGAGCCGGCACATTCCGCGAGGCACCATGCGCGGGCTCGGTGGCGTCGATCTCGAGGAACTCGGCATCCCGGATGAGGCGTCATACGTCGCCGACTACGAACGCCGCAGTGGACGCAAGGTTTCCGGGGACTGGAATTTCTATCTGGCCTACAACCTGTTCCGTCTCGCCGCGATCTGCCAGGGCATTGCCAAGCGTGTTGAAACCGGCACGGCAAGCAATGCGCGAGCCGCCGAACATGGTGCGATGGCAGCACCGCTGGCCGACCTGGGCTGGCAGTTCGCCCTGAAGGCGGGCGCTGAAGGATGAACGCAACAGCGACATCCAGACTGGCGCGTACCGACAGCTTCCTTGCCGATGATGGTATTCGCCTGGCGTACTTTCGCTGGGGATCCGAGGACGCCCGAATTCCCGTGGTTCTCCATCACGGGTTCGCAGCAAGTACCGAGGCCAACTGGGTCGGCACAGGGATGCTCGCCGCATTGCTCGAGGCCGGGCGCTCCGTCATCAGCATCGATGCGCGTGGCCATGGCCAGTCCGACAAACCCCACGATGCGGCCCGCTATGGCGAGGCGCGCATGGCGCGCGACCTGATCGGACTGATCGACCACCTCGACATTTCAGAGTTCGACCTGTTCGGCTATTCGATGGGCGCTGTCGTCAGCCTCATCGTGGCCAGCGAAGATGTCCGGGTGCGCCGCCTGATCATCGCCGGAGTTGGCGAGGGCGTGCTTGAAACCGGTGGCGTCGACATGCGGGTAATGGATCGCGAAGCGATCGTCGCCGCGCTGCTGACCGACGATCCTGCATCGGTCTCAACTCCCGGCGTCGCTGAGTTCCGCCAGTTTGCCGAGACCATGGGCTGTGACCTGAAAGCTCTCGCCGCGCAAGCCTCGCGCATGTTTGACCATTCGATCCCCCTCAACCGCATCGCCGCTGCGAGCATGGTGCTGGCAGGTGACAAGGACCCGCTGGCGAGGCATCCCGAACGCCTGGCTGCAGCGATCCCGCGCGGCCATTGCATCACGGTTCCCGGCGATCATCTAGGTGCAGTTCGCCAACCCCGATTCATCGAAGTCGCCCTCGAATTCCTCGGCCGCTGACGCCGACCCCATCCAACATTGAACGGAACAAGAACCATGCCCGTGCACAAGACCATCCAGGACGGCATTGCCGTCATCACCTTCGATCACCCCCCCGTCAATGGCTTCGGCATCGCAGTTCGCAGCGGTCTGGTCGAGGCCATTCGCGCGTCGATCGAGGACGCAGAGATAAAGGCCATGGTCATCACGGGTGGCGGAAAGATGTTCTCCGGAGGAGCGGACATCACCGAGTTCAATACGCCTCGGGCCGAGCAGTCACCGAATCTGCATGACGTGATCGCGGCGATTGAAGCCAGCAGCAAGCCGATCATCATGGCAATCAATGGCATGACCCTGGGCGGCGGACTCGAAGTCGCAATGGCCGGGCACTATCGGCTCGCCGCGAAGGGCGCCCTGCTCGGACTTCCGGAGGTGAAGATCGGCATCCTGCCCGGAGGCGGCGGTACTCAGCGCCTGCCGCGCGCGGTCGGCCTGGAGACAGCGGTCAACATGATCGTCTCCGGTGAGCCGGTTCCGGCCGAGCATCTTGCAGGCACGAAACTGATCGACGATGTGGTCGACGGCGACGTGGTCGCAGCAGCAGTTGCCTTCGCTAAGAAGGCAGCTGGCAAGGATGAGTTGCCGTTACTGCGCAAACTCAATGTCGAACACGAGAATGCCGAAGGCTTCCTCGATTTCGCCCGCAATGGAGTCGCCGCAATTGCGGGTCCGTTCCCGGCACCCATGAAGTGTCTTGATGCCATCGAGGCCTCGTTTCAGAAACCGTTCGACGAAGGCATGGCAGTCGAACGTGCCGGCTTCATCAGCCTCGTCACCTCGACCGAATCAAAGGCACTCCGGCATGCGTTCTTTGGGGAACGCGCAGCGAGCAAGATCGCCGATGTAGGCAAGGACATACATCCGCGCGAGATCAACAGCGTCGGCATCATCGGTGCCGGCACGATGGGTGGCGGCATCGCAATGAACTTCCTCAATGCCGGCATCCCGGTGACCATCGTCGAGACGAAGCAGGAAGCGCTTGATCGTGGCATTGCGACGATCCGCGGAAACTACGAACGCACGGCGAAGAAGGGCAAACTCAAACCGGAGCAGGTCGAGCAACGCATGGGCCTGCTGACGCCTACCCTGGCGTTCGATGATCTCGGCAAGGCCGACCTCATCATCGAAGCGGTATTCGAAGAGCTCGGCGTCAAGGAATCGGTGTTCAAGCAACTTGATGCCATCGCCAAGCCGGGCGCGATACTCGCCAGCAACACCTCGACCCTGGATGTCGACAAGATCGCTGCATTCACCAGGCGACCGCAAGATGTCGTCGGCATGCATTTCTTCAGTCCGGCGAATGTCATGAAGCTGCTCGAAGTCGTGCGCGGCGGGAAGACCGCCAGGGACGTGCTCGCGACCGTGATGGCGGTAGCCAAGGCCATTCGAAAGACGGCTGTTGTCTCGGGAGTCTGTGACGGCTTCATCGGCAACCGCATGATCGAGCAGTATGGCCGCCAGGCCGGCTTCCTTCTCGATGAAGGCGCGTCGCCGCAACAAGTCGACAAAGCCATGGAAAAATTCGGCTTTGCCATGGGCCCGTTCCGCATGGGTGACCTCGCCGGCAACGATATTGGCTGGGCCATCCGCAAGCGCCGTTACGTAGAAAAGCCTGACATGGTCTATTCAAAGTCGGCCGACCTGATTTGCGAAGTCGGTCGCTTCGGCCAGAAGACCGGCAAGGGCTGGTACGACTACAAGCCCGGCGATCGCACCGCCTATCCGTCTGACGAGGTGGCTGCGATCCTGGAGCAGAACACGCGTGCCCTTGGCCTCGACAAACGCACGATCAGCGACGAGGAAATCGTCCAGCGCCTGGTCTTCGCACTGGCCAATGAGGGCGCTCGCATTCTCGAAGAAGGCATCGCTGCCAAGGCTTCCGACATCGACATCGTCTACCTGACCGGCTACGGCTTCCCGCTGTGGCGTGGCGGTCCGATGTTCTACGCCGACACGGTCGGTCTCTACAACGTTCTCGCAACGATGCGCGACTTCGCACGCGGCTACCAGGGAGCGAGCTGGGAACCGGCACCGCTGCTGGTCGAGCTGGCCGAGTCCGGCAGGTCTTTTACAAGCTGATAGTGGCAAGACGCCAGATCATGAAATTGCACATCACCCATTTTCTCGTCATTCCAGCGCAGGCCGGGAGCGCTGTACATCACAGGGATGACGGCAACAAGAAACCCAAAACATCGAATCGAGGTTTATCGTGAAACAAGCCGTCATTGTCTCCACCGCGCGCACCGGCCTGGCCAAGAGCTGGAAGGGCGCATTCAACATGACCCATGGCGCGACACTCGGCGGCCATGTCGTCAAGCACGCCGTCGAGCGCGCTGGTATCGCTGTCGATGAAATCGAGGACGTGCTGATGGGCTGCGCCTGGCCGGAGGGCGCAACCGGCAGCAATATCGCGCGCCAGATTGCCTTGCGTGCCGGCTTTCCTGTCACTGTTCCGGGCGCGACGGTCAATCGCTTCTGCTCCTCGGGACTGCAGACGATTGCCATGGCCGCGCAGCGCGTCATCGCCGGCGAAGGCGAAACCTTCGTTGCCGGTGGCGTTGAAAGCATCTCCTGCGTGCAGAACCATGCCAATCTGCACATGATCACCGAAGGCTGGCTGAAGCAGCACAAACCCGAGGTGTACTGGTCGATGCTGCAGACCGCCGAAACCGTGGCCAAGCGCTACAAGATCGATCGCGAGCGACAGGATCGCTACGGCGCGGAAAGCCAGATCCGCGCAGCCGCTGCCGCCGCTGCCGGCAGGTTCGACGACGAAATCGTGCCGATGACGGTCACCGCCGGTTTTGCCGATCCGAAAACCAAACGGCTTGGCACCCATGAAGTGACGATCGCGGCCGACGAGGGCATTCGTCCCGATACCACCTATGAGGGCGTATCGAAGATCCGCACCGTATTCCCTGGCGGAGTCATCACCGCCGGCAATGCCAGCCAGTTTTCCGATGGGGCCTCGGCGGCCGTGATCATGGACGCCGATGTCGCGCAGAAGCGCGGCATCAAGCCACTGGGCATCTTCCGCGGATTCGCCGTGGCAGGATGTGAACCCGACGAAATGGGCATCGGCCCGGTGTTCGCGGTTCCGAAACTGCTCAAGCGCGCGGGCCTCAAGGTCGACGATATCGATCTCTGGGAACTCAACGAGGCATTTGCCGTGCAGGTGCTCTATTGCATGGACACGCTTGGCATTCCGCACGAGCGCATCAACGTTGATGGCGGCGCCATCGCCGTCGGTCATCCGTATGGAGTCAGCGGCGCGCGCCTGGTCGGCCACGCTCTGATAGAAGGCAAGCGACGTGGCGCCAAACTCGTCGTCGTGACCATGTGCATCGGTGGTGGCCAGGGTGCCGCCGGTTTGTTCGAGGTCGTCTGAAACCATGAACGAGCTGTTGCTCTCGCGCCGCGATGTGGATTTCCTGCTCTACGAGTGGCTGGATGTCACCTCGTTGACGGCGGCCGCGCGCTACGCCGATCACAATCGCGAAACCTTCGATGCCGTGCTTGACACCGGTTCGCGCCTGGCAACGGAATGCTTCGCACCGCATTACCAGAAGTCCGATCGCAATGAGCCGCAATTCGATGGTGAGAAAGTCACCATCATTGACGAGGTCAAACCGGCGCTTGAGGCATTCGCCTCAACCGGGCTGATCAGCGCCTCGATGGACTACGAACTCGGCGGCATGCAGGTGCCCAAGGTTGTCGAATTCGCTGCATTGGCCTGGCTTTACGCAGCGAACGTCGGCACCAGTGCGTACCCGTTGCTGACCATGGGCAATGCGCACTTGCTGCTCGCGCATGGCACGCAGGCGCAGATCGATGCCTTTGTCAGGCCCGAACTGGAAGGACGATTCTTCGGCACCATGTGCCTGTCCGAGCCGCAAGCCGGATCGTCGTTGTCGGATATCACGACGCGCGCCGAACCTGATGGCGATTCTCCTTTCGGGCCGCGCTATCGCATTACTGGCAACAAGATGTGGATCTCCGGTGGCGACCACGAGCTGTCGGAAAACATCATCCATCTCGTGCTGGCCAAGATACCGGACGAAAACGGCAAGCTGATCCCCGGCGTCAGGGGAATCTCGCTGATGCTGGTGCCGAAATTCCTTGTCAACGAAGACGGCAGCCTCGGCGAGCGCAATGACGTCCAGCTTGCCGGCATCAACCACAAGATGGGTTACCGCGGCACGGTCAATTGCCTGCTCAATTTCGGTGAGGGCACGCGCTGCAAGCCAGAGGGCAAGGCCGGTGCGATCGGCTACCGGGTCGGCAACCTGCATCAGGGCCTGGCGTGCATGTTCCACATGATGAACGGTGCACGCATCGGTGTCGGCATGGGTGCGGTTGGGCTCGGCTATACCGGATACCTGCACGCACTCGACTATGCGCGCAATCGCCCCCAGGGACGTCCGATCGGTCCTGACGGCAAGGACCCGACCAGCGCGCAGACCAGGATCATCCATCACGCCGATGTCCGGCGCATGTTGCTCGCACAGAAGTCCTATGTAGAAGGCGGACTCGCATTCAATCTCTATTGCGCTCGCATCGTCGACGAGGCCGAAGTGGCGTCCGATCCGGTCGAGCGCGCACGCCTGACGCTGCTGCTCGACCTGCTCACGCCAATCGCCAAGAGCTGGGCGTCGCAATGGTGTCTTGCTGCCAATGACCTGGCCATCCAGGTGCACGGAGGCTACGGCTACACGCGTGAGTACAAGGTCGAGCAGTTCTATCGCGACAACCGGCTCAATCCGATCCATGAAGGCACCCACGGCATCCAGGGTCTCGATCTGCTAGGTCGCAAGGTTGTCATGCAGGATGGTGCGGCGTTCAATCTCCTTGCCGGGCGCGTCATTGCAACATTATCGAAGGCGCGCGAGCGCGAGGTTCTGCTCGACTACGCCGATTCGCTGGAGGCCAGGTTCCAGCGACTGTCCGAAGTCACCGTGCAGCTCTGGGCTGCAGGCGATGCAAACGTCACCCTGGCCAATGCCAGTGTCTACCTCGAAGCCTTCGGGCACATCGCCATTGCCTGGATATGGCTTGAGCAAGCACTTGCCGCTGATGGGAAGAGCGGTGATTTTTACGATGGCAAGCGCGCGGCGGCACAGTATTTCTTTCGTTGGGAGCTGCCGAAAGTCGACGCCCAGCTCGATCTGCTCGCCAGTCTCGACCGCACCACGCTCGACATGCAGGACGAATGGTTCTGATGAAGCTCCGCTCGAAAGCAACTAGCGCAACGCTGAGTAGGCCGTCATTCCCGCGAAAGCGGGAATCCAGTTCTTGTTTTTGTCCGTGCAAATCAATACCGGAACTGGATCCCAGCCTTCGCTGGGATGACGACTCCAAACATAGGACGTCATCTCCATGACCACTCCCCGGATCATCAAGGGGCTCGATGAACTCGCGGCCTGGATCGGCAAGGAGGTTGCGGTCAGCGACTGGCTGCTGATCGACCAGGCACGCATCCGGGCTTTTGCCGAAGTCACCGAGGATCACCAATGGATCCATCTTGATGTCGAACGGTGTCGGCTCGAATCGCCGTACAAGGCGCCAATCGCCCACGGCTATCTGATCCTGTCGATGTTGCCGTCGATGTTCGAGTCATGCATGCAGATCCATGGCCTTGTCATGTCGATCAACTACGGCCTGGACCGTGTGCGACTGCCTTCACCGGTGATAGCCGGTCAGCGCATCCGCGGCCGACTGGCGCTGGAAGCGCTCGACGCCGTCGCCGGCGGCATGCAGGCGCACTGGGCAGCCACTATCGAAATCGAGAACGGCACCAAACCAGCCTGTGTCGCGCAGATGCTGGCGCGCTACTACCCCTCGCCCACACCAAACTGAAGCAGAGCACTCATATGGATCTCGCATTCAACCAAGAAGAGCAGGCTTTTCGCGAAGAAGTTCGCGCCTTCCTGCGCGACAAGTTGCCAGAGGACATTCGGCAACGCGTGCATCTCGGTGACCACAGCTGCATCAAGGCTGACGTCACGAACTGGCAGAAAATACTCCACGCGCACGGCTGGGGTGCACCTGCATGGCCGGTTGAGTTCGGCGGCACCGGCTGGAGCAAGGCGCAGCAATTCATATTTGAAACCGAATGTTCGCTGGGTGATGCCCCTGTCCAGTTGGCCTTTGGCGTCAAGATGGTGGCTCCGGTCATCATGCGATTTGGCAGCCCGGAACAGCAGCAACGCTTTCTGCCGCGCATTCTTGCTGCCGAAGACTGGTGGTGCCAGGGCTATTCGGAGCCCGGCTCTGGCTCCGACCTTGCATCATTGAAGACCAAGGCTGAACTCGATGGCGACCACTATGTCGTTAACGGCCAGAAAGTCTGGAACACCCTTGGGCAATTCGCCGACTGGATCTTCTGCCTGGTGCGAACCGATGCCAGCGGCAAGCCACAGCGCGGCATCTCGTTCCTGCTGATCGACATGAAGACTCCCGGCATCAGCGTGCGCCCGACGCGCCTGCTCGATGGCAGCTACGAGGTCAACGAGATCTGGTTCGACAACGTACGCGTTCCGGTCGGCAACCGAATCGGCGACGAAAACTCAGGCTGGACCTACGCGAAGTACCTGCTTGGCCACGAGCGAACCAACATCGCCGGCATCGGGGCCAGCCAGCGCGAACTGCGCCGACTCAAGCAGATGGCTGCCACGATCAAGCGCAATGGCGTTCCGCTGATCGAGGATGCCGTATTCGCCGTACGCATCGCCCAGGTCGAGCTCGAACTGAAGGCGCTGGAGATCACCAACCTGCGCGTGATCTTTGCCGAAGCGCAGAACCATGCGCCAGGTCCGGAGGCCTCCATCCTCAAGATCCGCGGCACCGAGATCATGCAACGCATCACCGAATTGCAGGTCGAGTCGCTGGGTGCTCGCGCACTGATTGCCGATTCGCCTGACCACGATCTTGGCGAAGATATTCCACGCGCTGCCGAGGCGTATCTCAATCAACGCAAGCTGACGATCTTTGGTGGTTCAAACGAAATCCAACGCAACATCATCGCGCAGATGATCCTTCAGGTTTGACGGAAGCCCCATGGACTTTTCATTCAACGACGAACAACAGATGCTGCTCGATACGACGCAGCGATTCCTTGCCAGCGAGTACAGCTTCGAGCGGCGGCAAATGCTGCTTGAATCCGACGAGGGCTGGTCACGCGAAATCTGGATGCAATTGGGCGAACTCGGCCTGATTGCAGTGGACATTCCCGAAGCCGATGGTGGCATTGGTGCGGGTCCGGTTGGCGTCATGCTTGTTTCGCAGGCGGTCGGGCAGGGCTTGCTGCTGGAGCCATTCCTCTCCAGCGCCATCGTGGCGACCCAGGCAATCGTGCAATGTGGATCCGATACGCAACGTGCTCGCTGGCTACCGGGGATGGCGACTGGCGAATGCATCAGCGTGCTGGCCCATGATGAAGCCGGCGCCGGGCTTGATGTTTCGCGAATACAGACGCGCGCCACGGGCAGTGACACAGGCTGGACCCTGAGCGGAACCAAGAGCGTCGTCTATCACGCGCCGATGGCGAACTGGTATCTGATTTCGGCTCGCCTCGACGATGGAAGCCTGGGACTGTTCGCGGTGGCAGCGAAGACCGCTGGCATCAGCGTGCGCGAGATGCGCACCGTCGATGGGCAGCGTGCGGCGGATATCGCACTCGACAACGTGGTGCTGGAATCGGATGCGCGTCTTGGTGGCGACGTGTCCGATGCGCTGGCCCTGGTCATCGATCGCGGCACTGCAGCGCTGTGTGCCGAGGCGTTTGGCGTACTCGACCGCATCCTCAAGGCAACCATCGAGTACAGCCGTTCGCGCAAGCAATTCGGCATGCCGATCGGAAGCTTCCAGGCATTGCAGCATCGCATGGCCGACATGCTGATTCAGTTCGAGCAGGCGCGCTCGATGATGTACCTGGCAACCGAAAGCTGCGCCGGCGCGGACGCCGCCATGCGGCGCAAGTCCATCTCCGGAGCCAAGGCGCTGATCGGCCAGGCGGCACGCTTCGTCGGACAGCAGGCCGTGCAATTGCATGGCGGCATGGGTATGACCGATGAGCTGGACATCAGCCATTGCTTCAAGCGCCTGCTGGCCTTCGAACTCCGCTTCGGCACGACCGATGAGCATCTCTCGAACTACCGGCTAGGACTGCAGGGAGAGTGAACGGCATGCGCCCGATGGCCGGGCCATGCTGCCCCACGACTGAATAGAGGAATTGCACGCCATGAGCGCAGCACGAAACATGTTTGATCTCGACGGACGCACGGCATTGATTACCGGCGGATCGCGCGGACTCGGCCTGCAGATGGCCGAAGCCCTGGGCGACTACGGCGCCAGGCTGGTCATCTCGGCACGCAAGTCCGATGAGCTGGAAGCGGCGCAAGCCCATCTCAAGGCGCGCGGCATCGATGCGGACTGGGTGGTGGCAGACGCCGGCAAGGAGGATTCGATCAACTCGCTGGTTGATGCCACGCTGGACAAGCTTGGCCATGTCGACATCCTCGTCAACAACGCCGGCGCGAGCTGGGGCGCTGCCGCCGAGGACTATCCGATCGAGGCCTGGGACAAGGTATTCAACTTGAATATCCGTGGCCTGTTCATTCTTACCCAGCAGATAGCCAAACGTTCGATGATCGAACGTGGCAGTGGCCGCATCATCAACATCGCATCGATTGCCGGATTGCGCGGCAATCCGCCTGGTGCAATGAAGACGATCGCCTACAACACGACCAAGGGCGCCCTGGTCAACTTCACGCGTACGCTTGCCGGCGAGTGGGGGCCTTATGGCATCACCGTGAATGCACTCGCACCGGGCTTTTTCCCGACCAAGATGTCCAAGGGACTGATCGAAAACATGGGCGCCGATGCCCTGATCAACTTCGCACCGCTGCGACGCCTTGGAGACGAAGAGGATCTCAAGGGCGCAACGTTGCTGTTCGCTTCCGATGCCGGCAAGCACATCACCGGCCAGATCCTTGCGGTCGATGGCGGAGTATCGGCTGTATGAGCATCGAGGACTTCAACGGAAGGGTTGCCGTCATCACAGGTGCCGGTTCGGGTTTCGGGCGTGAATTCGCCCTGCTTGGCGCCGAACTTGGCATGTCACTGGTCCTCGCCGACGTGCAAGCCGAAGCGTTGCAGTCGGTGGTCGGCGAACTCGAATCTCGCGGAACCCGCGTACTCGCCCGCGTTCTCGACGTTTCCGACGCGGCCCAGATGGACGCCCTGGCCGATGACGCGGAAAAGCAGTTCGGTGACGTGCATCTGCTGTTCAACAATGCCGGTGTCGGTACGGCGGGACTGATCTGGGAGAACAGCGTCGCCGACTGGCAGTGGACTCTCGGCGTCAACCTCTGGGGTGTCGTTCACGGCATGCGAGCGTTTGTTCCGCGCATGCTTGCAGCAGCCGCTGCATCGCCCGGCTATCAGGGGCATGTCGTCAACACGGCTTCAATGGCCGGTCTGCTCAATCCTCCGGCCAGCGGCGTCTACAACGTATCCAAGAGTGCCGTGGTGTCGTTGTCGGAATCGCTGCATCACGATCTTGCCCTGGTTACCGAGCAAGTCCATTGCTCGGTGCTATGCCCGTACTACGTGCCGACCGGAATCAACGAATCGCAAAGAAATCGTCCCGTCGGGTTGGCCAATGCCGCGCCGCCCACGCGCTCTCAGCGTGTTGCACAGGCGGCGATGGACAAGGCCGTCAAATCGGGCAGGATCAGTGCGGCCGACGTGGCGCGCATGACCTTTGATGCTGTTCGTGAAGGTCGCTTCTATATCGCCTCGCATCCCGGAGCCCTCGACGGTGTGCGCCAGCGGGCCGAAGATATTGTTGCACTGCGCAATCCGACCGACCCGTTGGCAGCTCGACCCGGCTTGCGCGAATCGATGATCGACGCCTTGCGCGAATAGAGCGGAAATGAGGCAATTGAACGGCATTCGGACCCTCACGGATCGCTCACCTCCCCCGAGCACGCGAAAGTCGGATGCAAACCTGGCCTGACAACGGCGCATTGGCGCATGCGGCATGCTGCAGGTGCCGCAAAATTCACCAAAAAAAGCTTCGCTCAAGTTTCATTTTCGTTAAATAGTCTGTGCTAGCTTCGTCGGAACAAGCCATCTACCTAGAAAACATGGCAATTCAATCTGCGAAACACAGTTTCGAAATTGGACGGGGTTCGTTGAAGCCGGAAAGAGGAAACACGTAGTCAGGCAGCCATCTTCCGGGTCGCGGGGATCGGGATTGTGGCTATTCGATATTTAGGGGAGGAACAATTCATGAAAGCAATCCAATTGGGTCGCCACGCTCTCGCGTGGTCGATCATCGTCGCCTTGGCTGGCGCGCCACTTTCTGTACTGGCGCAAGATGACTCGGAGCCGAGCAGGCCTGACATGACCGACGATGTCGCCGTTCTCGGCTCAACCGTCGTCACCGCTCAGAAGCGCGAGGAGCAGTTGCAGGACGTGCCGATCACGATGAACGTCGTGCCCAAGCAGCTGCTTGAAGACGCTGGCGTTCGCGACATCAAGGATCTGCAGATCCTGGTATCCGGCCTCAGTGTCACCAGCACCGGAAACGAAGCGCAGACCGTTGCACGCATACGAGGTGTTGGTACGGTCGGTGACAATCCTGGCCTTGAATCGTCAGTCGGCGTCGTCGTGGACGGCGTTTATCGTGCGCGCACTGGCGTCGGCTTTGGCGATCTTGGCCAGCTTGAGCGCATCGAAGTGCTCAAGGGCCCCCAGGGCACGGTATTCGGCAAGAACACCTCGGCCGGCCTGATCAACATCATCACCCAGGCGCCACTGAATCTCCGGGAAACCACGGCCAACATCACCGTCGGCAACTACGGGGCAATCGGCGTTGATGCCAGTTACAACGATCAAATTGGCGAGAATTCAGCTTTCAGCATTTACGCGGCAACGCGGCAACGCGACGGCTTTATCGACGTCAATACTGGCGTGGGTCCTCGTACCAAGACCGATGACGTCACCCAGGATTTCAACTCCGTGCGCGGCCAGCTCATGCTGCGTCCGAGCGATACGGTCGATATCCGCATCATTGGCGACTACTCCACGCGCGATGAATACTGCTGCGTCGGCGTAACCACCGTGCGCGGGCCGACCGCCGCCATCGTGAATGCCCTGGCAGGCGGCAATGGCGTGATCGCGGTAGCGGATCCGGATGAGCGCCTCGCCTTTGCCAACCGGGACACCAACCAGGAAATAACCGATCAGGGCATCTCCGCCGAGGTCAACTGGCTGTCCAATTGGCTTGGTGGCTCGACCTTCACCTCGATCACCGCGCTTCGCGGCTGGGATGCCATCAGTGGCACCGATATCGATTACAGCGGCGCCGACATCGCCTACCGCGTCGGCTCGAAAGACGAGGGCTACGTGGATTTCGAGACCTTCAGCCAGGAGTTCAGGCTGACCGGTTCGACCGAGTCCGTCGACTGGATGTTCGGCATGTACTACAGCGACGAGGACCTCACACGCAATGAGTCGGTGACCTCGGGCAGCGCCTACGAGCCGTACCTGTCGATTGCCCTGATCAACAATGTCGCCAGCCTCTTTCCGCCAGGCATGATCGACACGAGCAATCCGGCTGCATTTCTTTCGCAAGCAACCGGCCTTCCATACGGAACGCTTTACACGGGCCAGGGTTCGCTCGACCGCTACAAGCAGAACGCCAAAGGCATCGCGCTCTTCACCAATGAAACCTTCCACGCAACCGACGCGCTGGACCTGACTGTCGGCCTGCGCTACACGAACGAGAAGAAGAAGCTCACCTCGAACTACAGCAACCCCAACGGCTCCACCGGTTGCAGTGCCGCACTCGGCGATCCGGCCCAGCTCGGCGCAGCTCTGGTGGCGCGTGGCGTACCCGCATCGGTCGCGCCATCCGTCATTCCCACCCTGGTCGGCTTCATGTGCCTGCCATGGGCCAACCCGTTGCACGATGGCCGCAGCACACAGCAGGAAGAGAGCGAATCGGAATGGTCGGGAACCTTCAAGGCCGCCTATCGATGGAACGACGAGTTCATGACGTTCTTCTCGGCAGCACGCGGCTACAAGTCCGGCGGATTCAATCTTGACCGGGTGCAGACTTCAACCGGACTGAGCAGTGGCGGAGCCGGCATCTTCACGGTCGATGACACCTCGTTCCCGGGCGAGTTTGCCGACAGCTATGAACTTGGCTTCAAGTCGACGCTGGCTGACGGCAACCTGCTTTTCAACGCATCGCTGTTCTACACCGAGTACACCAATTTCCAGCTCAACAGCTTCCTTGGCACCAGCTATGTCGTGCGCTCGATTCCGGAACTGACGATCAAGGGTGCAGACCTGGACCTGATCTGGAACACCGGCATCGAGGGCCTCAGCATGCAGGCGGGCGTCACCTATCTCGAGTCCAAGTACGGCAATGATCCGTTGCCGGATGCCGGCTTGGTGCTGATCCCCGGTGCACGCGGCGGTTTTGCACCGAAGTGGCAGGATTCCGTGGCGATGACCTATGAGTGGCCGTTCTCCGACACCCTGATTGGCCGCGCAAATATTGCCGCGCGCTATTCGTCCGAATACAACACGGGCTCGGATCTTGATCCGGAGAAGCTGCAGGACGCCTACACGCTGGTCAATGCACGAATTGGTTTCGGCGCACAGGATGGCCGCTGGATGGTCGAGCTGTGGGGCCAGAACCTGACCGATGTCACCTATCAGCAGGTCGGCTTCGATTCGCCGCTGCAGACCGGCTCCTGGAGCGCTTTCCTCGGCGCACCACGGACCTATGGCATGACCCTGCGCCTGAAGTTTTGATCGCACGACTCCTCCCCGGCACGTGCCGGGGAGGAGCGCTCCGCTGGTTCGTCGATGAGCTTTCTGTGGCCCCGATGTCATGCGCAATGCAAGGCAATGGATAGCGCCATTTGCGACCGTGCGGCCCGCGCAACCCGGCAGCCGACTTCTGCGAGCAGCCTCCCTATAATGGCGCAACGCCGCAGCAGGACCTGATGTGGACGGTGGCAGCCCATCTCGCATCCAGTCATTGATCGAGGACAGCGCGCTCGGACGCTGGCGCATGGACGTGTGCCGCCCACGTGCCGCGCTGTCGTCGCTTGTCAGCCAACTCTGGTTTGGCGAAGGCCAGATCCGCTATCGGCGCGACCGGATCCTGCCCGGTGGCGGCAGTTTCCTGCTGATCAATCTCGGCCCTACCCAGTACCGAATCGAAGCCGGCCCGCCCGAGCAGCGAATTGCATTTGACGATATCTGGTTCTGCGGACTGCACCAGACACCGATCGAGACGGAAGTCCCGAATGGCTCGATCCTGCTCGGTGTCGCCTTCCATGGACTCGGAGTGCGACCGTGGCTGCACGTGGATGC
>NZ_JBAWHJ010000290.1:0-2846 GCF_049593775.1 Dokdonella sp. | reverse complement strand
GGCGTGGCACGAAGCCGCCTGGCGCTGCTGAACGCAGATGGTAGCGTAGACGCGGGCTATAACCCCGGTCCTAATGGCAACGTCTCCAGCCTGGCGCAGCAATTCGACGGCAAGGTTCTGGTGATGGGGTCATTCACAATGATCGCGGGACAAACGCGCAACCGGATCGCTCGACTGAACATCGATGGAAGCCTTGACGCAAGCTTCAATCCTGCCCCCAACGGACTGGTCAACGCTGCGGTGCAGAAAGCCTATGACAAGCTGGTAGTCGGTGGAGACTTCACGATGATCGCAGGCCAGACGCGCAATAGAATCGCGCGACTGAACAGCAACGGCAGTCTCGATAATGGATTCAATCCGGGTGCCAATGGCGCCGTCAACGTACTTTTGGTGGATGCTGACGACAGGCTGCTGGTTGGCGGTGCTTTCACCACCATTGCCGGGCAAGGCCGTAACAGACTCGCCCGCTTCGACAGCGACGGCAACCTTGACATGGCGTTCAATCCCGATGTGGATGGGCCAGTGAACAGCCTGGTTTTGCGCACCGATGGCACAATATTCGTCGGCGGTGATTTCGATACCGTAAGCGGACAGCCGCGCACCAATCTGGCCTTGCTGGATGCCAATGGCGATCTGGATTTCGATTTCAATCCGGGGGCACCTGGATTGGTCTATGCACTCGGCGTGCAAGGAGATGGGAAACTGGTGGTAGCCGGCTCCTTCAGCACGCTCGGCGGACAGGCGCGCGACAACATCGGGCGACTGAGCTCGGCGCAAGTTGCTGCGCAATCGCTGGATATCATCAGCTACGACAACGGCAGCAGCGTGATCAACTGGTCGCGCAGCGGCAGCGGGCCCGAACTGGCACAACCGCCATCCCTGCTCTTTTCACTCGCAGGCAGCACGTATGCGCCTATTGGCACGATGCAGAGCAATGGTGCCGGTTGGAACTACGCCGGCTACGTTCCGCCGCAGAATTCGACGTTTTACCTGCGTACAAGCGCGCAAGCACGTTCCGGCCTTTACGGCGGATCGAGTAGCCTGATCCAGAGCACCCGGCAGTTTTTCCTGAACGAAAATGACGGCATCTTTGCTGACGGCTTCCAGCAATGAGTCGACTTTTTCGGGTCTGGTTCTGAGTGCACAAAGCGGGGCGGAGAATTGATCCGCGCGATAGGCGCTAGTAAAAAACCCATCCCGTTCGTCCGGGTGCAGGCGTGCGCCCTGCTCGATCTGCCTGAATGATCCCTGCTAGCCTTGGCCTCTGTGCTCGCTCTCACCAATTGACTCCAGTCCATTGGGTGCAGCGATCCGACAAACGGGGAAATCATGAGCAAGCTGACAGGGTATCGGGAAGCAACGGTTCGGATACTGCAATCCGATCCATGCAGCGGCACTAGTCACATGGGCTGTCGAGTTCGGAGACCGGCAAGACAGTGGAAGCCACCAGCCTGGGTAATTTCGACGTTGCTCTTCCTCGCCGCAACTGCGGCGAATGCCGATTCGATCACGCAGCTGGATCAAGACTATTGGCAATGGCGTGCGCTGGAACAGCCCTTTACCGGCGATGACATCCCGCGCATCGAGCGGCCTATCGGCTTTGTTGTGGACTGGTCATCGGACACCGTCGCCGCGCGCATCACCGACGTTGAAGCGTTTCAGGTCCGTTGGCGTGCGCTCGCACCCGCTGCATCGGCGGCGGTAGGTCAGCAAGTCGACTACCGGCTGGTGGGTTCGGCGATTGCACGGGCGCACTGGGAGCTTTCGGTGGAGGAGGGATGGCGGCGCAACCCCATATTCTACATCGACCAGACGCTGGGCTCGGTCTACGAGCTGTTGCTGCAACCACCGCCATTCGACGAACGGCGACAGTCTGAAATTGTTGCCCGGATCAAGCAGATTCCACACACCATCGCCTCGGCTGAAAGGAATCTCACTGACATGAGGCAGCCATTCGCGCAGACGGCGATAGATTCACTGGACGGCGCTCGCGACAAGGCCGAGCGGGTGCAGGATTCTCTCGGAGCCGAGTTCAGTGCAGCTCATCGCCGCGCGATGAACAAGGCGATGCCCAAGGCAATCAAGGCTCTGGAACAGTATCGTGCCTGGCTGCAGGAGCGTCTGGCCGAGTTGCCTCGCGAAACTGCGATCGGCCGCGACAAGTACGAGACGTTCCTGCGCACGGTGGCCTTGCTTCCCTACTCACCTGAACAGTTGCTGGCACTGGGTCGGCAGGAATGGGCGCGATCGATGGCATTCGAGGCCTACGCGCAAGCACGCCTGAAAGGTAAAGACGCCCCGCCAGTCTTTGCGGACTCCGATGCCGAGATTGCAGCGGAGCGAGCCGATGAGGAACGCATACGGCAGTTCCTCGGCGACGCCGGCATCCTGACCGTGCCGGCCGAGCTGCTGCATTATCTCAATCTTCCAATGCCTGCTTATCTGGAGGCTTGGCAGGAACTCGGCGTCGTCGATGACTTCACCGGACCGTCGCGACTCGACCAGGACAGCATCAGCTATATTCCGCCGCCCAGCCCGGATCTCGGCTTCTTCAACCTTTCGCGTGCGCAGGATCCGCGCCCGATCATCGTTCACGAAGGCATTCCCGGGCACTGGTTCCAGCTCAGCCTGGGCTGGCGCAACAGCAATCCGATCCGGCGCCACTACTACGATTCCTCGGCCAACGAAGGCATCGGTTTCTACGCAGAAGAAATGATGCTGCAAGCCGGCTTGTTCGATGACAACGCGCACACGCGGGCCACCCTGTATCGCTTAATGCGCCTGCGCGCGTTGCGCGTGGAGGTGGACGTGAAACTTGCGCTGGGCGAGTTCACCCTGGCGCAAGC
>NZ_JBAWHJ010000289.1:0-2977 GCF_049593775.1 Dokdonella sp. | reverse complement strand
GCCCCGAAGGGCGCGGGGCGGGACTCAAGAAGTCAACCCTGAGGATTCGTTCACCGTCTCGCTTCGTCAGTAAAGAAAAAGGCCCCACGAGGGGGCCTTCTTTCTTTACTGGCGGAGAGAGAGGGATTCGAACCCTCGATAGAGCTTTTGACCCTATACACCCTTAGCAGGGGCGCGCCTTCGACCACTCGGCCATCTCTCCGGATCTATTGCCCGGCTACTGCTTTTCGCCGGCACGCTGAATCTGTGGATTCAACGGGATGCGAAGGATACCCGGCAAGGTGCATGCGGTAAAGCGTCAGGATTCGCCAGACGTTTCCTCAGCCGCATCACCGGGAGTCTCCTCACGCTTGATGCGCTGGTAGATTTCCTCGCGATGGACAGAAACATCCTTGGGAGCATTGATGCCAATTCGCACCTGGTTGCCCTTCACACCTAAAACGGTAACGGTTACTTCGTCGCCTATCATCAGGGTTTCCCCCACTCGGCGGGTCAAAATCAACATATTGGTTGCTCCTTCAAGCTTTCTTGTCGTTCCGGCTTGGCTACCGTCTGCGCGAGCTCCGCACGCAATCCGGCGTCATGTCCGGGGACCAAGACCAGCCTCCCTAGCTGACCTCGCGGCCCATTCCCCCCAGTAATTGAAGCCGTATCCCGGCAGCACACCCGTTCTCGAAATCGAAAAAAAGTGTCACCGCCAAGACAGTGTCGATACTAAGCGATGCCGTTGTTCAGGCGCAATGAAACTGAGCTCAATTCGTTTGAAAAATCGAATTGCATCGAAGTCGATCGATTCACGTCAGCTTGCCGGCAATCCACTGCGGCAATTCAGCGAGGGTGGTACCAAGGGCCGGGGAATCAATGCCCCCACCCTGAGCCATGTCCGGACGTCCACCACCTTTCCCCCCAATAGCCGCAGCTACGTGGGAGACGACTTCACCTGCCTTTATCCGACCCAGCGCGCTGCCAGCCACGCTACCCACGAGCGCGACCTTCCCATCCGCTGCAGCCGCCAGCAGGATCACGCAATCAACCAGCTTCGGCTTCATTGCGTCAATGCCCTCGCGCAGAGCCTTTGCATCCAGCCCGTCGACGCGCGCCACCACGACCTTGATGCCACCGACGTCGATGGCCTGATTGGCCAGGTCAGCGGTCGCTGCGCTTGCCTCGCGCGCCTTGAACGATTCCAGTTCGCGCTCGAGCTTCTTCTGCCGGTCAAGAACCTGGCGCAGCTTGTCGACCACTTCAGTACCTTGCGCAGAAAGCAGACTGCCGATCTCATTCAGACGCGACTCCTCCTCTACTACATAGGCGACCGCATCGGCACCCGTCACTGCCTCGATCCGACGGATCCCGGACGCCACGCCGCCCTCGCTGAGGATCTTGAACAACCCGATATCACCAGTACGCGCCACATGCGTGCCGCCGCAGAGCTCGGTCGAGAATTCGCCCATGCGCAACACCCGGACTTCGTCGCCGTATTTCTCACCGAATAGCGCCATGGCACCGAAATCAATGGCTTCGTCGTAGCCCATGTGGCGGATTTCTGCCTCGGCATTGCCCCGGATCTCGGCGTTCACGAGATCCTCGATACGACGCAACTCTTCTGCTGCGGTCGGCTGGAAATGCGAGAAATCGAAGCGCAGCCGCTCAGGTGCGACCAGCGAACCCTTTTGCGTCACGTGTTCGCCCAGTACCTTGCGCAATGCTGCGTGCAGCAGGTGTGTGGCCGAGTGGTTGAGCACAATGGCTTTGCGTCTGCCCACTTCAACCCGGGCATCCACTGCTGTATCGGGCGTGAGTGCAGCCGAGCCTTCCCAGCGACCTACATGACCATGAAAGGCGCCACCCAGCTTTACCGTGTCACTGACATGAAAGCGACCCGACTGACACACCAGTTCGCCGCGATCACCCACCTGCCCGCCCGATTCGGCGTAGAACGGCGTGCGATCCAGAATGACAATGCCTTCCTCTCCATCTGCCAGAGATTCCAGCCGGCGCCCGCTGCGCACGATGGCTAGCACGCGTCCGCCTGACTCCTCGGTGGCGTTGTAGCCGGAAAACAGACTTGCCGGCAGCGAACTGGCCAGTTCGGCCGGAAGTTGCCCTTTCGATTCGAAACTGCTGGCCGAACGGGCACGCTCGCGCTGCTCGTTCATGGCTTTCTCGAAGCCCGGCATGTCCACGGACAAGCCACGCTCACGAGCTATATCGGCAGTCAGGTCTACCGGAAACCCATAGGTGTCATAAAGACGAAAGACATCGTTGCCGGGAATGACCGACGATGATCGAGTTGCGACCTCCTCAAACACCTTCATTCCGTGTTCAAGGGTTTCACCAAAGCGTTCTTCTTCAGCCTTCAACGCGCGTTCGATGAACTCCTGCTTTGCGGCAAGCTCCGGATACGCGGCGCCCATCTGACTGACCAGCGGCTCCAGCATTCTCCAGAAAAAATCTCCGCGCACGCCCAGCATCCAGCCATGGCGCAACGCGCGACGGATGATCCGGCGCAGGACATAGCCACGCCCTTCGTTTGAGGGCAAGACACCGTCGACGATCAGGAACGCGCAGGCACGTATGTGATCGGCAATCACGCGCAGCGACTTGTTTTCCAGATCATCGGTGCCGGTAAATTGCCCGGCTGACTTGATCAGATGCTGGAACAGGTCGATCTCATAGTTGCTGTGCACATGCTGAAGGATCGCGGCGAGCCGCTCCAGACCCATGCCGGTATCCACGCATTGCGCCGGCAGATCCGACAATGTTCCGTCTTCAGCGCGATCAAACTGCATGAAAACGAGATTCCATATCTCGATAAAGCGATCGCCATCCTCATCGGGCGATCCCGGAGGGCCACCCGGAATATGCGGCCCATGGTCGTAGAAGATCTCGCTACTCGGACCACAGGGACCGGTGTCGGCCATTTGCCAGAAATTGTCGGAGGCGAATGGCGCACCCTTGTTGTCGCCGATGCGGA
>NZ_JBAWHJ010000288.1:0-1572 GCF_049593775.1 Dokdonella sp. | reverse complement strand
GCTCAAGCGCGTTGATTTCGCCAAGCTGATGGCGTTGACCTGACCCTCACGCCCGAAGGCGGCGCCGGGACGCCACCTGGCATCCCGCTTCCCTCTCAAACTCGGCGCACCTCATCGGTTTGCAAGTTGTTGCGCTGGTCTTCGATCGCGCGCAAGGCGTACTGGTAGCCACTTTCGACTGCGTGCTCGTAAGCCTTCCAGTTGAGCAGGCCGATTTCACGCACCGGCGGTTCGAACAGCAGTTTCGCAAGTTCGCGGCGTTCGGCGCTGGCGATTTCGGCGTTGACCATTCCCGAGCGAATCAGCACGTCGAAAATGCCGGGCCGCTGGCCACGCCCGAACTGGAACAGCAACTTCCAGATTGGCGGCGTGTAGTACTCCTCGATCGAGGTGTACAGGGCGTCATCTGCACCGATGTCTACGGCAGCGATTTCGCCAGGCTGTTGCGCATGCATGATGTCGGTGGGCAGGTTGTTGATGACGGCACCATCGACGTAGACCTGGCCGTGATGACAGACCGGCGGCAGCACGCCCGGAATGGCGCTGGAGGCGCGCAGCCAAAGCCACAAGGGGCCTTCGCGATGCGTTTCCAGTTCGCCGGTACTGAGATTTGACGAGCAACAAAAATAGGGAAGCGGAAGATCGGTGATGTCACGGTCGTCGTATTGTTCGCGCAGCAGGCGCGCCACCCGGCGTCCGCGCGTCAGTGCGACAAGAGGCAGGGTGTAGTCGGTCAGCGGTCGACCGACGACGAAACTCTGCCGGTAGTTTTCGAACATCTCCTCATCGCTCCACTCCAGTGCAACGCCGGCACCGATGATGGCGCCAATGCTGGTACCACCCACGCAATCGATTTCCATGCCTGCTTCGCGCAGCGCGCGCACGATGCCGATCTGGGTAAAGCCGCGTGCGCCACCGCCGGACAGGACCAGGCTCAGACTGCGTCCGGTCAACAGGCGTGCGATACGGCGCACATCGTGTGCATCGCGGACATGGTGATGCGGGATGCCCGGCGTCTTGTTCAACCACCGCCTGGCTGTGCCGTGGATGATCCTGCCCTCGTGGAGCAGGATCAGATGACGAGGTCGGGACAAGGCCGTGGATGCATCGGCGCAGGCTCCTGCCGGCCACGCCTGTGGCGACTCCGCGGCATTGGCGAGTAGCAGGAGGCAGTCCGCCTGGCGCACGCACAATGCCTGCCAGTCATCATCCGCATCTGCCACATAAACCACGAAGCGCGTGCGTGCTTCGATCTCGTTGAACCAGCTGCTCAGTTGGCCGAGCCCGCTTTGTCGGTCGATCATGGTGCAGCTGCCGAAGGCACCGAGCATCTTGACGAATTCGTCCGCGAAACCGTGGACATCGACACCGGCATCGTGGCGCAGCACGGCGAACGTACGCGGCGCACCGAGCGACGCGTCCTCATCGCGCGACGACAATCGGCGCACGGCCAGGCGCGCCATTGCCAGCATTGCGCGCGGGTGATGGTTGACCAGTTTCTCGAAATCACTGCGCGAAAGTCGCAGCAACTCCGAATCACGCAGTGCTCGCACGCTGGCATTGCGCGGAATG
>NZ_JBAWHJ010000287.1:0-2135 GCF_049593775.1 Dokdonella sp. | reverse complement strand
GACACGATCAAGGCGGTACGCAAGCGTCTCAATCCGGAACTGGAGATCGAAGGGCTGCTGCGCACCATGTATGACGTGCGCAACAACCTCAGCAATGACGTTTCGGCTCAGCTGCACAAGCACTTTGGCGAGAAGCTGTTGCGCTCGATCATCCCACGAAACATCCGGCTCGCCGAGGCGCCCAGCCACGGCAAACCCATCAATCTCTACGATCGCGAATCGCGCGGTGCCATCGCCTACTTCGGCCTTGCCGGCGAAATGATTCGCCGCGAACGCGCGCCCGCCGCAGCAACCAGTTAGGAAACGGAGCAATGGCAGCTAAAAAACGCGGGCTTGGGCTCGGACGTGGGCTTGATGCCCTGCTTGGCGGCAGTGACGACGCCGGCGAGACATCAACCAGATCCACGCAGGACGAAGGCGAGCTGCGCTCGCTGAAGGTGACTTCCATCACCGCCGGCAAATACCAGCCACGTCGCCACTTCGACGAAGAACTGCTGCAGGAAATGGCCGAATCAATCAAGTCGCAAGGCGTGATCGAACCGGTCATCGTGCGCAGTTCCGGCAAGAACCGGTTCGAGCTGATTGCCGGCGAGCGCCGCTGGCGCGCCAGCCAGCTGGCCGGCCTCGCCGAGATTCCAGCACTGGTGCGCGACATCGACGATCGGGCCGCAATCGCCATCGCGCTGATCGAGAATATCCAGCGCGAGGATCTGTCTCCGCTGGAAGAGGCGCAATCACTTTCACGCCTGATTGCCGAGTTCAAGCTGACTCACCAGCAAGCGGCCGATGCGGTCGGCCGTTCACGCGCATCGGTATCCAATCTGCTGCGCCTGCTCGATCTGCCGGATGAAATCCGGGTGATGCTCGATGAGGGCAAGCTCGAGATGGGCCATGCACGTGCCTTGTTGACCTTGCCGGCTGCGCGGGCAGTCGCGCTGGCAAGCAAGGCCGTTGACAACGAATGGTCGGTCCGCCAGCTTGAGGAAGCGGTTCGAGGGGCCTCGGAATTGCCCAAAGGCAAACCGTCAAAGCCAAAACGCGATGCCGATATCGAATCGCTTGAAAACGAACTCGCCGAGAAGCTCGGTGCACGCGTGGCGATCAATCATGGTCGTGGAGGAAAAGGCAAGGTTGTCATCCAGTACCACAGCCTCGATGAGCTCGACGGCATTCTTGGCAGGATTCGCTAGAACGTTTTCGTAGGAAACGGCTTCAGCCGTGATGCTTTCCTCGCATGGTGACGAAGAGCATCGGGCATGAATGCCCCTCCTACACAGAGCCACCATGCGCCGCTGGCTTCGATGAGGGCTCTGCCGTTGCCGCTTCGTTTTGGATAGGACTTCGAATCGGCGATAATGGCGAACTCGGCCGTTTCGCTCTCCTGAATCGGCACTCCGACCACAGGATCCGGGCAATGACCCAGCTCTCCGTCGTCGTGCCGGTGTTCAATGAGCGCGATAATGTCCTGCCGCTGATCAACGAAATCACGGCGGCGCTGCGCGGCAAGACGGAGTTCGAAATCGTCTACGTCGACGATGCGAGCAAGGACGACACGCTCGCCGTGCTGACCGCAGCCAAGTCGGAAATTCCGGAGTTGCGCGTAATTCACCACCTCACCCAGAGCGGCCAGAGCACCGCCGTGCGCAATGGCATCAAGTCCGCGCGCGGAGTCTGGATCGCGACCCTCGATGGCGATGGCCAGAATGATCCAGCTGATATCCCGAAACTGATCGCCAGGCGAGACGCGTCGCCGGATTCGATCAAGCTGTTTGCCGGCTGGCGGACCGAACGCAAGGACACCGGCAGCAAGCGGCTCGCTTCCCGGCTGGCCAATGCGATCCGCAGTCGACTGCTGCGGGACGAGACGCCCGATACCGGCTGTGGCATCAAGCTGTTCGAGCGCGCGGCGTTCATGGACCTGCCTTATTTCGACCACATGCACCGCTACCTGCCGGCCCTGATGCAGCGCGCCGGCTGGCAGGTGGAAAGCGTGCCGGTTAACCACCGTGCGCGTGCTGCCGGGATTTCCAAGTACAACAACTTCAACCGGGCCCTGGTCGGCATTTCCGATCTGCGTGGCGTGGCCTGGCTGATCCGGCGCTCGAAACGCACGCAAATCGAGGAAATCTGAACGG
>NZ_JBAWHJ010000286.1:0-4564 GCF_049593775.1 Dokdonella sp. | reverse complement strand
CCCCCATCCGCTTCCACAATTCGGTACACAACGCGCCGGCCGGCTACTGGACGATTGCCGCCCAATGCCATGCGCCTTCAACCTCGATCAGCAGCTGGCATACCAGTTTCGCGACGGCACTCTTCGAGGCAAGCGTGCAGGCCCTAGCAGACGACACACCCGTGCTGCTGGTGGTGTACGATACCGATTCAATCGGGCCGCTGGCACCTGTTGCACCCTCAACCCGGCTGTTCGGAGCGGCACTCGTGCTTTCTCCTGGAGAGAGCGGCAAACAGTTGCTGCGCATTCGCCATGATTCTTCTCCGGCGCGCAGCCCTCAGTCGTCGACGCTGATTGGCGCATTCGCCGAGTTGGCATCGGCCAATCCGATGGCCAGAGGCGCGCTGCCCCTGCTTGCCGCGCTCGCATCCGGACAACCGGCCAGCCTTCAGCTCCCGGCCGGCGCGCGAAGCGTGTTGCAGATTGAAGTGTGCGCATGAGCGATTCGTCACCACCCCGCGTTGCCATTCTTATTCCCGCGCTCAATGAAGAGCTGGCCATTCGCCGAGTGGTCGAGTCAGCCCTGGCCGTACTCCCCGATGTCATCGTCGTCGATGACGGGTCATCGGACCGCACGGGCGAGTTGCTGGCTGACCTGCCGATTATCCTGCTTCGCCACGAAACACCGTGCGGAAAGGGTGAAAGCCTGCGCGACGGGTTCCGCGAAGCGCTGCGCCGGGGCTTTGATGCCGTTGTCGCGATGGATGGCGATGGACAGCATGATGCTGCCGACATTCCCCGCATGCTGGCCGCCGCGCGCGGCTATCCGTCCAGCATCGTTATCGGTGCGCGGATCCGTACGCGCGACAATCAGCCAAACGCGCGCCGGCGAGCCAATGCGGTTGCCGACTGGGGCATTTCCTGGGGCTGTGGGATTCCCATAGCCGATACCCAGAGTGGCCAACGCTTCTATCCGCGTGCAGCGATGGAACTGGTTGATCTGCCGGCACAGGGTTTCGTGTTCGAGGCGGCCATTCTGATTGCAGCCGTGCGCGAAGCGGGACTCGGCGTCGTATCCGTACCGATCGAGACCCGCTACAACCGCGAGTTCCGACTCAGCCATTTTCGCCCGGTGCGCGATGTCACGTTGATTACGCTCTACACGATGGGTCGAGTCATCCACTACGGCAGTATCGCGGACAGCTACCGACGTTCGCATGCGTCGCTGCCCTGCATTGTCGACCCGCCGCTGGCCGGGCAGCACGAGCCCGCGTGACCCCGGTACCGCTGCTTCTGTTGCAGCTGGTCGTCATTCTTGGCGTCGCCCGTTTGCTTGCCCTGGCGTTGCAGCGGATCGGGCAACCGCCGGTCATTGGCGAAATGCTCGCCGGCATCCTGCTGGGTCCGATACTTTTCGGCGCAGTGGCGCCAACCGCGCAGGCGTGGCTGTTTGCGCCTGAAAGCCTGGCGGCGCTCGAAGGACTCAGTCAGATCGGGCTGGTACTGTTCATGTTTGTTGTCGGTGCGGAGCTGCGTCTGCCTGATGGCGCGCGCCGCCACCTGACGGCTGCCAGCCTGACCGGCCTGCTCAGCGTGCTGCTTCCATTCGCGCTGGGGCTGGCGATTTCGCCACTCCTGCACGGCAGCTTTGCACCTGAAGGCGTGGCGTTCTGGCCTTTCGCGTTGTTCATGGCCGCATCAATGGCGATCACCGCGTTTCCCATTATGGCGCGAATCCTCAAGGAACGCGGGATGACCGAGTCCGCAGTCGGTCGTTTGTCGTTGACTTCGGCGGCGCTGGCTGACGTGCTCGCCTGGATCGTTCTGGCGTTTGTCGTCGCGATGATCTCCTCGAGTACCGGATGGTCCGGGTTTGCCATCACCCTGGTCGGCACGCTGGCGATGGCCGTCTTCGCATTCTCGGTGTTGCGGCCCTTGCTGGCGCGCGCGCTGGATCGCCATGGTGTCGAGGGTCGGCCGTCGGCAGGATTGCTCGCCGTATTGCTGATCGGCGTGTTCGCCAGTGCTGCGATTACCGATGCACTGGGATTGCATGCCGTATTCGGTGCATTCGTCTTTGGTGCTGCCCTGCCACGCGACAATCGGTTGCTGGCCTGCCTGGTCGAACGCATCGAACCGGTTGCGGTGCTGGTCCTGATGCCGGTGTTCTTCGCTCTTGCCGGATTGCACACGACACCGGATGCACTGGGCGGGACAGGTGTTTTCGCACTCGCCCTTATCCTGGCGGCGGCAGTGCTTGGAAAAGTGCTCGGCGGCGCAGCGGGCGCAAGAGTGGCCGGATTCAATTGGCGGGAATCATTTGCAGTAGGCTCGCTGATGAATGCGCGCGCCCTGATGGAACTGATCGTCATGAAGGTCGGTCTGGACATCGGCGTGATTGGTGAAGAGATCTTCACCATGCTCATGATCATGGCGATCGTGACCACGCTGATGACAACCCCGCTCCTGAGCCTGTTCACGAATCGCAAGACTGGCGGAGCCATCTCGATGGATGCCGCGACAACTTTACGGAATCCTCAATGAAAGATAGTGCACGACACGATGTAGTCATTCTCGGCGGCGGACTGGCCGGGCTTTGCCTGGCCCTGCAACTGCGCGGCAAATTTCGTGATCTCGACATCGTCGTGCTTGAACGCAGTACACATCCGTTGCCACATGCCGCCCTCAAGGTAGGTGAGTCCAAGGTCGAAATCGGCGCCCACTATCTGGCCGAGACCCTGGGCCTGCGTGAACACCTCGACCATGCGCATATCCGCAAGTTCGGTTTTCGGTTCTTCTGGAGCGATGCCCGCAACGACCTGGAAGGGGTCACGGAACTCGGCGTCAGCAGCGTGCTGCCGACGCCGACCTGGCAACTTGATCGAGGCATTCTCGAGAACCATCTTGGCGAACTCGTACGCGAACGTGGCATCCGCTTCCTCGACAACACCGTTGTACGCAAGATCGAGCTGAATGAGCGGGATACCGACCATTCGGTTTCCTTCACAACAGATGGCACCGATGGCCAGATATCCGCGAACTGGGTCATTGATGCCAGTGGGCGTGCGGGGCTGATCCGGCGCAAGCTGGAGCTCGATGAAGACAATGGCCACGATGGCAACGCGGTGTGGTTCCGGATTGACGATTGTCTTCCGATCGACGAGTGGTGCGACGACAAGGCGTGGCGGGAGCGATGCGATCCCGCGGAACGCTGGCGCTCAACCAATCACCTTTGCGGGCCGGGCTATTGGGTATGGCTGATTCCGCTGGGTTCAGGCGCACACTCGGTCGGTATCGTCTGCGATGCAAAAATGCACCCACTTAAGGACATGAACACGTTCGAGCGCGCGCTAGAGTGGCTGCACGTGCATCAGCCGCTGGTGGCAAAGGCGTGTGAGGCCAGGCGCGACAAGCTCATGGATTTCAAATTCCTGCGCGGCTACTCGCATGGATGCAGGCAAGTGTTCTCCGGGAACCGCTGGGCCCTGACCGGCGAGGCTGGCGTGTTTCTGGATCCGTTCTATTCACCGGGCAGCGATTTCATCGCCATCGCAAATACCTACATCTGCGAGCTGATTGGCCTCGACCAGGCCGGAAAGCCGGTTGCGCCATATGCGCGCCTGTATGAGCAGCTCTATTTCTCGTTCTACGAAAATACGTTGAGCATGTATCGCAAGCAGTACTCCCTGTTCGGCGATGCCGAGGTCATGTCGAGCAAGGTGGTATGGGACTACACCTACTATTGGGGCGTGCTCTGCCAACTGGTTTTCCAGAATCGCCTCACGGATGTTGCCCTGCTCGGCGATCTTCAGAAGGACCTGGCCGCTGCGGCCGAGCTCAACCTGGAGATGCAGGGCTTTTTCCGACGCTGGGGGGCCGTGAGCTCTCGGCCGAACAGGGCCGAAATGCTCGATCAGCAGCAGCTGGAGTGGTTCGTGGAAATGAATCGCGGCCTGCATGACACGCTTGATGATGCCGCGATGCGTGAGCGCCTGCGAACCAACGTCGAACTGATGAGAAACCTTTCGGCGACCATGGTCGCGCAAGCAAAATCCGCGTGCCCCGAACTGGACGTCGGATCGCTGCAATCAACGCCGAACGACTCCACCCCGCTATTCGCGTCTGCGGCATAAAGCCTGAACGAAGCTGCGGAAACTGGGGGTCGATTCATTCAGCGATGCTGGGCCGATGGGTGAGCCTCGCAATACGCTCGCGCCGTGCCCAACAAGCCATTCCGAGCGCGCCCGACCCGCTTGGCTGTCGTCCCCGATTTGATGGCCAATTACGCGGTGAGCGAGAAGGCAGCCGAGGGGATATAGCGGAACGGGGCGCTCCCCGTTCAGGGCTGCAGGGCACCTGATTGAGTCATTTTCGCTGCCCGCCTGCCTCTTGCACAGGAGCACATGCAAGCGCAGGATTGGCTGCTCCAGCTGAGGGCAGCCGGAGCAGTTCGATCAATCTGGGAGTTCGCAATGAAATATCCGTACCTGCGGTTGTTGTCTCTGGCTGCTATTGGTGTCGTTTCGACAGCTGCGTTCGCGCAGGAAAAGGTCGATTCCGTACGCGCCGGCGCGCCGATTGATCC
>NZ_JBAWHJ010000285.1:0-6656 GCF_049593775.1 Dokdonella sp. | reverse complement strand
CCATGATGGTTCGGAAATCGAATTGCACCCTGAAGGCGGAGCCTGGGTTGCGCAGACGACACTGGAGCATTCGACCCTGTATCGCCTCGTCGTGACGGGCGCGCCTCCATTGCAGGATGATCAACTGCATCGCCTTGATGCCGTGGCCGACCAGCCACCCGTGATACGAGTCATCGTGCCCGAGAAGACGCTCAGCCTGGTCGAGCCGGGCCAGCAATCCTGGTTGCTGGAATTCGAAGTCAGCGACGACTACGGCGTTGGCGATGCGAGTCTTGGCATCACCCTGGCCCAGGGCAGCGGCGAGCAGGTTACCGTGAGTGAGCGCAGCGAACGCCTGCGACCCGAATCGGGTGGAACGGCTCGCCAGAAAACTTTCAAGCGAAGGCTGTCATTGTCGTCCGCCGGTCTCACGCCAGGTGATGACTTGATTGTCCGCATGAGCGTGAGCGATCGGCGCGAGCCGGAGTCCAATCTGGCGCGCAGTGCGAGCTACATCCTGCGTTGGCCGGCTGAGCTGGCGACCGAAAGCGAAGGTGTCGAGGGGATCGTGCAGAAGGCCTTGCCTGCGTATTTCCGTAGCCAGCGCCAGATCATCATTGATACCGAGGCCTTGCTCGACGAGCGTGCACAGCTTGGTCCCGATGAATTTCTGGCGCGCTCCGACACGATTGGCGTCGACCAGAAAATCCTGCGGCTGCGCTATGGCCAGTTCCTTGGTGAAGAGTTTGAGTCCGGCCGCGGAGCGGGTCCGGAACATCAGGAATCCGCTGACGACGATCACAAGGACGAAGCGACCCAGCTCGATGCCCTGCCGAGTGGCCACAGCCACGACGATGGGCACGACCATGGCAACGCCAATGGCAATGCCGGATTCGGTATCGCCGACGACGTGCTTGCGGAATACGGTCACGCCCACGATCACGCCGAAGCGGCGACCCTGCTCGATCCGGAAACCAGAAAGATCCTGAAATCGGCATTGGCCGAGATGTGGCAAGCGGAATTGCATCTGCGCATGGGCGAGCCCGGCAAGGCACTCCCGTTCGAGAACCGCGCACTGGGGTTCATAAAACAGGTGCAGCAGGCCTCACGCATCTATCTGGCCAGGGTCGGTCTCGAGTTGCCGCCGGTTGATGAAAGTCGGCGCCTTTCGGGTGAGCGCGATGGCTTGCGTGATCCCGGGGGGGTGCTGATTCCCGCCGATGCCGGTGCGGCGGTGCTTGCACAAACCTATGCGGCGCTCTCGAACAATGAAACGGTCGATCTCGAAGGTTTCGAAGCATGGGTGGGTGAGCATGAATCCACGCTCGCAGATCCGCTCGATCTGATCGCCGCACTGGATGTTCTGCGACGCGAACCAGCCTGCGATGTCTGCAGGGAATCCGTGCTCGATGCACTTTGGCCCCTGTTGCCCGCCTTGCCGGCGACAACGCCGCTGCGTGCGGCACCTGATGCGGTCGGCAAGTCATACCTGGATGCCATCGGCAAGGACGTGCAGCCATGAACCTGCAATTCGTCAGCCTGTCGGTGATCGCCGTAGCGGTGCTGCTGGGCATCGTACGAAGCCTTCGTTCCGGCGGCAGGTGGCGCTGGATTCTGGTTGCCGGCCAGCTTCTGATGGGCGTTTCGATTGGCGTGCTTCTGTATCCGCCGTCAATGGAACGGGATCCTGAGAGCGCGGTTGTCATCACGGCTGGCGTTGGCACCAGCCAACTGGAAGGCATTGGCGCGGATACACCCGTGATTGTCCTGCCGGAAGCGCCGGATGCGGTTGAGGGCATCGAACGGGTGCCAGATCTTGCCAGCGCCCTGCGCCAGCATCCCGGCATTGGTCGCTTGCGCGTTCTCGGCGACGGACTGGTGGCGCGGGACCGGCCAGCAGCAATCGGACGCGGGCTCGCATTCGAGCCGACCGATGAGCCTGCTGGTCTGGTCGAATTGCAGGTTCCCGATGCCGTCAGCGCCGGTACGCTGTGGTCACTGACCGGGCGCATTGCAGGTATCGCCGATGCCCGGGTCGAACTGATCGACCGAAGCGGGGAGATCGTCGCGACCTCGCCAATCGATGCCGATGGCCGATTCCGACTTTCGACCGTGGCCAGGTCGAACACGAGAATGCTCTACCAACTGCGAGTGCTGGATGCCGGTGACAGCCCGGTTGATGAAATACCGGTCGCCATCGCTGCGCGCGCCGAAGACTCGCTCAGCACCATCGTGGTTGCCGGAGCGCCCGATGCAGAGCTCAAGTACCTGCGTCGCTGGATAGTCGATGCAGGCCACAGCCTCGGTAGCCAGATCGCGTTGAGCCGCGGCATCGAGCAACGTCAAGCGGCGGCACGTCTCGACCCTGCTACCCTGGCTGAAACGGATCTTCTGATCGCCGACGAACGCTCCTGGGCAGGGTTGTCGCAGTCCGCCAGGGAATCTGTTCGCAACGCGGTGGAGTCGGGGATGGGTCTCCTCCTGCGCATCACCGGACCGGTTCCCGGCAAGGTGGAAGACGAGTGGGCGGCAATGGGATTCAAGCTTGAAGATGCCGATCTTTCGCACTCGGTCAATCTGCCCGGAAACGTCTACGGACCCGACCGAAACCGGCCCTTCACTCGCCGTCCACTGGCCGTGCGTGCGCCGGATTCGGTGGCGTTGCTGCAAGCGGAGGATGGTTCGGACCTGATCCGCTGGCGCGCCATGGGTCAGGGACGTGTCGGGATCACGCTGATGCTGGACAGCTATCGCATGACCCTCGAAGGCGACCGCGAAGCCTATGGAACACTCTGGAGCAAGACCTTTTCGACACTGGCGCGGGCGCGCGGCGGGAGGGTGCCGCAGTTGCCGCAGCAGGCGCGCGTGAATCAGCGCAGCGTCATCTGCGGCTTGCAGGCCGGCGCGGGGATACGGGACGCGCAGGGCGAGCATCACGAACTGCTGGTGGAAGACGGCGCGCAATCCTGCGCCGCCTGGTGGCCGCAAAGTGCCGGCTGGCATCAGCTGGCCAACGCCGGCACGGAATGGCCGATCCATGTATTCGATCAGGGCGAGGCGGAAACCTTGCAGCGCATGGCGATTCGTGAAGCAACCATGGCCATGGTCAACGATGCACCCCCGTCGCAGCACTCACGGAATCAACTGCCTCGCTGGCCGTTCTTCCTGCTCTGGCTTTCGATCGCCGGTCTTGTCTGGTGGTTCGAGCGCCGCAAGACCGCGCCGCCTTAGCTCCCTCTCCCGGGGGGGAGTTGGAGCGTTAGCCAGGGGTTTCGATCAAACCGACGGCTTCGTTTTCGCTGCCAAGGCTTCGTTGAGCTGCTTGCGGGCAACCTGCGCCTCGCGTCGGGCGATATACAGGCTGGCGCTGATGACGATACCTGCGCCGAGAAGGGTGTAGGTATCGACCGTCTCGTTGAACAACAGCCAGGCCAGCACGCCGACCACCAGGAATTGCAGGTAGCTCAGCGGTGCCAGGGCAGAGGCATCCGCCATCTTCAACGCACGTGTCCAGCAGTAGTGGCCACCCGTGCCGAGTGCGCCGGACAGGACCAGCCATGGCCAGATATGGGCGGAGGGCCACTCCCACACAGCCAGCGCGAACGGCAGGCTCAGGGGCACCCAGAGCAAGGTGGTCAGCAGGACGATGCGGTCGGGCGGATCGGTTCGCGACAGGTACTTGATGCTGATCGTGACCATGCCGCTGATCGCCGCTGCAGTCAGCGCTATCAGGGTGGCTACGCTGAAATCGGATGCGCTCGGACGCACGATCACGAGCACGCCGATGAAGCCGATGATCACCGCGCTCCAGCGTCGCATGCGCACCACTTCACCCAGGACCAGCACGGCTCCAATCGTGATGAACAATGGCGTCGAATAGGACAGCGCCACCGCCTGCGCCAGTGGCAGGTGCACGAGTGCCCAGAAACCGCACAGCATCGAGACAATGCCGACGGCGCAGCGGATCAGGTAGAAGCCCAGACGGCGGGTGCGCAGGATCTCGATGCCATGCACGCGGATCAGGGGCAGGGCGAACAGGGCACCAAACAGGCAGCGGAAAAACGCGATTTCGAACGGATGCTGTTCGCTGGAGGCGAATCGAATGGCCACGGCCATCGTGCCGAAAAGGGTGGCGCTGGCAGCCATCAGCAATGCTGCGCGCAACGGAAGCGCGGACGGCACACTGATGATGTCGGTCACGTCAGGGTCTGAACTCATGGTGTCAGGGTGGGCATGATACACCGCGCTGGCGGGGTGTTTGGCCGAGGCAACTGGCCTGCAGCGCGCGCTTCGGCCAGAATCGGCGCATGAATACCGAGATCGATTTCGTCGTCGCCATTCCAGCCCGCTATGGTTCGCAGCGCCTTCCAGGCAAGCCGCTGCTGCCGATAGGCGGTGTCCCGATGATCGTGCATGTGGCCCGGCGTGCGCTGGAAGCCGGCGCACGTGAAGTGGTCGTTGCCACCGATGACCAGAGAATCGTCGACGCGCTGCGGGGATCGGGGGTCGGTGTCGCACTGACCCGCAATGATCATGCTTCCGGTACCGACCGTCTGGCGGAACTTGCCACCCTGCAGGGATGGGATGATTCAAGGATCGTAGTCAATCTGCAGGGTGACGAGCCCATGGCGCCGGCCAGCGGAATTCGCGAAGTAGCACTTGCCCTGGCCTCGGGCAGTTGCCCCATGGCCACCCTTGCTACGCCAGTGTTGTCGGCGGAGGAGCTGTTCGATGCGAATTGCGTAAAGCTCGTCCGCGATTCAGTCGGCAATGCGCTCTACTTCAGCCGCGCGCCGATTCCCTGGGCGCGTGATGCGTTTGCAGGCTCGCGGGAATCCTTGCCCGCAGCGACCGCATTCCTTCGCCACATCGGCATCTATGCCTACCGGGCCGGCTTCCTCAAGCTTCTGGCAGGCATGACGCGAACGCCGTTGGAGATCGCCGAGTCACTCGAGCAACTGCGCGCCATCGAGCATGGTTGCCCGATCGCAGTTGCGATCGCTCCGGAGCCTTTTCCTGCCGGTGTCGATACCGCAGCCGATCTTGCACGAGTCGAGGCCTTGCTGGCCGGCAAGGATGGAAAATGAGGATTCTCTTCGTCTGCATGGGCAATATCTGCCGTTCGCCCACGGTCGAGGCGGTCGCCCGCGTTGAATTCGCCCGGGCCGGACTCGACATCGAGGTTGAGTCCGCCGGCACCGAGAGCTATCACATCGGCAACAGGGCCGATGCCCGTGCCATCGCCATGGCCGAAGCCAACGGCTACCCGCTGGCCGATCATCGCGCGCGTCAGGTCTGCGTGGAGGATTTCTCCAGATTCGACCATCTTCTGGTGATGGATCGGGTAAACCTGCGTGCCGTACTCGCAAGGGCGCCGGAAGGCAGCAATGATCGAGTCGCCATGTTCCTGCCGTTCGTCGGGATTTCCGAGCCTGTCGAACTGCCCGATCCCTATTACGGCACGACGAAGGACTTCCAGCGTGCGCTTGATCTTGCGCGCGATGGCATCATGGCTCACGTTGGCCGCATGACCGGCACGTAATCCTGACTCGTCCGGATGGGGCGAGCACGCATCGCATCGAGCGTTGAGAGGGGGGGAGAGGATGGATTCACGAACACCCGCACCGGAGTTTCCTGCCGGACTGGATTGGGTCAATGTCAGCGAAGCGCCGATGCTGGCGGGGCTGCGCGGACGTGTCGTTCTGCTCTGGTTCTGGAGCTACGACAACGTCCATTGCTGGAACCTGCTGCCGGACCTGACCTTTCTGGAAAATCACTATCACGACGGCTTGACGGTGATCGGCATACACACGCCGAAATATCCGGCCCAGCGCGATTCCAGCGCCGTGCTGAAGGCCGTCAATCGGCACCACATCCGGCACCCGATGGCGAACGACCCCAATCATGCGCTCTGGCAGCAGTACGCCATCGATGCGTGGCCCAGTGCCGTGCTGATCGATGCCGAGGGCCTGATCGCGGCCGTGATTCCAGGCGAAGGCCGGCGGCAGGATCTGGACGAGCAGATCGGCAAACTGCTCGACGAAGCCGCCGAGCGCGACCTTCGTGAATACGAGGCCTCGGCGCCGGCATCCCGACCGGAACCGCGCTTGCCACTGTTGTTTCCGGGCAAGCTGCTGGCAACTGACTCACTGGTCTACGTGTCCGACAGCGGCCACCATCGCGTGCTTGAGTGCAACCATGAGGGCCGCATCCTGCGCCAGTTCGGATCGGGAGATCCCGGTTTCTGGGATGGACGCAATCAGGAATGCGGAATGCGCGATCCTCAAGGCCTGGCCTTGCGCGACGACTTTCTCTACCTCGCCGATCGCGGCAATCACGCGGTACGCCGGATCCGCCTGCATGGTGGGGATGTCGAAACCGTGCTGGGCACGGGTGAAGAAGGACGCGTGCGTCCGCACGATGCCGATGCACGCACGACATCCATAGGCAATCCGGGCGGACTGGCTGTCATCGCCGACAAGCTCTACGTGCTGTCGGCCAGCCAGAATCAGGTCTGGGTGCTCGACCTGAGCCGGGGTCGGGTCGATATCCTTGCCGGCACCGGCAAACTGGGCATGCAGGATGGGCTGTCACTCGAAGCCAGCTTTGCCCAGCCGAGCGGCATTTCGCCGAGCGGCCTGCAGTTGCTGGTAACGGATTCAGCTTCATCATCTGTC
>NZ_JBAWHJ010000284.1:0-9143 GCF_049593775.1 Dokdonella sp. | reverse complement strand
GGTTACCTCAGAGCCGGCATCGACCCGGCAGGCATAGAGGGTCTCGCACTTGCGCGCAATCTGCTCGCACAAGGCAGGCCAGCCGGTGGCAGGCGCATACTGGTTCTTGCCCGAATTCATGGCTTCGGTCACGGCATCCCGCAATGCCTGTGGCCCGTCGAAGTCCGGAAATCCCTGCCCCAGGTTGACCGCCTTGTGGCTGGCGGCGAGCTGGCTCATGACAGTAAATATCGTTGTACCGACTTTTGGCAGCTTGGTTTCAATTTTCATCGCAACCCTTTGCTCAACAAAGAGAAACGGCGCGTGTTCAGACACGCGCCGTTGCACAAGATAACCCAGATTGGAGCCTGAGATGGCCGTCTGTCGCGGAACAGCTAACTCAACTGCTACGGTCTGCGGAGTCCCGATCGTCCTGACTACGCTCGAGGATCACCCGATTGAGTCGCTGCACGAATGCGGCCGGATCATCCAGTTGTGCGCCTTCGGCTACCTGGGCCTGCTCAAGCAGTAGCAGGGCAAGGTCATTGGCGCGCGAATCGTCCGTTTCGACCTCAAGCCTCTGCAGCAATGCGTGGTTCGGATTGATCTCCAGCACCGGCGCCGAGTCCGGCATTTCGTGCCCCGATTGCTTGAGTGCGCGACGCAGGTGCAAGGCCATGTCGTACTCATCAAGGACCAGGCAGGAAGGCGATTCCGTCAGGCGACGGCTGACCTTGACGTCACTGACACGATCGCCCAGCAATTCCTTTAGTCGAGCCACTACAGCGGATGCCGCCTCTTCCACGGCCTTGTGCGCTTCGGTAGCGGCGGCATCGAGTTCAATTTCGCCCTTGCCGATATGGCGCAGTTTCTTGCCCGCGTATTCGGTCAGATAACCGGCCATCCATTCATCGATCCGATCGGACATCAACAGCACTTCGACACCTTGTGCCCTGAGTGCTTCGATCTGGGGACTGCCTTTCGCCGCTGCATACGAATCGGCCGTGATGTACCAGATCACCTCCTGGTCAGCCTTCATACGGCCTATGTAATCGTCCAGGGACACCGTAGGCGCAGAACCTTCCGAATGGGTCGAAGCGAAGCGCAGAAGCTTGGCGATCCGTTCGCGGTTTCCTGCGTCTTCGGCGATGCCCTCCTTGAGCACACTTCCGAAGGCATTCCAGAACGTCGCGTACTTGTCGGAGCCATCGGCCGCCAACTTGTCCAGCAGATCAAGCGTGCGCTTCGTGCAAGCTCCACGAATCCTTTCGACCTGGCGGTTCTGCTGCAGGATTTCGCGACTGACATTGAGAGGAAGATCGTCGGAATCGACAACACCGCGGACGAAGCGAAGATAGGCCGGCAACAATTGTTCGCTGGCGTCCATGATAAATACCCGGCGGATGTACAGCTTGAGGCCCTTGCGCTCCTCGCGGCCGTTCGCGAAGTCGAACGGTGCCTTCGCCGGCACGTACAGCAGTGAAGTGAAGTTCTGATTGCCTTCGACACGGTTGTGCGTCCAGGCCAGCGGGTCACTGAAGTCGTGACTCAGCGACTTGTAGAAGTTCTGGTACTCCTCGTCCTTCAATTCACTCTTCGGCCGTGTCCATAGCGCGGATGCCGAATTGACAACTTCCCAGTCTTCGGTCGGCTTGCCTTCGACCTGCTTGGGCATGCGGATAGGGAAACCGATGTGATCGGAGTAGCGCGAAACCAGGCTACGCAGCTTCCAGTCTTCGAGGAATTCACCTTCATCTTCTTTCAGGTGCAGGGTCACCGTCGTCCCGCGACGCGACAGCGGAATGCTTTCGAGTGTGTACTCCCCCTTTCCGTCGCTTTCCCAACGGACACCTTCATCTTCGGCACTGCCTGCACGGCGGCTGCTTACGCTGACTCGATCCGCGACCACGAATGCGGAATAGAAGCCCACGCCGAACTGGCCGATCATGCGGGAGTCGGCCTTCTTGTCAGCTCCCAGGGTCTCCAGGAAACGACGCGTGCCGGAACTGGCGATCGTGCCGAGGTTGGCAACCAGTTCATCGCGATCCATGCCAATGCCATTGTCATGCACGCTCAGCGTGCGAGCATCGGCATCAAACGAAATATCGATTCGCAGTTCGGAGTCATCGGCCATCCAGTCCGGATTGGCTATCGATTCGAAACGGAGCTTGTCGCAGGCATCCGAGGCGTTCGAGACCAGCTCACGCAGGAAGATGTCCTTGTGCGAGTAGAGAGAATGCGTCACCAGGTGCAGGACCTGGGCAACGTCGGCTTCGAACTTGCGGGTTTCAGTGGGGTTAGTCATGGGCAAGGGCCTTCAATAGAAGTCTGAGCTGCCTTGCTGGTGGGGGTTGCCGCGCTGTTTTTCAAGCGTTCGCGCTCGAATTCCGCATCGCGCAAAACAATACGGCCGCCTTTCGGCGGCCGTATTGCGACGAGAAGCACAGACGCGACTCGATGCTTCAAGACGTATTGCTTGTACCGCGCAGATTATTCCTGCGGGGCGATCGGCGTGCTCAGATCTTCCTTGATGCGTGCCTTCTTGCCCTGCAAACCGCGCAGGTAATAGAGCTTCGCACCACGCACCGAGCCGCGACGCTTGACCACGACCGATTCGATGATCTGGCTGTGCGACTGAAACACGCGCTCGACGCCCGTACCGTGCGAGATCTTGCGCACCGTGAAGGCGGAGCTGAGGCCCGCATTCTTCTTGGCAATGACCACGCCCTCATAGGCCTGCACACGCTCGCGGTTGCCTTCCTTGACCTTGACGTTGACGACAACGGTGTCGCCAGGGCCGAACTTCGGCAGGGTGCGGCTGATCTGTTCTGCTTCAAACTGTTGGAGGAGGTTCATGGCAATCACCAGTATCGTTGGATTCGTTGTGCAGGTTCGGCACCAGCCGCCCTGCGATTACTTGGCCGCCCGGTATTCCTGGCGGAATTCTTCAAGCAACGTGCGTGCTTCATCATCAAGCTGCACACGTGCCAGTAAATCAGGGCGCCGCAGCCAGGTTCTTCCGAGAGCCTGCTTGCGTCGCCAACGCCGGATCATCGCGTGATCACCCGACATCAAAACTTCCGGCACATCGCCGAATTCACTTTCAACCGGTCGCGTGTAGTGCGGACAATCCAGCAGGCCTCCGGTGAAGGAATCCTGCTCTGCGGATAGCGCGTCATTCAACGCACCTTCCTGCAACCGTCCCACTGCATCGATCACGACCGCTGCCGCGAGCTCACCACCGGAAAGGACATAATCGCCGATGGAAATCTCTTCATCGACCAAGTTTTCCAGTACGCGCTCGTCAACACCTTCGTAGCGCCCGCACAGCAGGATCAGTCGATCCAGTTGCGCGAATTCCTCGACTTTTTCCTGCGTGAGCCTTGCTCCTTGCGGGCTCATGTAAACCACCCTGGCCGGAGACTCCCCTCGCACTTTCGCCAATGCATCGCGCAACGGCGCGATCGTCATCAACATGCCGGGACCTCCCCCAAAGGGACGGCCATCGACCGTGCGATGGTTGTCGGTCGCAAAATCACGTGGATTACAGGTGTTTACCTGAAGGAGCCCACGCTCCTGCGCCCTTCCCACCACGCCAATTCCTGCACAGGAATCGATGAATTCGGGAAACAGCGTGATGACGTCAATGCGCATCGCGCGGTGTCCGCTCAGTCCGGTGTCTAAAACTCCGGATCCCAATCGACCGTTACCAGGCCTGCATCGAAATCCACAGTCTTCACGTAATCATCAAGCACGAAAGGCAATAGCCGCTCGCGCTCGCCATCCCGCACTACCATGACGTCGTTGGCTCCCGTGGCGAGCAGATGCGAAATCCGCCCCAGTGCCACACCTTCGACGGTGACCACATCGAGTCCTTCGAGGTCGGTCCAGTAGTACTCGCCAGGCCTTGGCATTGGCAACATGGATCGCCTGACCTTGATCTCGCTGCCAACCAGCGCCGCAGCACGGTCCCGATCGGCACAATCCGGCAAGCTTGCAACCATGCCCTTGCCTTGTTCCCTGCCGCGACAGCCGCTGATCTCCTGTTCACCAGCCGCCGAACACAATACCCACGGCTCGTAACGGAAGATCTGCATGCGGGGATCGGTGTAGGACTCGAGTTTGACCTCGCCCGCCACACCGTGGAGCCCGACGATCCTGCCAACCAGGATCAACCGGTCACCCGCCGCAATCACGCCGCTTGTGCAGCCTGCTTGCTCGCAGCCTTGTACAGAGCCTTGACCTTTTCAGTCAGCTGCGCACCTTTTTCGATCCATTGCTTGACGCGTTCGGTATCAAGCTGGAGCTTGACGTCCTGACCGGCTGCAATCGGGTTGTAGTAGCCGACGCGCTCGATATTGCGACCGTCGCGCGCATCGCGCTGGTCGGCAACAACGATGTGATAAAACGGGCGCTTCTTGGCGCCGCCACGTGAAAGGCGAATCTTGACCATGATATCTCTCTGATATTGCTGAAATTTCCGGCGCGCACGCCGGGAAACAACCGGGTCGGGCCAAGGGAGCCGGGCATTTTAGCGGATTTGCAGGAAAATGAAAGCCCTGCAAGCATTTACGTCCAACCTGGCGGGATTCTCTGGACGCGCTTGTTCCTGAGTTTTCCCGCCGTGACACCCTGGACAATCTAGGCGAAGGCGTCGTCGAGTTTATACAAGGGACGCGCTGGCTCGAAGAAACCGATTCGTGCCCGGCCGATAATTTGAGTATCTTCTCCTCCTCTTCCTCCAAGGCTTTCTGGCTTGCTACTCAAAAAACCACTCCCATTATTCGCCGCACTGGCATGCTTGGCGCTGGTAGTTGCCGGCATCGCGCTCCTGTTCATCCAGCACAACCGCCCACAGTTGCCCGAGTCGACGCCTGTATTGCTCATCACGGTGGACACCTTGCGGCCGGATGCTCTGGGGTGGATCTCGAACGAGAATGCCACACCGACTATCGACGCACTTGCGCACAACGGCGTGTCGTTTGCCAACGCGGTATCACCCACGCCACTGACGCTTCCGGCGCATTCAAGCATCATGAGTGGGCGCAATCCGGGACGTCACGGAATTCGGGACAACGGCCAGATCCTGCCTGCTTCTGTCGGCGTGCTGGCAAGCACGTTGCGAGAGGCTGGATATTCAACCGGTGCATTCGTAAGCGCCTACGTCTTGCGCGCGATGTTTGGACTGGATCGCGGCTTTGATCACTACGACGACGAACTTACCTCCGGCGAAGAAGGCTGGCTGGATCGTCCTGCAGGCCAGACCATCGGCAAGGCCCTTCCCTGGATCCATGAACAGCATGGCAAGCCCTGGTTTGCATGGATCCACCTCTACGACCCACATACTCCCTACGCGCCACCAGCCGGGTTCGAAGGAACCGACCCGATCTCCAACTATATGGGCGAGGTCCGCTATGTCGACCAGGAGCTGGGGCGCTTACTCGACGCGCTTGAAGACCTCGACGTAAAACCGCTGATAATCCTTACCGCCGACCATGGCGAAGCCTTTGGCGAGCATGGCGAGATTGAGCATGGGTTGTTCATTTACGACACAACGACCCTGGCACCCCTTATCTTCAACCATCCCGACATATCACCTACACGGCCTGCGTATCAGCCACGGCTGATCGATATCGCGCCCACGATCCTGGATTTGCTAGGCAAACCAACGTTGGCCGACATCGACGGCGTCAGCATTGCTCCGGTGCTTTTCGGCGAAGTCAGGAGTGCGCCACCCGCCTATTCCGAAACGTTTCACCCCTGGACCACGTATGGCTGGGCCCCGTTGGCTGCATTACATGATGGTGCCTGGAAGGTGATTGATGGCCCGGAACCAGAGCTCTATAACCTAGGCAATGATCCAGACGAGCTGAATGACCTGGCAGCGGATCAGGTAGTTCGCACCGATCGCATGGTTCTGGAACTGGATCGATGGCGCTCGCCTGATGACCTCCTCGATTCAACTCGCATCGAGGACAGCGCGACGATGCAGAAACTGGCCAGCCTCGGCTATCTGGGCAACGCCTCGACAGCCAGCGTCCCGACTTCGGGCTTGCCAAATCCTCGAGACATGCTGGCGGAACGCGCCGTATTGCGACAAGGAGAAGGTCTGCTCCGAAGCAACAGGCTGGAGGAGGCTTTGGCTGCCTTTGACAAGGTGCTATTGACCGACACCAGGAATCGCTACGCGACCCTGCGTTCAGGAATCAGCCTGCTCAAACTGAATCGACTTCCAGAAGCCATAGAACGTCTGAAAGCGAGCCTGGTCCTCGACCCAAGCCAAGCCGAAACCCACTACGCGCTGGCCGATGCCCTGACTCGCAGCCAACGATTTGAGGAAGCCGCTGAACAATGGATGGAAACGGTCAAGCTGCAGCCCCGCAGGGCCGCCGCATGGGGCAATCTAGCCCTGGTCTTGAGCACGATGAATCGTGACGAAGAAGCCCGTAGCGCGATCAACACGGCACTTGAGATCGAGCCCGACGATGTGCGTTTGTTGCAGAACCTTGCAATTCAACAGCGCAAGGAAGGGCTTAAAGCGGACATGATCCATACACTGGAACGGGCCGCGGCAGTCGGAGGGGAAGAATTCACGCTAGAAGCCCTGTACGGCCTGGAGCTGTATGACCAGGGTCGAGTCAACGACGCAAGGCAATGGCTGCTCAAGGTTGAACCGAATGAACCAAATTTTGCGGAATCCCGGTTCAGGTTGGCCCAGATCAGCCTGAGCGACAGCGAGACAGAAAGAGCCGCCGCGCTCCTTGACGAAGCAATTCGATCCAATCCGGCATTACTCCCGGTTGCCAAGGCAGACAAGCAACTCTCGACCCTGTTGCCAAGATCCGGAAAGTGAGACTGGATCTGACATTCGGACTCTGTCCAACTATTGCCTATTCTTGGTTCTTCCAAAGCCTCTACGGCCTTTCGAACCAATTTCGTTCTGAACCCGGAACGATGCGAGATCAGGCTGGAATCACCACTACTTTCCGCCCTTGCTGCTGACTAGTGCTGTTCGGAGCACTCCCGATACCAGCAGCAGCAGCTACTCGGCTCCGATCCGCGCGAAAGCGCGGAGCAGGACACCTGCAAGTTCGAGCCAATCCACCAACCAGTGCCGGAAAGGCAGGCAGCCAAGATCGTTCGGCTAGTGACGTTAATCGATCTTGTTGACAGGAGGTTCCTGGTAGCTTGCTGACCATGTCGGCCAAGCGCTTCTTGCGCCCGCTCTTGGCGATGGGACATCGTTTGACGGGAACCTCGCTGCCAATCTCTTTTCGACGAACAAGATTGCGACGAGGGTGCACGGTGCCACCGTGATCACATGCCAGCACCTGGGAGCAAACTGGACTACTGGGGCACCTTTTTGCGAACGACATCGGTCAGTTTTTGCTTTCGACCACTGTCAGCCACGGCATCAATATAGTAGTAGTAGGTTTTTCCACGCTCGGCGCTTTCGTCTACATACTCGTAGCTCATGAGCGGACTCGACTTGTCATTTCCTTCGGGCTCCAGCTTCTTTGCCACGATGCGCGAATTGATACGCAAGAATGGCCCGCTTGCACTATCGGATCGATAAACCACGTATCCGTAAAGCCCCTTTTCGTTCTTGCTGGTCCATTTCAACACAGGCCCCGAAGTACCTTCGGCAGCAACAGGACTGTATGACGTTGCAGTACAGAGTGCCATTGTCAGCAACAGAATCCGTCTGAGCATCACTGTTCCCCCAGAATGGTTGTCGTGCTCCTGACCGTAACCTCGTCGAGGTCGCCAAGATCGGTGACTTTCACGCCGATCGGCACAACCAGGGCATCTATAGGGATCTGCAGGTCGACTTCGTCGTCTTCGAACTGGACATTGATGACGGCACGAAGCCCTCTGCGAGCGCGCATCGAATCGAACATGACATCAAGATCAACACAGCCGTTTCCGCAATCAGAGGTCTCGATCTTCAGAGCTGAACTTCCCGAATTGATTTTCTTAATCCTTACGCCACCTCCACCCACACGATTTACTCGCAGATTGACCTTGCTGTCTTGCCCTTCGGGGACGCCACCAAGTGAGACGGGGATAGGCGACACCGTATATTTGCTGAATGCTCGAACGATAACCGGTATTCGCAGTTGCGAATCTTCCTCCACGTTCGATTCCAGGATCACCTCACCGACGTTCAAGCCAAACTCGGGCAACTTGTTGGTTGTAGCTACAACACCGACGGCCTGTGACGAACCACTTTCTGGTGAGACAAACGAAATATCAAGCCAGTCAGGTTTGGAAACGACTTTCGTGAACTTCAACTCATTGACCAGCCTGGTATCAAAGTCGAGTTTTGTCTGTAATTTCTGCCCAGGCAGCATAGTTCCGAAATCAAGTACAGCAAATTCCGGTCCATAGGCTGCCTGAACAAAATAGGGGATGCGAATTACGCCGACATTGGACTTTTCAGCACCTGCCTTGACGAGAAAATTGACCTGATCGCGCCCAAGCGCCTCGGGAAACTTGTATTCGAGGATGATGCGGCCCTTGCCACCCGGAGCGAGTGTCTGGGGATCGGCTCGCCCCGACCCTTCACCCTTGCGTGGAAACACAGAGCTGATCGTGATCGGATCAGTGCCTTCATTGACAACGTCGTAGATCAGTTGACTGGCAACACCTCGATAGATTTCAACGGGCAATGCATGCGTGGGAGTAATCCTCAAACTGGATTCTGTCTCGGAATGAGGGACCTGCTCGGCCACAGCTATTCCGCAAATGCTCGTCAATATCAGCATCAGGCATCTTGCGCAGCGCAGAAGCGGGATGAGTTTCAACATGGGGAATTTCCAGGGTGTGAATCACGCTGCCTGTCAGACGCGCAAGCAGGCTATTGTGGGTCGACTTGGCTGGATGGCATCGTGCTGATTTGCAGTCACAAGATCAACCAGCAATATCGGTTGCGGACTGAGCCATTCAGCCGCACCGTTCCGAGGGCACAGGACCACGGTGCCACCCGCCCGCCAGACTCGAGCACGAGGGACTTTGGACTAGCAAAGACATAGCTGCGAACGGTTGACCGCAATCATGCTGCACAACATCAACTGCGTTCCTGCAAATGAAAAAGGAGCCGTGAATTATCACGGCTCCCTGTGTTTCTCAAGCAGTTCCCAGCATTTCAGTCAACGCTGAAA
>NZ_JBAWHJ010000283.1:0-7202 GCF_049593775.1 Dokdonella sp. | reverse complement strand
CACCGTGCGCCGGCGCTCGTTTTCGTGTTCGGTGTCGATGTAGCGCCCGCTGATCCGGTCGATCCGGTAAAGAGTAGGTGCGCCCAGCATGACGGCTCGCGGCTCCCACTTGATCACGCGCGCATCAAGCTGCCACTGGTCGCCATTCAGTTCGAATCCGCGATGGCTACCATCGGGAAAGTCGATCCGCACGGAAAAGCGTTGCGGCTCGATCTGGCGCGCCTGAATCAGGGCGAGGGTGGTTTCTTCGGTCAGCCTGCGATAGCCGAGCAGGGCCGTTGCCGAAAATGCACCGAGAAGAGCCAGCAGTACGAACACGAGTACCCACAGCGTGCGATGGCAGGCGGAAAAGCGGTGCCGCTCGCGCCATCGTCGGCGCGCACCGACGCCGTTGATCAGCGCAAACAGCGCGCAGAATCCAGCGAATATGTAGAGCGCAATGAGGATCGGTGTCAGCGGCATGGCCCGAGCATACCTTCTTGGCGCAAGGTCGTGCGCAGTCAGCCCTGAGCCAGGTCAGAGTTCCTTCATGAAGGTGGTCCGGCGCTATACTCAAAATCGAGAACCTCCGGACCGAGCCCTTCCATGCGACGCATCTCCTGCCTGTTGTCGATCCTCCTGCTTGCTGCCGCGCTGTCGGCCTGTGGCGCCAAGGGGGAACTGGTCAAACCCACGCCCGAGCCGGCCAATCCTGCGCCGACCTCGGACTGAGGCCACACGACTTGGCCCTGGCCTTCTCCAAGATGCACGGCATCGGCAACGATTTCGTCATCGTCGATTGCCGAACCCACCCCTTTCGTCTGGACACCGACGCTATCCGGCGCCTCGGCGATCGACATACCGGTGTCGGTTTTGACCAACTGCTGAGCATTGAGCCAAGCACGGACGAGGGCTGCGCCTACGCCTACGGGATCTGGAACACCGACGGATCTCGTTCCGGACAGTGCGGCAATGGCGTCCGCTGCGTTGCGGCCTGGCTGGCCCGTGATGGCGCACTTGGTGATGGCCCGGTCAGCCTGATGAGTCCATCCGGCCCGGTTGGCGTGGAGATCCTGCCCAATGGACGTGTTCGCGTAGGCATGGGCGAACCTCGGTTTGCGCCTGCCGCTCTACCGCTGGACATGCCGCGCGAACTCGATCGCTACTCCATAGATCTACTCGGGAGATCCGTGGAATTTGGTGCTGTCTCGATGGGCAATCCGCACGCGGTCATCGAGGTTGACGATATCGGATCCGCCGCGGTTGACGTACTGGGTCCCCAGATCGAGCACTCGGGCGCATTTCCGCGCGGCTGCAACGTGGGCTTTGCCCGTATCCTGTCGAAATCGGAAATTGAGCTGCGCGTCTGGGAGCGCGGTGTCGGCGAAACGCTGGCCTGCGGCACTGGTGCCTGCGCTGCAGTTGCCGTATTGCGTCAGCGCGGCAAGCTGAGTGACGAGGTCGTGGTCAGCCTGCCGGGCGGCGTGCTCGAAATACAATGGCAGGGGCGCGGACATTCCCTGTGGATGACTGGCCCGGCAACATTTGCATTTGAAGGAGTTTGGCATGAGTGAGTTGAGCGTAAAAGACGGCCTGAACGCGATGGAGGTCGCCAGCTACCTGCGACGCAACTCGGATTTTCTCAAGGAGTTTCCCGACATCGCCATGTTGCTGCGCCTGCCGCGCGAGCAGGGTCCGGCGGCCTCGCTGGCCAGCTATCAGCTCGAAGTGCTGCGCGACAAGAACAACGAGCTGTCGCGTCGCCTGCATGACCTGATTGAAATCGCGCACGAGAATGAAACCCTGATGGTGCGCGTGCATACCCTGACGCTCTCGTTGATGCGGGCAGCGAGCCTGGCAGACACCGTCAAGGGCGTGGTCGCCAGCCTGACCGAGGATTTCCACACCGACCTCGTCCGTGTCGTGTTGTTCCAGGGTGATCCGGATCTGCCTGCTGCTGACTGGTTGCTGGTCGAAGCCGATGGCGCTTCGTCGATGCCGGCATTCACCGATTTTCTCAGGCGTGGCGAGCCACTCTGCGGTCGCCTGCAACAGGACAAGCTCGATGCCCTGTTCGGTACTCGTGCCGAAGAGGTACAGTCAGCCGTGCTGCTCTCCATAGGTGAGGTTGGCATGCTTGCCATCGGAAGCCACGATGCCAACCGCTTCCATCCAGGCATGGGCACCGTATTCCTGCGCCTGATCGCCGAAGCCATGTCGACCGCCGTGAGTCGATACGCCGGCGACGATTGACATGACCGCGTCGCTCGGCAGCGCGGTGGATCGCTATCTCGGCTATCTGCGCGTGGAGCGACGTTACTCCGCATCCACGCTCGACAACTATGCCCGCGCACTGACGAAGTTGGTCGCCCACGCGGATCGACTCGGCCTGCAACACTGGAGCGACTTACGCAGCGCGCAACTGCAATCCTTGCTCGCCGAGCTGCATCGCGGAGGTCTGGCCCCGGCCAGCCTCGGCTTGTTTCTATCCTCCTGTCGCAGCTTCTTTCGCTTTCTCGCCCGTGACGGCGAAGTAAAGGTGAACCCGGCCGTGGGCGTACGTTCGCCGAAAATTCCGCGCAAGTTGCCGAAGGTACTCGATGCCGACGAGATGGGTGCATTGCTCGAGTTTCCGACTGATGATGCTGAGGCCGTGCACGATCGCGCGATGTTGGAACTGCTTTATTCGAGCGGGCTGCGAGTCGCCGAGATCGTCAGCATTCGCTGGCGTGACCTGGACACGGGCGAGGGCATGCTCAGGGTCACCGGCAAGGGGTCGAAGACGCGCATCGTTCCGGTCGGTCGACAGGCCTTGCATGCACTTGATGCGTTGCGCGTACAGGATAGGGGTGGCGACGACGATCTCATCCTGCGTGGTCGCAACGGGCGCCCGTTGAGTACCAACGGAGTACGCACGAGACTCAAGCGACGCGCGCGCGACCAGGGCGTGTGGAAGCGCGTCTATCCCCACTTGCTGCGACACTCCTGCGCAAGTCACCTGCTCGAGTCATCGGGTGATCTTCGCGCCGTGCAGGAGCTGCTCGGCCATGCCGATATTGGCACGACGCAGATCTATACCCATCTGGATTTTCAGTACCTGGCCAAGGTTTACGATGCCGCACATCCTCGGGCGAAGAAGAAATCGTGATGTCGGCTTGAGAAAAGCCTGGCATTGCGCCCCAAAACGCCCGGCAGATGCATGGCCCGTCGGCTGGCACCGTAACTGCGGATAGCGGAATCGGAAGGCTTGCGTTCTCTTGCGCCTGATCCGACCCTGCAGGCTTGCACCGCCGTCTTGCTCGACTCCCTGGCTGGCGCAGCCGCGTGTTTCCACGCGGACGCACTCATCCTTTGCTCGCCCGCAGCCGTACGTTTTCGGAATTCTTCGTGAACGAATTCTGACAACGACGTGAACGTGAAATGGCCGCTTGATGTGCGATTCATCCTTGCCTTGGCAGGCTGTGCTCACCGCGAATTTGCTTCGCTGGCTACCAAAAACGTCAAGGAGAAATTTCTCATGAGTAATCCATCCATGTTCATGTCCGCGACAACCCTTATCGGCGACAACATCCGCAACGCGCAGGATGAATCGCTGGGAGAGCTGAAGGAAATCATGCTGAACACGACGAGTGGTGAGATTGCCTACGCGGTGGTTTCCTACGGCGGCATCCTCGGCTTGGGCGACAAGCTCTTTGCCGTGCCGTGGAAGGCGTTCACCATCGATCACGAGAATCACAAGCTGGTTCTCAATGTAAGCAAGGAGCGTCTCAAGGATGCGCCCGGATTCGACAAGGACCGTTGGCCCAACTTCGCCGACCCCTCGTTCGTGAGCAGCGTGGGGGCCTACTACGCCCGCTGATGACAATGCGACATCGGTGAAAACGGGGATCGGCACTGCGCCGATCCCTTTTTCGTGCCTGCACCCTCGCAAACGCCACGGAATCGGCCATTCATTCAGCGCCGCGAAGCATGAATTTTCCTCTTGATCCCTTGGAATGGCGGGTCTGGCCCCCAGATCAAGCGATCCCGGACGTATGTGGAAAATCGATGGAATCCTTTCACGCCACCACCATTGTTTCCGTTCGCCGCAACGGCAAGGTCGTCATCGGTGGGGATGGCCAGGTCACGCTGGGCAATACGATCATGAAGGCGAATGCGCGCAAACTGCGGCGCCTTGGCAAGGGCGACGTGCTGGCCGGGTTCGCTGGAGCAACCGCAGACGCGTTTACCCTGTTCGAATTGTTCGAGGCAAAGCTCGAACGATTCAGCGGCAATCTGACTCGCGCCGCCGTGGAAATGGCCAAGGACTGGCGCACCGACCGCCGCCTCGGTCGTCTCGAAGCCATGCTGGCCGTGGCCGACAAGGAAGTTTCCCTGCTGATTTCCGGCAACGGCGATGTCGTCGAACCGGAAAATGGCCTGATCGCGATTGGCTCCGGTGGCCCGTTTGCCCAGGCTGCGGCCAAAGCCTTGATGGAGAACACCGACCTGGATGCCCGCACGATTGTCGAACAGGCTCTCAAGATTGCCGGTGACATCTGCATCTATACGAACGGCAATGTGACGGTCGAAGAGCTGTAATCGAGAATGGGGAATCGTAGAAGCGAAGTCGCCGGCTCCGACTCCTTCTCCACCCTATCCTGATACTCGTTTTCCTGTCCTTGCTCCTGCCCCATTCCCCATTCCCGGCTCCAACCCATGCAATCTATGACCCCCCGCGAAATCGTCCATGAACTTGACCGCTTCATCATTGGCCAGAATGCGGCCAAGCGGGCGGTTTCGATCGCCTTGCGCAACCGTTGGCGGCGGATGCAGCTCGAGCCTGAGTTGCGCAACGAGGTAACCCCCAAGAACATCCTGATGATCGGGCCGACCGGTGTCGGCAAGACCGAGATCGCGCGACGCCTGGCCACATTGGCGAACGCGCCGTTCATCAAGGTCGAGGCGACCAAGTTCACCGAAGTTGGCTATGTCGGCAAGGATGTCGAGCAGATCATTCGTGATCTCGCTGAAGCCTCGGTCAAGATGGCGCGCGAGCAGGCCAAGAGTCGCGTTCGCTCGCAGGCAGAGGATCGGGCTGAAGATCGCATCCTCGATGCCTTGCTGCCGCGCCGCCAGTCGGTGGGTTTCGCCAATGAGCCCCTGCCAGCGGATGATCGCGCTGCCGACACGCGCCAGAAACTTCTCAAGCAGTATCGCGAGGGTCAACTCGATGATCGCGAGATCGAAATCGAGATCGCCCTCAACGTTGGCGTCGAAATCATGGCGCCGCCGGGCATGGAAGAGATGACCAACCAGTTGCACGGCATGTTCCAGTCGCTGGCCGGATCAAAGACGCAGAAGCGCAAGCTCAGCGTGGCCCAGGCACGGCCGCTGCTGATCGAGGAAGAAGCCGGCAAGCTGGTCAACGACGAAGAAATCAAGCAGCACGCGATCGACAATTGCGAGCAGAACGGCATCGTCTTCATCGACGAAATCGACAAGGTGGCCCAGCGCGGTGAGTTCAGCGGTGCGGGCGTCAGTCGCGAAGGTGTGCAGCGCGATCTGCTGCCTCTGGTCGAAGGTTCATCGGTGTCGACCAAGCACGGCATCGTCAGGACCGATCACATCCTGTTCATTGCATCGGGAGCGTTTTCGCTGGCCAAGCCGTCTGACCTGATTCCCGAATTGCAGGGGCGGTTTCCGATTCGAGTCGAGCTGACCGCATTGACCGCTGATGATTTCCGCCGAATCCTGAGCGAGCCGCAACATGCACTGACCAAGCAGTACACCGCCTTGCTGGGCACCGAAGGCGTCAAGCTCGAATTTACCGAGGAAGGCATCAAGCGCCTCGCCGAGGTAGCCTTCCAGGTCAACGAGAGCACGGAAAACATCGGCGCCCGGCGCCTGCATACCGTGCTTGAGCGTCTGCTCGACGAAATTTCCTTTGCCGCATCGGATCAGGAAGGTGGCGAGTTCATCATCGACGCCGCCTATGTGGACGCCCACCTGGGCGAACTGGTCAAGAACGAGGATTTGTCGCGCTACATTCTCTAGGAGCCCGGAGTGGGGAATGGAGGTTGGGGAGTGGAACGAGCAGTCCATGGCTGCTTTCTGCTTCCGCCTTGCTTGGACCCATTCCCTATTCCCCATTCCCAGCCTTCAGGCGATTCCCGGCTGCAAACTTGCAGCCACCAGCCATTCATCCGACCATAGACCTATGAGTACTGTTGTCCCGTTCAGATCCACTGGTGTCCGTGCCGTGTTGCGCGAGGCGTTTGAAGCACGCATTCCGATGCGGTTTGCCCGCGAAAAGATCCAGCCAGGCTGGATTCACGGCTATGTCATTGGGCTTTCCCGCGATTTTTGCCTGATTGCCGAGGTCGGAGACGCGATGCGTTTTGATGGCTATGTTGTTCTGACCATCGCCGACCTGAGCCAGATCGAGGAAGACCCGTCCAGGGAATTTGTCGAGAAAGCGCTGGCCATGCGTGATGAGGCGCTGACCATCCCGAAGGATTTTCCGCTCGACAACTGGACGGAGATCGCCGAAGCCGCCATGCGCATGGCACCCCTGCTCTCGATCAATGTGCTTGAGGATGAAGACGGCGAGGTCAGCTACATCGGACAACTGGTCGGTGTGGAAGGCGATGCCTTGCTGGTGCGCGAGGTGGATCCGAATGCGCACTGGCACGCAGATGCCGGCGACTACGGTTTCGACGAAATCTGTTCGATAGGGTTCGGCACCGGCTATCTCGAAGCGTTGTGGCTGGTCGCCGGATCACCGACCGGTCCGTTGAGCCCGCGCGTGCCGATTTCCGACTCGGTTCATTAGGACCCGGGGTGGGACTGTGTAGACAGGATGTCGAAACGAGCAGCGAAGCTGGCCCGAAGGGCGAGCCGCAGGAAGCGGCGAGTCAACAGGGAATGGAGAAACGCTAGATCAGCATTTCGCGACGTACCGCTTTCGCACTTGCCTGACCCACGCCATCGACGCCGACTGTTGGGCGCCGAAGGGGCGACCCTCGGCGGTTCATGCTATTTCTCTGCTTGGACCCATTCTCCATTCCCGTTTCGGGATTCCCTGAATCGACGCTGTGCCGCACGCGGCAGAATTTTACCCACCCCGAATTTCGAAATCCGAAGCCATGCCCACCCCGACCCAGATAATCCTGCACAAAGCCTCGCACGATCTTGAAGTGGGATTCGACGACGGGTTGGTGTTCCGACTGCCAGCCGAATAC
>NZ_JBAWHJ010000282.1:0-3865 GCF_049593775.1 Dokdonella sp. | reverse complement strand
CTTTCGCCCTGGCCAGCATGTGCTGCTGGATCTGGACATCAAGGGTGTGCGGCACGCCCGTTGTTTCAGCCTGTCGGGAGCACCCCGTCCGGATGGACTGCTGCGCCTGACCATCAAGCGCAAGGAGAACGGGCCGGTGTCGACAGCGGCACATGCACTCAAGCCTGGCCATGTGGTGCGGCTTGGCCAGGCGAACGGCTCCTTTGCGCCAACCACGCGTGATTCGGGACTGTTGCTGCTCGCCGCAGGCTGTGGAGTGACGCCGATGATGTCGCTGCTGGAAGGCTGGGCGGAAGAACCCGGCTTGCGCGACATCGCTTTGCTTTACTGCAGCCGCTCGAACGAAGACGCGATTTTTGCGAACGAACTCAAGGCACTGGCCGCGCGCTTGCCCGCATTGAAGGTGCATTTCCACTTCACCCGAGATGGCGGCAGGCTGGACGCAATGAAAATCGGCGCGCTCGTCAGCGATTGGCGTGAACGCGAATCCCTTGTCTGTGGCCCGGATGGCTTCATGCGCGTGATCGAATCGATGCACGCCGAATCAGGACTGGGAGGGAAACTGCTATGCGAAAGCTTCGGCCGTCGTGCCGCCCAGGTGGAACCTGACGCGACAGCGCATGCGATCAGCTACGAGCATACAGAACAATCGTTCACTGTATTGACTGGGCAGAGCATGCTCGAAGGTGCCGAAGCGGCTGGCCTGCAACTGCGCTTTGGCTGTCGGCGTGGCATCTGCCGTACCTGTCAGTGCCGCAAACGCAGCGGCACGGTGCTCAATCTGCTCACGGGGCAGGAATCGGGCCCTGGCGAGGAACTCATCCAGTTATGTATCTCGACACCAAGAAGCGCCATAGAGCTGGTGCCATGAACAGCGCGACCCACAGGATAGCCACCATGACCGGCAAAACCCAGCTTGATGCAGATTCGCTCTCCCGTTTCGAGGCTGATCTGGATGCGCTTCGAGTGGAAGTATTGAATGACCTCGGCGAACGTGATGCTCGCCACATCCATCGCATGCGCGGCATCGTCCAGGGCTCGGCAATTACCGGTCGCGGGCTGCTGATGTTCGGCGTTGGTCCATTCAGCTGGATCGCCGGCGTGGTCGGGCTGGCGCTGGCCAAGATCATGGAGAACATGGAAGTTGGCCACAACGTGATGCACGGTCAGTACGACTGGATGAATGACGCCAGGCTGAATTCACAAACCTACGAGTGGGACATCGTCTGCGACGGTGATCACTGGCGACACTCACACAATGTCGAGCACCACGACCATACCAACATCATCGGCAAGGACCACGATTTCGGCTACGGCATGCTGCGCCTGAGCGAGCAGCAGCGTTGGTCACGGTCATGCCTGTTGCAGCCCTTCTGGTACCTGCTGCTGGCGATCAATTTCCAGTGGGGCGTGGCCGTGCACGACATCAAGATTGGTCGCTTCCTCAAGGGCCGCATGAAGATGGCCGAGTTCCGAACCCGCATGCGACCCTTCCTGCGCAAGGCGGGCCTGCAGTTGTTCAAGGACTACATCCTCTTCCCTGCCCTGGCGTTCTGGCAGTGGCCGCGGGTATTGCTCGGCAATCTTGTCGCCAACGGCATCCGCAATGTCTGGACCAACGCGATCATCTTTTGCGGGCATTTCACCGCTGACGTACAAACCTACAGCGTTCGCGAGGTCGCAGATGAAACGCGCGGCCAGTGGTATCTCCGCCAGATCCAGGGATCCAGCAACCTTGAAGGCAGTCGCCTTTTCCACGTGTTGACCGGCCACTTGAGTCACCAGATCGAGCACCACCTGTTCCCGGACATGCCGGCACCGCGCTACGCCGAGATCGCGCCGCGTGTCCGCGAGATCTGCGAGCGCTACGGGATTCACTACAACACCGGTGGTTTCTGGCGGCAGTACGCCAGCGTTCTTGCACGAATTTTCCGCCATGCCCTGCCGACTCGTCCGGCGCTGTCACAGGCGTGAAGCGTTCCAGCGTCGGGGCTCAGAGCGGAACGACACTGACTTGCACTGGAACAGTCTGGCAGCACCCGCTAGCCCACCGCATGAGGTCCTGGGCAGGCACGCGCCTTGCCGAGCGGCAATGCCCGGTTGCCGAGCCGATTGGGCAACGTCCGACCACGGCTTCCCCGAGCCGGCTCAGAGGGCCACGAGTTGCGCAAACCTTGCCCAATACAGCGCCACTGGGCTCAACAGGCATGAGTTGCCTGCTCAGCTGGATTCAGCTGCCCCCTTGCGCGAGCCGGCCGAGCAGCGGCCGGTAATACGCCAGTTCAGCGATAGAATCACGAACGTCGCTCAAGGCGGTATGAGCGGATTCCTTGCTGAACCCCTTGCTGACCTCGGGCGCCCAACGACGGGCCAGTTCCTTGATCGTGGAGACATCGAGGTTGCGATAGTGGAAGAACCGCTCCAGGCGCGGCATCAGGCGATGCATGAAGCGCCGATCCTGGCAGATTGAATTCCCGCACATCGGAGACTTGCCGGCTGGCACCCATTGGTGGAGGAATTCGACGGTGCGGACTTCGGCCAGGCTCATGTCGACGTCCGAGTCGAGAACGCGCTGCCAGAGCCCGGATTTTCCATGCTGGTTCCGATTCCAGTCGTCCATGGCGTTCAGGCGTGCTTCGTCGTGCCGGATGGCCAACTCCGGGCCCTCTGCAAGAATGTTCAGATCGCGGTCAGTCACGATGGTAGCGATTTCAAGAATCGAGTCATTGTCGGTGTCGAGTCCGGTCATCTCCAGGTCAATCCAGATCAGATTGTCCTCATGCGCAGTTGACGAATTCGCCAATGACATTGTGATCTCCACTAACAGGGGCAGGCCCGATTATTGCCGCGATCCAGCAGAAGGCCAAGTCTTGCGTCGATCGTGATCGTCTGGCCGACCTCGGGTTAGCATGGTGCATCGCCCTGCAGGCAACTGATCCATGGCTTCGACAACTTTTTTCTGGCACGACTACGAAACTTCCGGAATTGACCCAAGGCGAGACAGGCCAGTCCAGTTCGCGGGCATTCGTACCAGCACGAGTCTCGAAGTCATCGGTGAGCCGGTCATGCTGTATTGCAAGCCTGCGCGTGACCTCCTGCCGCATCCCGAAGCCTGCCTTGTCACCGGAATCAGTCCACAACTCGCTGATCGAGAAGGTCTGATCGAATCCGAATTTGCCGCGATCGTTCACGAGGAGCTGGCAGCGCCTGGCACTTGTGGCGTTGGCTACAACTCATTGCGCTTCGACGATGAGTTCACGCGCAACCTGTTCTACCGCAATTTCCACGATCCGTATGAGCGGGAATGGAGGGCCGGCAACTCCCGTTGGGATTTGATCGATCTGGCCCGCATGTGTTTCGCATTGCGTCCGCAGGGCATCGAATGGCCGCTACGGGAAGATGGCACGCCCAGTTTCCGACTCGAAGAACTGGCCGCTGCCAATCATCTCAAGCAGGAGCGCGCGCATGACGCTCTATCGGATGTCGAGTCGACCATCGATTTGGCCCGACTGATTCGCACGCAACAACCGCGACTTTTCGATTTCCATCTGGACCTGCGCCGCAAGCAACGTGCATTCCAGTTCCTTGATGTCGCGCACCGCACACCTGTAGTCCATGTTTCGTCGCGCTATCCGGCCAGTCGGGGCTGCCTTGCGATCATTGCGCCGCTGGCCATGCACCCGCAGCAGTCGAATGCCGTCATCGTCTACGACCTGGACGTCGACCCGCGCCCGATGCTCGAACTAGAACCTGAAGAGATCGCTGACCGAGTCTTCGTATCGCGTGCCGACCTGCCCGACGACATAGAGCGAATCCCGCTGAAGCTCGTGCATGCCAATCGATCTCCTGCATTGGCGCCGTTGAG
>NZ_JBAWHJ010000281.1:0-3795 GCF_049593775.1 Dokdonella sp. | reverse complement strand
GGGTGCACCTATTCAGCTGGCTTGGTGGTCGCGCGAATTTCGTTGATTTCATCATCTTCCTGGATATACGCGGCAAACCCGAGCGCCACTGAAATCTGGGCGAGGGTGGCGATATGCCGGTCGGTGATCTTCTGCTTCTCACCGCGCTTGAGCAACACGGTGCTCATTGGCAGCGACTGATCCTTGCGATAGTTCAACGCCGCACGCAGGCTCTCGGGAGAGAGCGGAACGTCCTGGTAGTCGAACTGGAATTCCTTGGCCGCGATCAGGGTCACATCGAAACTCGGTGGCAGGTTCACCGGTGCCAGGTTGGCATCAGTCTTGATGCCTTTGGCACAGGCGCCAATGAGCAAGGTAAAAACTGCCAGCGCCAGCGCACGCACGAGACGATTCTTTGCAACCAGCCACATAGACGAACTCTCCGGGAAAATTCAGGTTTGCAAGACTACCACTGATGCGGGAAGTGCTGGTCAATCCGGGCGCGGACCCCGGTCATCCGGTACGACTGCTGGTCCTGCTGATCAAGGGGCCCGGCCAGCACGCCGCCCGGCACGGGGCCTCACCGCGAATCCCGCATGGTGCCAGGCACTCGACAAGCCGATCTTCCCGAGTGTCCTCAAGTACGCGGCAAGGTAACCCCCTGCTGGCCCATGTACTTGCCGCCCCGATCCTTGTAGCTGGTCTCACACTCCTCGTCGGACTCGAGAAAAAGCATCTGGGCCACACCTTCGTTGGCGTAGATGCGTGCGGGCAGCGGGGTCGTGTTGGAAAACTCCAGGGTCACATGACCTTCCCACTCGGGTTCCAGCGGGGTCACGTTGACGATGATTCCACAGCGGGCATAGGTTGACTTGCCAAGGCAGATGGTCAACACCTTTCGCGGAATTCGGAAATATTCGACGGTGCGTGCGAGCGCAAAGGAGTTCGGCGGAATGATGCAGACATCACCGCTGAAGTCGACGAAGTTGCCGGATTCGAAGTTTTTCGGATCGACAATCGTCGAATTGATATTGGTGAATATCTTGAATTCAGAGGCGCAACGGACGTCGTAGCCATAGCTCGAGGTGCCGTAGGAGATCATTCGCCCACCGGAGGCATTCAGCTTGACCTGGCCTGGCTCGAAGGGCTCGATCATCTTCTGTTGCTCCGCCATGCGGCGTATCCAGCGGTCCGACTTGATGCTCATAGGGTGTTCTCGATGGGTAGTACTTGAATTGGAAGCCGTGCGCGCATGCGTTCAACGACGGTGGGGCCGTCCCGTAGCAGCGGCGCTGGCGGGTTGGGCAAAATAACGGAAATGACCGGTCATCTTCCAGTCGAAGAGCACGTCTTCGACCTGCACGCTATTGCCGATGATGTGAATGATCATGGGCCGACGTCCGTTCGCGCCCAGGCTACCGGAAACCATTCCGATGTGCGGCTGACCTCCGTCCAGGCGCCAGGAAACGAAATCGCCCGGCTGAAAGTCCGCAGCGTCGGTGCCAAGCGGAAGTGACTTCCCCATTCGCATGAAAAAGCGCTCCAGGTTCGGCACACGACGATGATCGATGTTCGGATCGGGACGTTTCAGGCCCCAGTGATCAGGATAGGCGTCGAAATTCGCCCGCATGTCGCGATGCACTTCAACCTGCAGATCGACGTCGACTGCACGCAGCGCGCGAACCAGCACATCCGTGCAAACGCCACGATCCATCGGCACATCGCCGCCAGGGTAGCTCAGTCGGCGGTAGGCGGGAGCGTAGGACACGGTTACGCCCACTTGTGAATGCGCAGCAGCCAACATTTCACCCACATCCGTGGGCGACTGCGCTATTGCACCCGCCGCGAGGGCGCCGAGCAGGAATGGCAAGCAGCGGGCAAACACGATCAGGTGTTCTGTATGACGATCTTCGGGAACTGGATGGACTTGTTACGCGCCTGCAAGGCCAGGCGCGCAGATGCGTTGCGGGCGATTTCGCGATAGCGGGAGGCAAGCTCGGAATCAGGCAGTGCAGCCACGGTTGGCGTCCCATTGTCCGCCTGCTCCCGGATTCGGATATCCAGCGGCAATGAACCCAACAGCGGCACGTCATATTGCTCGGCCATGCGCGCACCACCGCCCTCTCCGAAAACATGTTCCTCGTGTCCACACTGGCTGCAGACGTGGGTCGACATGTTTTCGATGATGCCAAGCACGGGAACATTGACCTTTTCGAACATCTTCAGCGCCTTGCGTGCATCCAGCAGCGCGATGTCCTGCGGCGTCGTGACGATGACGGCTCCGGATACGGGTACACGCTGGCACAGGGTTAGCTGGATATCACCGGTGCCAGGCGGCAGGTCGATGATCAGATAGTCAAGATCAACCCAGTTGGTATCGCTGAGCAACTGTTGCAGCGCCTGGGTAACCATCGGTCCCCGCCAGATCATCGGCGTGTCTTCCTCGATCAGGAAGCCGATCGACATGACCTGAATGCCATGGTTGATCTTCGGTTCAATGCGATTGCCGTCCTTGGTATCCGGCTTGCCTGAGAGCCCGAACATGCGCGGCTGACTGGGACCGTAGATATCGGCATCGAGGATGCCCACGCTCGCACCCTCGGCGCGCAAGGCCAGGGCGAGGTTGGCGGCCACGGTCGACTTGCCCACCCCTCCCTTGCCGGATGCCACCGCTATCACGTTGCGAATACCTGTCAGCGGGCTCAAACCTTCCTGTACGCGGTGTGCGCCGATTCGGCAGGAAACACCGACGGCAGCAGAATTGATCGCAGGATCGGCTTCGAGGGTCTTTTTGACCACGCCGCTCAATTCCTGTTGCCAGGAAACGGCCGGATAGCCGAGCTGGATATCCACTGACACCTTGTCACCCGAGATTCCGATACCACGCACGACTCCAGCGGATACAAGGTCTTGCCCGCTATGTGGATCAAGGATTCCCGAGAGAATTTCCCGGACCTGCTGTTCGCTTGCTTCGCTCATGGACTCGATCAAATCGGTAAAGATGCCTAGTATGCCTCACGGCGCTCGTCTGACTTGAGCGTCATCCTGACTCATGCCAACCCTCGGACGGGCACTTCGAACTCCGCTGCTGATACGCAGTCGAAACTCTGGCCAGCCCGGCCGATCACGAGCAAATCAATGAATCTATTGCGCTTTGTCCTGATCCTGTCTGCCACAACCGTCCTCATCGCCTGCAACAGGAGCCAGCCTCCCGGAGTGCCCGAATCGATGGGTGGCTCCCCTGTCGCAGAACCAGCGGCCAAACCCGTTGATCCAGCGCCGCAGCAGGCGCCCGTCAGGGACCTCAAGCCACCGCCGGCTCTCAACGCGGAGATTCCGCCCTATGCGAAAACCGGCTTCCCCGACTGCGACGATTATGTCGAGGAGTACCGCCAGTGCCTGAACACGCGTTTGGCCGGCGATGAGCGCAAAGCCGCAGCCCATGAGCTTTCAAGTTCGGTGATTGCGATCACCGGTAACATCAGTCGCGGCGTCGAACCTTCCCGCATCGCGAGTCGCTGCAAGAAATCACGTCGACTGGCTGCCGCGAAGCTCGAACGATACGGCTGTCTGGCTCCGCCGCAATGAGTCGCGGCGTACAACAGCCCCGGTGATCGGTGCTGCATGCAATAATTCCGCGCCCTGCACTTCGTGGAACCCGGCCGGAATGAGCATGCCCGCAAGGAAAATCCTTGTCACCAACGCCCTGCCCTATGCGAATGGTCCCTTGCATGTGGGCCACTTGCTTGGCTACGTGCAGGCGGACATCTGGGTGCGCGCCCGCCGCATGCAGGGCCACACCGTACATTTTGTCTG
>NZ_JBAWHJ010000280.1:0-7897 GCF_049593775.1 Dokdonella sp. | reverse complement strand
GTTCGGCAACCAGCGGCGGCCGGTGCCTGTGGATACCGTGTAGCGGGACGGCGCCACCACCTCGACCAGATAGGTATTGGGCAGCAAATCACTGAACAGATAGTTGCCCGAGGCGTTGGTCGTCGTGCTGTCGATGGCCGGACCATCCGGATTGCCGTCATCGTTGGCATCGAGATACAAATTGACCGAAATGCCTGATATGCCGGGCTCGCCCGCCGTCACGAGGCCGTCGTTGTCGAGATCTTCCCAGACCAGGTTGCCGAGGCTCATTGCGCCGCCGGCGCTGTCGGCGACATAGTCCTCGACCTCACCATCGCTCGCCACGCCGGTAGGCGAGCAGCCTGCATCTGTTGAAAGGCGGAAGCGTGCATAGGGACTGGGCACGTTGCCGGCTGGTACGACACCGAAATCCAGGATCACCGATCCGGCACTGGTTCCAGCCGGAACCGCTGCCTGTGCAGCTTCATTCAAATCGCCGAAGCTGCCGTTGCCGTTCCAGTCGATAAAGCCGCACATCGTGGCTGGATTGGGCGTGGTGTTGGTGACCGTGACCGGCGTGGTCGTCGGGCTGCCTTCGTTGTATAGCGCGCGCAATTGCACGCCATCTTCGTCGTCTCCGGCTACCGCGCAGCTGCCACTCGTGGAACTGCCAGTAGCCAGGTCATCGCCATCCGCGCCCATCGTCGGCTGTCCATCGAGTTCGGCATCGACGCAGGTTCCGATGTGCAAACCGGGGACGATGCCATGCGCCGGACCGTTGTCGGAGAACAGGGTGCTGTAGTTGTCGGGTCCGGTGCCGGCTCCACCGTCAGGCAAGTCGCCGAAATCGTACTGTCGGAACGTCACTCGATAATCCTCGACCTCACCATCCGGCTCGACACCAAACGCCGCGCACGCCGTGCTTGCCGTGCTCAAGCGGAAGCGGGCATAGGAGATGGCCGGCGAGCCAGGTCCGACCGGGCCGAAGCTCAGCGAAACCTGCACATTGTTGCTGCCATCCGGCACTGGCTGGCTGGCGTTCTCGCCTGGATCAGCGAAATCGCCATCACCGTTGATATCGACGAAGCCACAGACGCGAGCCGGGGTGCCAGTCAGGTTGGTCGCGTTGACACGCACCGAATGAGAGCCCAGCTGGATATCGTCAAGATCGGCAACAAGCACGCCGTCTTCGTCGTCGGTTCCTGCCAGATCGTCGCCATCGGCATTCGCGCCGGGTTGGCCGTCGGCCTCATTGTCGACGCCCGCGCCCATGAACAAGCCCGGTACGATGTCGTGCTGAGCACCGCCATCGGCAATCATGGTTTGATAGTTCCCGCTACCGGTTCCAGGACCGCTATCGGGCAAATCGCCGAGGTCCACGCGACGCACGCTGACGAGATAGTCCTCCACCTCGCCATTGCTGGCCATGCCAGCGACCGCGCAGGAACCCGAGGTATCCGTGCTGAGGCGGAAACGTGCAAAGGTTGGGCCGCTGGGTGTGGACAGGGGTTTCGTGAATGGCAGCGCGAACAACACATTGTTGCTGCCGCTCGGCACCAGCATCGAGCTGTGTTCGGGGCCAGGCGTGAAACTGCCATCCTGGTTGAAATCGATGAAGCCACAAATGCGCGCATCGGTCCCGGTCAGGTTGGTCGCGGTGACGTTCACGGAACCGGACTGGCCGACAACGAAAGCCAGGCTTGCGGTGTCTACGCCATCTTCGTCATCGCTGGTTTGCGCATCATCGCCACTAGCCAGTGCGCCGGGCTGACCATCGGCCTCGGCATCGACGAGGCTGCCCATGTGCAGGCCGGCGATGATCGGATGGATAGCACCGCCGTCGGCAAGCAGGGTTTCATAGTTGCCGGGGCTCGTGCCTGCACCGGTATCGGGCAGGTCGCCAAGGTCGGTCACGACTGCAGTGAACGCATAATCCTCCACCTCACCATCCGTTGCCGGACCACCAGGCGAACAGGTGGGAGAGGTGCTCAGGCGGAATCGCGCGTATCCGGCGGCAACCGTTCCAGCAGGAGCAATGCCAAAACCGAGTGGGTAGCTGACGTTGTTGCTGCCATCCGGAATCGGCGCAGACGCCGTTTCACCCGCATCAGCGAAATCGCCGTCACCGTTGAGATCGATGAATCCACACAGGGTTGCAACGCTCCCCGTCGTGTTCGTCGCCAGCACCGGCACGTCGACGGCGGCTCCAGTGAGGAACGAGAGGGAAGCGGGATCAACGGCATCTTCATCGTCGTTGGCCATCGCACAAGTACCGTTGGTCAAAGTGCCTGCGCCGGAATCATCTCCGCTCGCCAGCGCATTCGGCTGGCCATTGATTTCAGCATCCACGCAGGCGCCGAGATGCAGGCCCGGGCGCAGTCCGTGGCGCGGTCCATTGCTGGCAAGCAGGGTTTCGTAATTGCCAGTACCTATGCCTGGCGCGCTATCCGGCAAGTCCCCGAAATCGACGGCGGCCTGAACGTCGGCAACATAGTCCTCGACTTCACCATCGCTGGCTGGTGCGATTGGCGAACATGCTGCAGCGATGTCGGAGCTGATGCGGAAGCGCGCATATGTCGATCCGTTGAAGCCAGCCGGCACGGTGCCGAATGCAAGCGTTGCCGTGCCGGTACCGTTGTCGACATCGAGAGTGGCCGACTCGCCCGCGCCGAATGTGCCATTGCCGTCGTAATCGATGAATCCGCAGATGCGAGCCGATGCGGCACCCGGATTCGGATTGTTGTAGTTGACGCGGACAGTGCCCGGCGCACCGACATATTGGGTCAGGTCAGCCACGGTCACTCCGTCTTCATCATCCGGTACCCCGTTGCTGTCGTCACCATCGGCGCCGACGCCCGGTTGGCCATCGAGTTCGGTATCGACGGTAGCGCCAAGGCGCAGCGCACTGATGACCGGATGAACCGGGCCATTGCTCGCGATTACCGTGCCGAAACCGTTGGGCAAATCGCCAAGGTCAACCGGCTGAATGAAGCCGAAGTCGACGCTGTAGTTGGAGGCCGAATCCGGAAACACAGTATTGTCATCGTTGTCGTCATCGACGCCACCAAAGCGCAGGCGCTCATTGGTGGGCTCTGCGGCCGTTGGCGGCGTGCCGGCGACTGGTCCAAGCGAAATCAGCCCCGAGGCTGTCGAATTGGGGGTGTTGCCACAGACAGTGATTCCAATCAGCGCGCCATTGTCATTGTTGTCGACATCGCCGTTGGGATTGGTTTCATCCGGCAAGGTGGAGAACAAGCCATTCAGTGCAAGCTGGGCGGACGTATTTGCGATGGCGACGTAATAGTCGTCACCAGCGAGCAGTTCAGCAAAGGAGTACTTGCCGGGATTGCCGGCAAGCGTCGCGGTCGTCGTTGTCGACAGAAGGCTATCGCCCGAACTCGGGCCAGTCGTGCCATCGTCATCCCGGCAAAGCAATACGCTGACGCCATCGATACCCGGTTCACCCACATCGGCGCGTCCGTTGTTGCGATGGATCGGGTTGCCGGCACCGTCATCGCGCCAGACAAGGTTTCCGAGTCGATACCGCTCGGGCAGGATCACGCCGACCTTGGGTGGTTCGGCAGTGGGGAGCAGATCAGCAGCAATGGTTGCGTTTTGCTGGAAAACACGGTGCGCGAACGAATTCCAGCTGGGATTGAACACCGTGCTGTTGCCGCGGATGTCTGGTGCAATGCCGCCGACGTAGCTCGGTGGCGCGCCATTCGCCGGGCTACGCATCGGCACGTCGACTTCGATATAGGTGCCCGGTACCCAATCGGTGCTTGCTGCCGGGGTGGTCAGGGTCGAGAAGGCACGAATACGGAAACCGGTCGCCAGCGAAGCGGGCACCGGTGGTGTACTGGTCCACACGCCAGAGGTGCAGCCAGTCGGGAACGAGTCCTCGACCAGCGCCGTGCCGGCCTGCGCTGGTGAGTAGTTGGCCGTGCGCACCTGGCCGCGGCAGAAATTTGGCGTTGTCGTGTACTCGATCTCGACCGATGCAGCATTCGCATAGGTGACCGGATCGAGACCCGGATTGACCAGTTGGATCAGCGGTGGCACGACGACACTGGCGCTCAGCGGGCCATCCAGAGCGGGTGCCCAGCGGCTCAAACGTGGCGTGCCGATCAGCGGTCCACCCACACCGGTATCACCGATGAAGGGAATCGTGTCATAGACGACATATTCCTCAAGCAGGCGATTTCCGGCGTTGGCCAGGCGCAAGCGATATCGGAAGGTGCCACCATGATCAGTGCGGGCCACACATGGGAAGCGCGTGAAGTTCGACGCAGGTCCGCCGAAATTGGTGGCGTAGTCCGGACAACTGGAATTGTTGGTCGCGACGCTGGCCTGGCTCGGATCACCAACCACCGCCAGGGCGGGATTGCCTTCGACCCACTTCTCGCCACCGAGGATGAAAGCTTCAGATACGCGGAAGTCCGCGCTGGCCGGGCACATCAGATCAACCGTCGAGCCGTCATTGTCGAGGTCGTTGACGTCAGCGAACGGTGTGCTGTTGTTGGGGCATGTAAATGCCCCGGAAGGACCCGGATCGAGGAACACGGCCATGTCATTTACATACGGCGATGCTGGCGCAAGATTGGCCGGGACGCCCTCGCGGACGCGGGCGCGGATGACAATCTGAGGTCCATTGCTGCCGGTAGGAAAGCTGCCGGCAAACGCGACCCGCACAAGGGTGCGGCCTGGCGTGCCGAAATCCGGCGTGACCTGCAGGGTTCCGCCAGACGGGGTCGTGCTGACCAGGCTGACAAACTCGAGCTGGATTGGAAGCCAGTCTGAAATGATCGGGTTGACGATCGCAGCAGTACTGTCTCCGCCCACGTGGTTGGCGGTCAGAGTGAAATCGATGGTTGCGCCTGGTGCGGCGATCGTCGGATTGGCGGTCTTGCCTGCGCGAACGGAAGGCGTGCCCTCTTCAACGCGCACATTCGCGCAACGCACCGACGGTGACACCGGACCACCGCCGAAATCGACATACGTGCAGTTTTCGATCGCTGACGGCACCACGACTGGCGGACTGGCGCCTACGTCGTAGCGAACCTGCGGTGAAGTGGTGAAGGCGAAATTGCGCGGCGTAGCTGGACCATTTGCGCCGAGATCGGAAAATGTCCAGCGCATGCAGGTCGCAGTAGCGGGAATGTCTCCCGGCACGCTATAGGTGATCGATCCGCCTGGGCTGGCAATGTTGCTGGCCAGCGCCGTGCTTCCTGAGAAATCGCAATAGTCGCCAGCGAGCAATGGCAGCGTCGTGTATTCGATTGTTGCGCGCATGTCGGTGCTGACGCTGCCGTCGGCCGGCGAGTTCCAACGCCCACTGCTCACGGAGGCAAAGGTTATGCCTGCAGGCAGGGCCCCGAACGCCTGGGGAAAGCGTTCGACCACGCTGAAGTTCGGCACGCGTGCGTTGGCGCCGTTGGTGTTGGCGCTGATGTTGAAGACGATGGGATTTCCGGTGCCCGGAGCGACATCGGGTGCGCTCTTGCTCGAGGTGCCGGCGGGGGTTGCTGCGCCGATCGTGTCGTTGCGGGTTCCCGGGCCGATGTCGCCCGGCCCACCAACCTCGGGAACGATCGTCGCAATGGCCGAGTTGTTGATCGCAGTGCCTGCGGGTAGTCCGGCCGGATAGCGAACAACGAGGGTGCGATCGGCACAGGCTGTACCGGTGTGCAGACCCTGCAAGCCAGTTGGCGGCGGCGTGGTGTCATCGAGATTCCATGTAACGTTCACCGGTGGACCTGCGGCTACCAGGCCGCCGTCGCTGTTTTCGACACTGGCTACTGTCAGCCCGGGCACATCCGGCAAGGTGTCGATCAGGGTCGCATTGGTAAGTGGCATGTTGCCACTGGCCGAGGTCGAGCAGATGCGTACGCGATAAGTCACGGCTTCGCCGGCAGCAACCGGTAGCGATGTCGCCGGGTCGAGTCTTTGTTTCCTGACAGCATATTGCGGCAGTGGTCCATTGATGCTGATCGGCGCGGATTCAGCATAAGCACAATCGATGGTATCGGCAGGCAAGACTGGCCTCGAGCCCCCGACCACGGCATTCTGCGGCGGCGCAATGCAGACAGTCGCATTGGTACTGGCCACAGCGCGATTCACGATATTGGTGACCGGTACCGTGATCGAAGGAATGATGCGCAGATCAACATCCAGCGAAAAACTTTCGCCACCGGCGTACACGTTGCGAACCAGGACCAGCGTGTTGCTGCCGGCGGTACAGGTGATCGTATTGAAGAATCCGGAGGTCGGGCAATTGGCTACCACGAGTTCGGCGGGAAAGGCATCCTCGATGCGCAAGGTTCCGCAGCCGGCAACCAGGTTGTTGCACGAGCCCTGCAGGCGATAGGTAACTGTCTCGTTGGTGTCGTAAGGCCCGGCATCGCCGAGTCGCGTCTTTGTGAAGGTCTGCTGCGCCATCGCGCTGCCCGCCATCACGATAAATAACGTCGTGATAACCCACTTGAACATGTTGTGCACGCTATTCCCCAAAAATTCAGGTTATGAAAACTAATGCTGAGAAGTATTGCGTTCGTCGCGAGCAAAGAGCGCCCCAGGCGTGACGACAGAATGTCGCACGCGAGCGATTTCCAATCCTTGGGAGCACCTGGTTGCGAATCCGGATTGCTCGACGTTTGATGAAAACTGAAGGTGTCCGGATCACCCGGGAGATTAGGTCTGCACTTCAGGAACTGGCAAGTGAAGTTGAGCAGTCGTAACGATTCTTGACCTTGTCGGTACGTAGGTGACGAACTGCGGCACAAACGCGCCACCGAGCCGTTCTGTTCGACGGCTCAGTGGTTGATATTCGTGCATGAGTGTCGCTGAGGGATGTCGCTATCCGGGTCACAGCGCGCGCCGCAATGCACTTGCACTTGCGCGGGCAAGCGACGTGCAGATCGCTCCGTTGCGCCGACGAACCATGGTTGCGGTCATCAAGTGCTTCGCATGCCTGCGACCGGTTCGTCGAATGGACGATAGCGGTTACGCAAGAACGCTGGTTTCGAAGAGTGAATCAGCAGGGCGAATCACTCGCGAAAGAGCTTTGTTCTAGGAAAGCGCACGCATGCGACGGTTCAAGAGCGATGCTGTCGAGCAGGGCTTTCATTGCGTCTCAATCGATGCTCGGGCTCAACCATGCCCAATGCCTTGAACAAGCTTTGCTTCGTATTGCTGCGCATGCGCGCCTTCCGCTCAATGCGGGTCAGCATGCCGAATGTCTGCCCGGGCTGACGCGCGAAAGCCGGTGTGCGGCACTGCTTGTCGAGCTTGTTCGGCGTCTCCATCGGTATTCGACATCAACACGTCTGGCACGATGCTGTGTCTCCCACGGCGCGTAGTTTCAGGAGACGCCGGTTTTTCGATACGGGCTTCCACAACCAGGTGCTTGGCCTTCGTGTCCTTTCGGTCGACCAGGTCAGACACTGCTCGCATTCCTGTACGTTGCTTCTCAAGCGTCGCCGACAGAGGCAACTTTGTCCTGAGTCTTCAACTCGAAATCCGAAGCGTCATGTCGTTCGTGCAGCTGTTCTGAGGGCTCGCCCCAGGTTCGGTTTACCTTGCAGCCGCGCTGCACTGCCGGCCGCTCGTGAATGGCGTCGACCCAGCGCCTCAGGTTCTTGTAGCTTTCGACTTGCAGAAACTCGGCGGCGTCATAAGCCTTGCCCAGCACCAGGTTTCCGTACCAGGGCCAGGTGGCGATATCCGCAATCGAGTATTCGTCCCCACCGAGATACGTGTGCCTGGCCAGCTCGCGATCGAGCACGTCCATCTGGCGTTTTACCTCCATCGTGAAACGGTTGATCGGATATTCGAATTTTTCCGGCGCGTAAGCATAGAAGTGCCCGAATCCGCCGCCCAGATAGGGGGCCGAGCCCTGCAGCCAGAACAGCCAGTTCAT
>NZ_JBAWHJ010000279.1:0-21458 GCF_049593775.1 Dokdonella sp. | reverse complement strand
CGCGCAGGCCTGTGCCTCGCAGTATAGAGCCGGGTTGGGTAATCTGCGCCGACGCCGCGGTCTCGAGCTTCTTGGCCTTTGGCATGGCGGTCAAGTCGGAGGTGCGCAGGGTTGCCGGCTTTACCGTCTCGGATGTCACCCGCTGCATCACCACATTGCCCTCGAGCTCCATCAGTGATCCATCCTGGTTGACCCAGGCGGCATCCGAGGTGCCAATCCAGGGATTGCCATCCTTGTCGACCATGACGTAGTCCGGCGTGGATACGAAGATCGAGCCATCTTCACTGCGCCGGGTCAGGCGGGGTCCACTGATCGTGAAACTGAGCTTTCCGTCGGCATCAAGGGCGTTGAGCGAAAAATTGTCCAGGGTGTAACTCGATCGGGGCGGGCCGCTGAATGTTGGCTCCATCGGCGGTGGTCGAGCCAGCCAGACAAGGATCTGGCTGCCTGCAGCGAGCACTGCAAGCAGAACGACGAGGATGACGAATCGCCGGTCGATCACCATGATCCATGACCTGCGGCAGCCGATGGCCCGGGACGGTTTCCGGACATCGGATCAGTGTCCGGCAAGATGCAAGGCCAGTTCCGCGTCAGCCTTGCCCTGCGCGTGGATCAGCAGGTCGCAGACTTCACGCACGGCACCCGATCCACCTGGCCGGTGCGTGCACCAGTGGGCCTTGTCACTCACCCAGGGGTGCGCATTTGCCACGGCAATGGCGAGCCCCACCTGGCTCATTACGCCCAGGTCGGGAAGATCATCTCCCGTGTAGGAGCACTGGCTCGGCTGCAACTGCAGCGCATTCAGCAATTGCTCGAAGCAGGCGCGCTTGTCTTCCTGACCCTGATAGACGTGGGCCACGCCGAGATCGGCCATGCGCTGCGCGACCAGATGGGAAATCCGGGCGGTGATGATTGCGACCTCAACACCATTGGCCAGCAAGCGCTTCAGGCCGAGACCGTCATGGACATGGAACGCCTTCAGCTCATGCCCGTCTTCGGAATACCAGAGGTGCCCGTCGGTCAGTACGCCATCAACGTCGAACACCGCCAGCTTGACGCGGGCGGCACGTTCGCGGATGTCGGTGGGAATGTCGGTGTAGGGCATGAATTCAGAGCCGGGAGCAGGGAATGGGAAACTGGGAATGGTCAGGAGCCGGAGCCAGGCAATTCAACGCTATTGATTTGCCCATGGCCCATTCCCGATTCCCGCAAGATCAAACCACTCTCGCCCTCAACAGGTCGTGAATGTTCAGCGCACCGACGACCTGATTGTCGTCGCTGACGACCAGCAGCGCATGGATCTTGTATGCCTCCATGACCTGGGCGGCTTCCACCGCGAGTTTGTCGGCGGTAATGGTCTTCGGGTTGGAGGTCATCAGCCGCACGACGGGTGTGTCACGAAGGTCGATGTTGTCGTCGTCAACGGCGCGGCGAAGATCGCCATCGGTAAACACGCCAAGCAATTCACCAATCTCGTTGGTGACGGCGGTCATGCCGAGGCCGGTTCTGGTCATTTCGACCAGCGCCGTGGTCAGCGAGGCATTCTGGTCGACGATCGGAACCTGCTTGCCGGAATGCATGATGTCGCTGATGCGTACAAGCAGGCGCCGTCCCAGGGTGCCCGCAGGATGCGAGCGCGCGAAATCCTCGGAAGTGAAACCGCGCGCTTCAAGCAGGGCGATGGCGAGTGCGTCACCCATGACCAGGGCGGCCGTGGTGCTGGCCGTGGGTGCCAGGCCGAGCGGACAGGCCTCCTCGGATACGGAGACATCGAGATGGACGTCGGCCAGCTTGGCCAGCGAAGAAAACTCATTGCCGGTGAGTGCGATCAGGGGCACATTCTGACGCTTGATCAGCGGCAGGATGGTCAGCAATTCATCGGTTTCCCCCGAATTGCTAAGCGCCAGGACGACATCCTTCTGGGTAATCATGCCGAGATCGCCATGACTGGCCTCGGCCGGATGTACGAAAAAGGCCGGTGTACCCGTGGAAGCGAGGGTTGCGGCAATCTTGCGTGCGATATGGCCCGACTTGCCGATGCCGATGACCACGACCCGACCCTGGCACTGGAACATGAGCTGGCAGGCTTTCAGGAAATTGCCGTTGACGCGAGCCTGCAGGGCCTCGATCGCCCGCGCCTCGGTGGCGATGACGGTCAGCGCGCTCTTTCGAATGGTTGATTCGTCGAGCTCAGGCGAGGTCAGGGAGTAGATTGAGGGGTTCAGTTGGGCATTCATCAGGTTCGGGTTCAGCAACGAAATATCCGGTAATGCAGGCGCTGGTTTTCGGTGGAGCTCTATTTTGAGTACCATTCGCTTTCCCTATTGTATCCGTTACCCCCTTCCGGCGCTCAAGACGTACCGGACGGGCCTTCCGTCGCAACAACGTCAGGATCTCGCCATTTCATGGACACCCGCACCATCCACGATCTCATCCAGACAGGAATTCCCGACGCGGAAATCACCGTTGAAGGGCCGGACGGCGTACATTTCGAGGCGAGGGTGGTCAGTTCCACTTTCGCAGGGAAATTGCCGCTGGCACGCCACCGCATGGTTTACGCTACGTTGGGTGGGCACATGGGGAATGCCATACATGCACTATCGCTTCGTACACTGACCCCGGAAGAGGCGACCGGAGCCTGACTGTCGAGTCGCCGACCCGGCCAAGCCGGTGCCGGCCGTACGCCTATTCCCCGCGGTTCGGGGCAGCATCATCTCAGTACCTTTGAATCAGGAAATACGCGGGCAATGGCCAAAATTGTAATCAACGGCGGTGAGCCGCTTCACGGTGACGTCCAGATCTCGGGCGCCAAGAATGCGGTCCTGCCGATCCTTGCCGCCTGCCTGCTGGCCGACGAACCGGTCAGCATTGCCAACGTGCCGCATCTTCACGATGTGACGACGACCATGGAGTTGCTGGGCCAGATGGGCGTGCAGCTTGTCGTCGATGAGCGCATGAAGATCCATGTCGATCCGCGCACGACCGATCGGTTCTTCGCACCCTACGACCTGGTCAAGACCATGCGAGCCTCGATCCTCGTGCTCGGCCCGCTGGTCGCCCGGTTCGGCGAAGCCGAAGTGTCGCTGCCGGGTGGCTGTGCCATTGGTTCGCGCCCGGTCAATCTGCACATCCAGGGTTTGCAGGCACTGGGTGCCGATGTCCGGGTCGAAAATGGCTACATCAAGGCCCGGGCCAAGCGCCTCAAGGGCGCGCATATCGTGCTCGACCTCGTCACCGTCACCGGAACCGAAAACCTGATGATGGCCGCGGTGCTGGCCAAGGGAACGACGGTCATCGAAAACGCCGCGCAGGAGCCCGAAGTCGTGGACCTGGCCAACTGCCTGAACAGCATGGGCGCGAAAATCAGTGGTGCCGGCACCAACTCGATCGTCATCGATGGTGTCGAACGTCTTGGCGGAACCGACTACGAGGTTTTGCCCGATCGCATCGAGACCGGCACCTTCCTTGTTGCCGCTGCGATCACCGGCGGCAAGATCAGGGCCAAGCGCGCACGTCCGAAGACGCTGGATTCGGTGCTCTCGAAACTCGAGGATGCCGGTGCGCACATCAACACCGGTGAAGACTGGATCGAGCTCGACATGCGTGGCAAGCGGGCCAAGGCCGTCAACATCACGACTGCACCGTATCCGGCCTTCCCGACCGACATGCAGGCCCAGTTCACTGCACTCAATTGCGTCGCCGAAGGTGTCGGCGTCATCACCGAAACCGTTTTCGAGAACCGTTTCATGCATGCGCTGGAATTGCAGCGCCTGGGTGCTGACATCCAGCTCGAAAGCAATACGGCAATCATCAAGGGTGTGAAGGAAATGACCGGCGCCCAGATGATGGCGACCGACCTGCGCGCCTCGGCCTCACTGGTGCTTGCGGGATTGGTCGCGACTGGCGACACGACCATCGACCGGATCTACCACATCGACCGCGGCTACGAAAACATAGAGGAAAAACTCGGATCGCTGGGTGCTCGAATCAGGCGCCTGCCTTCTTGAAGCGGGAGGGGTGAGCAGGGAGTGGCAATTCGGAAGAGCGGCGGCGTTTCCGCGCACCAACGACATTCCGGCAGCGCCTATCCTGTTGCGAATCCCGGCTTCTAGTAGCCGGATGGCTGCTCATCCCGGCACCTGGCGCCGTTCTATCGAAGCCAGCTTGAGGGTGATGACCTCGGCCTTGTTCTTGTCCTTGCTTTCGACATGCTCGATCTGCACCGGTATCCAGCCGTTGGCCTGATCAAACCAGCTTTTTGAAGTTCGATTCTCGCGCACGCGCTCAAGGCAGCGTGTAGTGAACGTGCCCGCCGGAACGCTCATGCTGGACTGGCCGCATTCGGTGTAGTTCACATCCTCGATGGCGCTTTTGTGTGCGACCTTGTACTCGAAACGATCCGAGTTTCTCGACAGGTCCGAAGCGAGTGCGAGCGTCAGTGCGTGGCGGTCTATCGTGTAGGGAACCAGGCCGTAGCGGACGTCGCTCTTGCCGTCGACCATGTGTACTTGTCGCGCATCCCAGTCGAACTCGCCGTGGCGAGCTCGATTCTTGAACGCAATGTCCTGCCTGAAATCGTAGCTGAGTGTCTCGGGTCGGCCATCGACCCAGCGGACGACGGATTCTTCAGCGACATCCAGTCCGGCCATTTTCGCCAATGCGGAGGTTCCAACCGTGCTGGTTCGCAAGGTCCAGGTTGAGTCGGGATTTTCGCTCAACTGGATCGTGGTGCGGGCGACTTCCTTGTTGTTGCGCAGGGCGACATATTCCGCCTTGAACGCAGCGATCGGGGAATTGGCAAATGCGACCGTACAAGGCAGCAGTGCAAGCAGGAGCAGGGCGCGAAAATTTTTCAAGGAAGTTGCCTCATCGGATCGAACGGCATTCTGGATCAGTACGCATGAACGGAGCCTGCCTTCAGTCCGATGACCGGACCAGGCTGTCGTCATCCTGAAGCTGCAAGGGCGACCCCAGCGCAGAGCCATCCAGGCAGACTACTCCGGATGACCAGCTGACACGACCGCTGGCAATCATCCCGACACTGCTTGCGAGCAGGCGATGCTCGAGCGGCAGCAGCCGGTCGGCCAGGTCAGGGGGCGTGTCGCCTTCACGAATTTCCATCCTGACCTGTGCGATCAGCGGACCACCATCCAGTTCCGCCGTGACGAAATGAACGCTGGCTCCGTGTTCCGAATCACCCGCCTCCAGGGCGCGCCGGTGCGTATGCAAGCCGGTGTGGCGAGGTAGCAGGGAGGGGTGGATATTGATGACGCGTCCAAGCCACGGTGCAATGGCCAGCGGATCGAGGATGCGCATGAAACCCGCCAGCACGACGAGATCAGGCTCAAGCGCTCCAACCTGCGCAAACAGATCGCGGTCGTAGTCGAGGCGACTGGCGGACTGGCGGGGATCGACCGCGATCGCCGCAATGCCCGCGTCGGCGGCAAGCTCTAGCGCTTTTGCTGCCGGCTTGTCGGAGAGGACTCCGACGATCCGGATCGGTAGCCGACCGTCCTGCTGCGCTGATACAAGCGCTTGCAGGTTGCTGCCTCGACCCGAGGCCAGCACCACGACCCGTATCGGCTTGTTCATCGGCTAGCGAATGTGGACGCGATCATCGCCCTGTGCGGGCACGATTTCGCCAATCGTCCAGGCTTGCAGGCCCAGTGTTTCCAGCGCATCCAGCGTGGAGCCTGCATGTTCGCGCGAGACAATCAGCGTATAGCCAATTCCGCAGTTGAACGTGCGCCACATTTCCTCGCGGGCGACATTGCCTTCGCGCTGCAACCAGTCGAAGACGGCAGGCGCCTTCCATGCGCTGCTGTCGATGTCGACACCCAGGCCTTCGGGTACGACGCGCACGATATTTTCGCGCAGTCCGCCGCCGGTGATGTGGGCCATGCCGTTGATCGTCAACTGCTGCATGAGCTTGAGGATCGGCTTTACGTAGATCGCGGTCGGCGCCATCAGCGCATCCGCCAACGTGGTGCCGCCCAAGTCGAGGTCAAACGGACTGCCTGCGCGTTCGACAATACGCCGGATCAGCGAATAGCCGTTGGAATGAGCTCCGGAAGCCGCGATGCCGATGATGGCGTCACCCGACTGGATCCGGCTGCCGTCGATAAGCGCGAGTTTCTCGACTGCGCCGACGCAAAAGCCGGCCAGATCATATTCTCCCGGCGGATACATGCTGGGCATTTCCGCAGTCTCACCGCCGATCAACGCACACCCTGCCAGTTCGCAGCCCGTGGCGATGCCGCCGACCACGGCAACCGTGGTGTCGACATCAAGTTTTCCCGTCGCGAAATAGTCGAGGAAGAACAGCGGCTCGGCGCCCTGGACCAGGACATCGTTGACGCACATTCCGACCAGATCGATGCCGATCGTGTCGTGGCGATTGAGGTTCTGGGCCAGCTTGAGCTTGGTGCCTACGCCATCGGTGCCGGAAACCAGCACAGGTTCGCGATAGCGTCCCCCCAGTTCGAACAATCCGCCAAATCCTCCCAGTCCTGTCATCACTTCCTTGCGGAAGGTTCTGGCGACCAAGGGCTTGATGCGGTCGACGACTGCGTTGCCAGCGTCGATATCGACACCAGCGGATCGGTAGGTAAGGGCCTCGTTATCGTTCGACATGCTGAAAAGCCGGGTACGCGGGGCCGCGCATCATATCAGTCTGGATGGACTAGGTAAGGACCCTTCGGGCAGACTTGCAGCCATTGTCGTCGTGTCTGGGGTTCCTGATGAGTGCTACTGACTTTGGTGGATCGGCGCGTGCCGGCCAGCAATCGCGGGATGCCGCGCGTTCCGCTGCTACGGCCCAGGCGGCCGCCGCAGCCAATAATCCGTCCCGGTTGACGCGACGCAGCGGTCGCTGGGTGGCCGGCCTGGCCTTGTCGATCCTTCTGCTGTCGGCCGGAAGCACGGCACTGATCGCGGCCCCGGCGACCTATTCAGGCGAGGCGCCTGTCGTCAGCCAGTCGGAAGCCGAACGCAGCGAGGCCCTGAAAACGGCACTGGCCGAAGTCGTGATCCGGATCAGTGGCGATCCCGGCATCCTCGCCAATGGCAATGTGGCGGCGGCCGTGGCCGAGGCCGGCAAGTACGTCCTCCAGTATCGCTACCAGCGCGGTCCGGCATCCGCAGATCCCGCGGACACCGCATCGCCACGCCTGATCCTGGTCGCGGAATTCGACAGCAATGCCGTCGACCGCATGCTCGCTGGCCTCGGTCTCGGTTCAGCCAGTGCTGCAACTGCCATCGATACCACGCCAACCGAGCAGCAGATCTGGATCAGCGGAATTCATTCCGCGGATGACTATGCGCGAGGGCTCGGCTATCTCTCCAAACAGTCTCTGGTGCGCCAATCGTGGCCGGTCGAGGCGCGCGGAGACGGGCTGCTGGTGCGCCTGACCCTAAGCGGAGGATTGCAGCGCTGGCTCGATATTGTCGATGGCGAAGGTGTGCTGAGGGTCAACAACGCCAGCCCGCCGCTCGAAGGGATCGATGCCACGCTGGTCCTGAATCCCTGATCGCCGATGCTGCGCCACCTGCCCAATCTGATCACGGGGCTGCGCGTTCTGCTGGTCTGGCCGGTCTACTGGCTGATCCTGAATTCTGAATTCAAGCTTGCCCTGTTGCTGGCGGCTGTTGCGGGAATCAGTGATGCGGTCGACGGATTCCTGGCCAAGCACTTTGGCTGGCAAAGCCGGCTGGGAGGCCTGCTCGATCCGCTCGCCGACAAGCTGCTGTTGCTCGCGGGATTCTCCGCATTGACCATGATCGGCGCGATCCCGGTCTGGTTTTTCGCCCTGGTGATTGGTCGCGACGTGCTTATCGTTTGCGGGGCGGTTGCCTATCACAACCTGATTGGTGCGTTTGATGCGCAACCCAGCAAGCTTTCGAAGCTGACCACGGTGGTGCAGATCCTGTTCGTGCTTGAGGAATTGTTGCGCCTGGCCTGGCTCCCGGATATCCCCGGCCGGCAGCTCCTGCTTCTGCTCAGCGCAGCGCTGACCCTGATCAGCGGTCTACACTATGTGCTGGTCTGGTCGCTCCGCGCCAGGAGAACTCTGCATGAGCGCAAATCCCGATAAGATTCCCCCGATGCCGAGCGGCACGCTAGATATTCGACTCAAGTGGTTGATTCTGGTCGCATTTGTTGGTTGGGTTCTGTACCTGATGGGGCCGGCCCTGGTGCCGTTCGTGATTGCGGCGCTGTTCGCCTACCTGTTCAACCCCCTGGTGCAGAAGCTGCAGGGCAAGGGCGTCGGCCGTAGCCTGGGGACCAGTCTGGTCTTCCTGATCCTGACGCTAGCGCTGGTTGGCATCGTGCTCGTGCTGATTCCATTCATGGAGCGGCAGGTGTCCAACTTCATAGATCAATTGCCCCGATGGGCGGCGTGGGGGCGCAACGTTGCCTCCCCCTGGATCGAATCGCATTTTGGAATCAGCCTCGAGTCCTTCGACAGCGAAGGCCTGATCAGTATGTTGCGTGGCCACTGGAAGGAAGCGGGAGGATTTGCCACCGCGGTCTTGGCCAAGGTCTCCAAGTCCGGGTTTGCCATCGTTGGATGGATCGTCAACCTTGTCATCATTCCGGTCGCAGCGTTCTATCTGTTGCGCGACTGGAATGTCGTTGTCGAGCGTATTCACGCACTCGTGCCGCGTTCGATCGAACCGGTGGTGGCTCGCCTCGCACACGAATCGGACGACACCCTGGGAGGCTTCCTGCGCGGCCAGCTCAGCGTGATGATCATTCTCGGCACGATCTACGCGGTGGGCTTGTCGGCCGTCGGTATCAGTGTCGGACCATTGATTGGAATGATCGCCGGCCTGATCAGCTTCGTGCCCTACATGGGTGCCATTGTCGGTGTCGGCATGGGCGTGGTGGCAGCACTGGTGCAGTACCAGGACATGTTGCACGTCGTTCTCGTGCTGGCCGTGTTCGGAGTCGGGCAGATGCTCGAAGGCTATGTGCTGGTGCCGAAGCTGGTTGGCGACAAGATCGGAATGCACCCGGTTGCAGTCATGTTCGCAATTCTTGCCGGTGGCGAAATGTTTGGTTTCGTGGGCGTGCTGCTGGCCTTGCCGTTGGCGGCAGTGATCATGGTCCTGCTTCGCTACGCGTACGAGCGGTACACGCAAAGCGAGATGTACAAGGACTCGGAGTCGCCGATTCTGGTGTCTGGCGCGCTGCCTGATGGCGAACCCGCAGAAGCGGCACCACTGGCTGAACCGATCGGAGGCGACAAACCGGCAGGTGCAGTGGAAAAGTCGGAAATCGTTGGCGACAAATGAACGTGCAAATTCCGTTGGCGCTTCGATGGCCTGCCCATCAGCGGTTCGAGAGCTTTGTCGCCGGTCCGAATGTCGCCGGCGTGAATATCCTCTGCAACGCATCGAATACCGGAGAGCCATCAAGCGTCTTTCTCGCAGGTCCGACCGGTAGCGGCAAGACCCATCTGCTGATTGCTGCGTGCGCGCAGGCTTCTGCCCAGAGTCGCAGCGCCCAATATATGGATCTCGCTGCATTTGCAGCGCAGCGTTCCGAATCGATTCGCCGGTTCGGCGGGAGTGAGCTCCTGGCCATCGACAATGTTCAGCAGATAGCCGGTGAGCATGACGCCGAGCATGCGCTTTTCGATCTTCACAACCGCTGTCGTGCCGATGGAGCAATCCTTGTTTTTGCTGCCAACGATCAGGCAGGCGCCCTCGGCCTGGAATTGCCCGACCTGGTATCCCGGCTATCGGCGTGTACGCAAATCGTTTTGCGTCCACTCGATGAGGCAACGCGACGTCAGATCGTGCGCGATCTTGCCAGCGTGCGCGGCCTTGAATTCGATGATGCCGTGCTCGACTGGCTGTTCACGCGGAAAGTGCGCGACATGGGATCCCTGGTTGCACAGCTGGATCGTATCGATCGCGCGACGCTTGCAGCGCAGAGGCGCGTAACCGTGCCCTTCTTGCGCAGTCTCTCGGATTGAACTTGCGTGCCCGCGGGTCAGGCCCGAGATGAGCGGGCTTTCCAGTCATGTCTGAATTCGTTGGAAAACAGGATTGACCATTCACTGATTCAAGGCATGCCAGTTCGTTCCGTCATTGATGCGCCGAATGGGCGGCATTTGACGTGCCCGACCCGGCTGCCCAGACTGCGCGGTTATCCAATCAGGGTGTATCCGCTTGCTGTTGCAGTTGCGTGTGTGAGATTCAGGGATTAGTGCATCAGCAGCGAAAATCGAGGACAAACGAAATGCCAAAAGTGACTATCAGGTCGTCCATGTTGACGGCGGTCCTGCTGCTTGCTGGTTGCGGAAACAGCCAGCAAGCCAGCGAACAAGCTGCCGCAGTGCAGGAAGGTGAAACCAGTTCTGCTGTAGCCGAAACCGCACAAGCGGCCATCGGCAATTGGGGCGTCGACTTGTCAGGACGCAACGAAGGCATTGCACCGGGTGATGACTTTTTTCTCAGCGCCAATGGCAATTGGCTGGACGCTCACGATATCCCGCCTGACAGAAGCAGCTATGGCGTGGGTGTTGAAGTCCACGAGCGCGCACAGGAGCGAGTCAAGGCTATCATTGAAGAGCTGGGCAGCCAGGGTGGGGCAGAGGGAACTCCCGAGCAGAAAGTGGGCGACTACTACGCCAGCTGGATGGATACGGAAACCGTCAACAGCCTCGGTGTTGCACCCCTTCAGGGCGACCTGGATCGCATCGCCGCCATCGCGGATATGGCCGGGCTGACGGAAGAGTTTGGCCGGGCAGGTTATGTGGGTGGTGCCCGCGTGATTGATGCAAGCCTGGGAATCGACCCGGCTGACCCCGACAAGTACAACCTGAATATCGAGCTCGGTGGCCTGGGCTTGCCCGACCGCGACTACTATCTTGAAGACACCGAGCAGTTCGGGAAACTTCGCGCGGCCTATGTCGCACACATGGCGGAAATGCTGACGCTTGCCGGTATCGACGATGCTGATGCAAAGGCCATCGCAATCATGGAATTGGAAACCCGTGTTGCCAGGCTGCAGTGGGCCCGTGCGGATCGCAGGGACAGGGACAAGACCTTCAATCCGACCAGCGTCGCCATACTGAAGACGGACTACCCGGGGTTTGACTGGGACCTTTACCTGGCCTCAGGCGGAATCAACGGTCTCGAGGAGATCAATGTCAGTCATCCGGATACCATCCAGCCACTGATTGAACTGCTCGGCAGCGAGCCGCTGGAAACCTGGAAAGCGTATCTGAGCTATCACCTGATCTCGAACAATGCCGATTTCCTCTCCGCGGAGATTGATGACGCCAACTTCAAGTTCCAGGGCACGGTGATGCAGGGCAGTGAATCCCAACTGGATCGCTGGAAGCGTGGTGTATCGCTCGTCGGCGCGAAACAGGGGCTGGGTGAGGCGCTGGGTCAAATCTACGTAAAGCGGCACTTCCCGGAGAGCTCCAAGCAGCAGATGGAAACTCTGGTTGAATATCTGCGCAAGGCCTATGGCGAGCGAATTGCAGAACTCGACTGGATGGGTGAAGACACCAAGGTTGAAGCGCAGGCGAAGCTGGCAAGTTTTCGCCCGAAAATCGGTTACCCGGACCAGTGGCTGGATATCGAGGGCATCACCATCGACAGGGCCGACCTGTTCGGCAATTCCCGTCGGATCACGAAGTTCTTTGTAGACTATGACGCGGCCAGGTTGCAGCGTGAAACCGACAAGGATGAGTGGTTCATGATGCCGCAGACCGTCAATGCCTATTACAACCCAAGCTTCAACGAGATCGTATTTCCGGCGGCCATTCTCGAGGCGCCGTATTTCGATCCGAATGCCGACCCGGCGGTCAACTACGGCGCCATCGGCGCAATCATCGGGCATGAGATGGGACATGGCTTCGATGACCAGGGATCGAAGTCCGACGCCAGGGGCGTGCAGCGCAACTGGTGGACGGATGCCGATCGTTCGGCGTTCGAGCAACGCACGAAATCGCTGGGCGAGCAGTTCGGCAGCTATGAAGCGGTGCCCGGAACCTTCGTCGATGGCAGCTTTACCATGGGTGAGAACATTGGCGATCTGGGTGGCGTTGACGTTGCCCTGTACGCATACAAGCTCTCGCTTGAGGGCAAGGAGGCGCCAGTCATCGATGGACTGACCGGCGAGCAGCGTTTCTTCCTCGCCTACGCGCAAGCCTGGCGATCAAAATCGCGTGACGAAGCGACTTTGCAGCGATTGAAATCCGATCCGCATTCACCGCCGAAATACCGGGTCAACGGCATTGTTCGCAATGTTGACGCCTGGTATGACGCTTTCGGCATCAAGGAAGGCGATGCGCTTTATGTCGCCCCTGAAGATCGAGTAACCATCTGGTAGCGACTCGGCCTTCAGCCAATGTCGAACATGGAAGTTCGTCTTTGCATACGGAGGCTTGTCCGCGGCGCCCTCAGGAGTTCGGATCCGGGGCGGCCGTGCGCCCGCTCAAGCGATCATCGAGCTCGGCGAGGCGACCAGGGGTCCCGACATCTGTCCAGTGACCGCTATGGTGCTCGCCACTGACTTCGCCACGGCCCATTGCTGCGCGCAACAGATGCGCCAGTGCGAATCGCGGAGGGGAGTTGTCGATGGGGGCGTGACCGGCCTTGTCGAGATCGTCCTGCCAGTGTGCGAACAGCGAAGCGCGGTAGAGACCGATGCCCGAGTAGGTGAGAAGTGGTGATCCGGTTGCCTCGACCAGCCCGGATGATGCGAGATGGAAATCTCCGCGTGGATGCTGTTCCGGATTGTCCACAAGCAGCAGATGAGCCTGTCCGGCCAGTTTCGTCGGCAGGCGGGCGAAATCGTAGTTACTCCAGACGTCGCCGTTTACCACCACGAAGGGTCCTTCGCCAAGGATCGGCAGTGCATTGAGCATGCCGCCACCTGTTTCCAGCGGGATAGGACCTTCCTCTGCAAAATGGATTTGCAGGCCCCAGCGACTGCCATCTCCCAAAGCCTGGGGAAATTGGCTGGCCAGATGCGAGGTATTGATGACCACGTCGCTGACCCCGATCCTGGCCAGCGATTCCAGATGCCATTCGATCAGCATCTTGCCGCCAACCCTGAGCAGTGGTTTTGGCGTGGCGTCCGTCAATGGGCGCATGCGTTCGCCACGCCCGGCAGCGAATATCATGGCGCGGCGGAAACTCATGTTGCAGGCGTTTCGCGAACGGCGCGGATATTGCGATCGCCCATGGCGCGTTCCAGCAGCTCGAGGAAGTCGGTCAGCTCCGGATAGCGGCCTGCGACTTCAGTCGTGTAACGCCAGACCAGGGGCAAGTCGTCGAGATACTGGTTCTTGCCATCCCGATACCAGAGCCGGCAGAAGATACCGAGTACCTTGATATGGCGTTGCAGGCCGATCAGGTCGAACCAGCGCATGAAGCGCGTGGTGTCGATCTCCGGTCCGATCTGGTGGCTGGATAGCAGGCGCATGCGATAGCTTTCGACCCAGCCGTTTACGTGCTCGTGGTCCCATTCGATGTAGCAGTCGCGCAACAGCGAAACGAGGTCGTAGGTAATCGGACCGATCACGGCATCCTGAAAATCGACTATGGCCGGATTTTCGAGCAATGGTGACCCGCCGTCCGACTCCGTGCGTGACATCAGCAACAGGTTGCGGCTGTGATAGTCGCGGTGCACGAAAGCGCTGGGTTGCTCTTCGGCAGATTCGGCCAGGAAGGAAAATGCAGCTTCGATGATGTTCGCGTCTGCTGCAGTCGTCTGGTATCCGAGGTGACGATCCAGGAACCACGTCGGCAGCAACTGCATCTCGTCGATCAGGCGCTGACGGTCGTAGTGCGGAAGACCGTCGACTTTCACTTCACGCTGCATGCGGGAAAGTGCATCGAGTGCGTCGGCATAGAGAGCATCGGCGCTCTGGTTGTTCAGCTCGGGCAGGTAGGTGCGTGCGCCAAGATCCTCCATGAGGATGAATCCCTGACCCGCGTCGACAGCAAATACCTCGGGTGCATGCAGGCCGGCGTCCCGAAGTCGAGTGCCGATATCGAGCCACGGCGCGAGATCCTCCTTGTCCGGCGGCGCGTCCATGACCACCCAGGTTGCGGGGCGACCGGGGGCCTCGGATTGGGCCGAAACGCGCCAGTAGCTTCGGAAACTCGCGTCTGCCGACGCGCGTTCGACATGAAGGTCTTGCCGGCCAAGCCGGGATTTGACGAATTGACGCAGTTCGACGGCGCGATCAGGGGTCGTATTCAAGGGATGTACTGCCTGGAAGCCATGCCGACAGTCTAGCCGGAAGCGCGCGCTGCCGGCTGGTTGCCGGGGCAGCGAGAGCCTTGATCGGGGCTTGATTTGTAAGCCTTCGATCTAAATAGTACAATTTCGGTCCTAAATGGAGTCGCCATGCTTCGTGTCAGCAAACTTACCGACTACGCGACCGTCGTCATGACGTGCCTTGCCTTGTCCGAAAGCGATGAAATTCTCAGCGCCCAGCAATTGGCCGAGCGCGCCCATCTGGAAGTGCCCACGGTCAGCAAGCTCCTCAAGCAACTGGCACATGCCGGGCTCGTCGAGTCCAAGCGCGGCGTCAACGGTGGATATCGACTGGCTCGCGTTCCGCGGTCCATCAGCGTTGCCGATATCGTCACCGCGATGGAAGGGCCGATCGGCATGACCGAATGCTGTGCGCATTCCGGCTCCTGCCATCACGAGCCGCATTGCGGAGTCCGCGTCAACTGGCAACGCATCAGCCAGGCAATCCGTGTCGCGCTGGAAGGGGTAACCCTGGCCGACATGATATCGGTGCCTTCAAGGCGACCGATCGGAATACCGGTCAACGTGGCCATTGCATAGCCGGCCAGGGCGCGGCGAACGCCGAGCCCGGCCAGATGCCAGAACGATTCGTACAGCTACACGCTTCAGGAACCAGCGAATACCCATGACAACCGAAACTCAAATCGCGGAACCCATCTCGGTTAGCGGCAACGAACAGATCGTCGAGGCGATGAATCGTCGTTATGAGGCCGGGTTCGTCACCGATATCGAGACCGACAGCTTGCCGCCCGGCCTCAACGAGGACGTGGTGCGCTGGATTTCGAATCGGAAAGGTGAACCTGCCTGGATGACGGAATGGCGCCTCAAGGCTTATCGGCACTGGCTGACCATGATTCCGCCCGAGTGGGCGAAGCTGCGAATCGAAGCGATCGATTTTCAGGCGATCAGCTATTTTGCCGCGCCGAAAGAAGGCCCCAAGTCGCTGGCAGACGTTGATCCGAAGCTGCTGGAAACATACGAGAAGCTCGGGGTGCCGCTGCACGAGCGGGCACGCCTCGCAGGCGTCGCTGTCGATGCCGTATTCGATTCGGTTTCCGTCGGTACGACCTTCCGCAAGGAGCTGGCCCAGGCAGGCGTGATCTTTTGCTCGATGTCCGAAGCGCTGAAGGAACATCCGGACCTGGTTCAGGCCTACCTGGGTTCGGTAGTACCAACCGGCGACAACTACTTCGCAGCTCTCAACTCGGCCGTGTTCTCCGACGGCAGCTTCGTTTTCATTCCGAAAGGCGTTCGTTGCCCGATGGAACTGAGTACCTATTTTCGCATCAACGCGATCAACACCGGCCAGTTCGAACGCACCCTGATCATTGCCGAGGAAGGTGCCAGCGTGTCGTATCTGGAAGGCTGCACGGCACCGATGCGTGACGAGAACCAGTTGCACGCCGCCGTCGTTGAACTGGTCGCGCTGGACGATGCCAGCATCAAGTACTCGACCGTGCAGAACTGGTATCCCGGTGACGAGAACGGTGTGGGCGGCATCTACAATTTCGTCACCAAGCGTGGCGATTGCCGTGGCGCACGCTCGAAGATCTCGTGGACCCAGGTCGAAACCGGCTCGGCGATTACCTGGAAATATCCGAGTTGCGTGCTGCGCGGGGATGATTCGGTAGGCGAGTTCTACTCTGTCGCGCTTACACACCATCATCAACAGGCCGACACCGGCACCAAGATGATCCACATCGGGCGCAATACCAAGTCGAAGATCATCGCCAAGGGCATCAGCGCGGGCCGCGGCCAGAACAGCTACCGGGGCCTGGTCAAGATCGAGAAGGGTGCAGCGGGTGCGCGAAACTACACCCAGTGCGATTCGTTGCTGATCGGCAAGCAGTGCGGTGCGCACACGTTTCCGTATATCGAAGTGAGGAATCCGAGTGCGATCGTCGAGCACGAAGCGACCACTTCGAAAATTTCCGATGACCAGATGTTTTATTGCCGCTCGCGCGGCATTGCCGAGGAAGACGCCGTCTCGCTGATCGTGGATGGTTTCTGCAAGCAGGTGTTCCGCGAGCTGCCGATGGAATTTGCGGTCGAGGCCAAGAAGTTGCTTGAAGTATCCCTGGAGGGAGCCGTCGGATGAGCTGGAAGTCCGGACAGAAGGAGGCGTATTCACGTGAGCTGGTTGCGGCGACACTTGCCCGGTCCCGTGGAGATGCGCAATCGGAGTTCGCTCACCTCGAGCGCGCGCATATTCTTGGCCAGCGCTACACCATTGCACACACGCTCACGCACTGGCGCATGTTCCGTTTTGGACTGCGGCGTCGGAACATCCGGGAAGTCTTCGGACAGGTTGTGAGGATGCTTGCGGCACTGACCAAGTCAAGAATCTGGGTACCGCTGGGAAATACCGGTGGCGCCAACGTCAATCCGTTTCGGCCAATGCCGGTCCCTGAAGACTTGCGCGCCTATGTCGATTGATTGCCCCGGGCGCAGCAGCTTCGGCTGGTGGTGAATGATGAACATCAAAAAGACAATGCGATTTCGACTCGCTGAAGAACACGATATTCCCGGCATGACCGAAGTCAGGCTTGCCGTAGTGGAAAACCGTTTGTCCGACCCGGGATGGTTGACGCGACAGATGTGGATGGATGCGTTGGCAGGTTCAGGAAATGCCTGCAGCTGGGTCTGCGAACTGGATGGCCGGATCCTCGGCTTCTCAACCGGTCGCGTCAGGCACGCAGACATCTGGGCACTGTTCGTTGATCCCCGGTTCGAGGGACAAGGTATTGGTTCGCGACTGCTGGAGCTGGCGGTTGAATGGATGAATGACCAGGGCGTGGCAATCATCGAACTGAGCACGGCTGATCGTAGTCGTGCGGATGTGTTCTACCAGCGCAAGGGTTGGCGGCGCGGTGAACGCAACGCCAAGGGCGAAGTGGTCTTTCAGTGGCAATGCAATCATCCCGGATAGAAGCCGGGTTCGATCAACGGAAAACACGAAATGTTGAAGATCAGCAATCTGCATGTCCGCATCGCGGGCAAGGATATCCTTACCGGCCTGGACCTTGAGGTGAAAGCCGGCGAAGTGCACGCCATCATGGGTCCGAACGGCGCTGGAAAGTCGACGCTCGGCAATGTGCTTGCCGGGCGCGAGGGCTATGAGGTAACCGAGGGTTCGATCACCTACAACGGAAAGGACCTGCTCGCGTTGGAGCCGGAGGAGCGCGCTGCCGAAGGCGTGTTCCTGGCATTCCAGTATCCGGTCGAAATACCTGGTGTAAACAACACCTATTTCCTGCGCGCCGCATTCAATGCGCAGCGCAATCGTCGTGGCGAGCCCGAGTTCGATTCCATGCAGTTTCTCAAGCTTGTTCGCGAGAAGCTGGCCGTGCTGCACCTGAAGGATGAATTGCTGCATCGCGCCGTCAATGAAGGTTTCTCCGGCGGAGAAAAGAAGCGCAACGAGATATTCCAGATGGCCCTGCTCGAGCCAAAGCTGGCGATCCTCGACGAGACCGATTCCGGCCTCGATATCGATGCGTTGAAGATGGTCGCTGACGGGGTCAATGCGATGCGTGATCCGCAGCGTGCTTTCGTGGTCATCACCCACTATCAGCGTTTGCTCGACTACATCATTCCCGATTACGTCCACGTGCTCGCGGATGGCCGAATCGTTGAAAGTGGCGACAAGTCCCTGGCGTTGAAGCTCGAAGAGCATGGCTACTCGTGGATCGCCGAGCGCAAGCTGGCCGGAGCGGCCTGATGACTGCTGGCTTCCTCGAACCGCTGCTCGCCGACGGCGCAGCCGCCGCCGGTGGGCAGTCCGCCTGGCTGGCAGACGTGCGCGAGCACGCAATACAGCAGCTCGCGCGCGACGGCATGCCCGGTCCACGCAGCGAAGCCTGGAAGTACTCCAGCTTGCGCGCCCTCGCTCAGCGTCGATACCAGCGCGGCGATGACGATGCAAAAGCGCGTGCGATTGCCCCGACCCTGCTGGACCTTCCAGGCATCGATGGCCCGCGCCTTGTGTTTGTCAACGGTGCCTTTCGTGAGGATCTGTCGAACATCCCGGCAATAGACGGGCTTCGCATGCAAGCGCTTTCCAGCCTGCTGGAATCCGAGCCGGATTCCCTCCAGCCTTATCTGGCGCGTTCCTACGATGACGGTTCCGATGTATTCGCACGGCTCAACACGGCGCTCGCATTTGATGGCCCGGTGATCCGTGTTGCCGCGGGCAAGCGGATAGATCCAGTCGTGCATCTGGTCATGGTTGGCGCTGAAGCCACGAGTGAACTTGCATGGCAGCTTCGCGGCATCGTCGAGATTGGCGAAAGGGCGAAGCTGACCTTGATCGAGCACCACATTGGAGAAGACGGGCAGCGACACTTCGGCAACCAGCTCACCCAGATTTCCATAGCTGCGCACGCGCGACTGGATATGCTGCAGATTCAGCATTCGGCGGAGTCATCGAGCCTGGTACGCCGCACAGAGGCAGACCTGGGTGTCGAAGGGCATTTCGAATTGCGATCGATCGAGGCTGGTGCACAGTGGATGCGACATGATCTCGTGGTTCGTCTCGAAGGAGATCGCTCGCGTTTCACATCACGCGGCGTGTTCGCCCTGCGCAATCGCCAGCATTCGGACACACGACTGGATGTTCGTCACATCGCCCGCGATACCGCCTGCGACATTGTCTGGCGCGGAGTTGCCGACCAGCGATCGCGCGGGGTATTCCATGGCGCGATCACGGTTGAGTCCGGTGCCGATGGCAGCGATGCCCAGCTCAGCAACAAGAACCTCCTGCTTTCGGAGCAGGCCGAGATCGATACCCAGCCTGTCCTCGAAATCCATGCCGATGAGGTCAAGGCGGCCCATGGCGCAACCGTGGGCCAGCTCGACGAGAGTGCCTTGTTCTACTTGCGCACACGCGGACTATCCGTGGATGAAGCGCGCTCGATGCTGACTCTCGCGTTTTGCCGCGTTGCGTTTGATTCCATCGAGAATGAAGTGTTGCGCGAACACATTGATACCCTGTTGCTGGATCGCCTGCCAATCATGTCGGATGGTTCGACAGATGCAGGGAGCATTGAATGAATGCCTCTTCGCCATCCAGCAAGGGCGACCAGGATGCTTTCGACGTCGAGCGTATCAGAGGCGATTTCCCTCTGCTTGCGCGGACCGTCCATGGCAAGCCACTGATTTACCTGGACAGCGCCAATACTTCGCAAAAGCCGGCAGCCGTGATCGACTCTGTCGATAGATTCTATCGACACACGAATGCCAACGTTGCACGCGCCGTACATGCGCTGGGCGAAGAAGCGACCAGCGCCTACGAGGCGACCAGGGACAAGCTGGCCAGATTCATCAATGCGCCTTCGCGCGATGAAGTCATTTTCACGTCCGGTACGACGCAGGCCATCAATCTGGTCGCCTACAGCTACGCGCTGCCCAGGCTGCAGCCTGGTGACACGATCCTCGTCACGCAAATGGAGCATCACGCCAATATCGTTCCCTGGCAGCTCGTTTGCGAACGCAGCGGAGCAACCCTCAAGGTTGCGCCAATCAATGAAGCTGGCGAGCTGATTGTTGACCCCTTTGTCGAGCTGCTGACGCCTGACGTAAAGCTTGCTGCGGTCACGCACGTATCGAATGTTCTCGGTACGATCAATCCGATTTCGGCGTTGTCGCGTGAGTGTCGCAAGCGAGGCATTCCACTGCTGGTTGATGGTTCACAAGCTGCGCCGCACCTGCGCATCGACGTTCGCGCCCTGGGTTGCGATTTCTACGCGCTGACCGGGCACAAGCTTTTCGGCCCGACAGGTACCGGCATGCTTTGGGCCAAGCGGGAACACCTCAACGCCATGCCACCGTTTTTTGGTGGTGGCGAGATGATTCGCGAAGTTAAATTTGAAGGCACGACGTTTGCCGACATTCCGCACAAGTTCGAAGCGGGGACGCCAAATATCGCCGGATTTGTCGGGCTGGGTGCTGCGCTGGACTACGTCAATGGCATTGGTTTGGAGAAGCTTGCGGGGCATGAGCAAGCCCTGCTTTCACACGCGACCGAGTCCATGTCGAACGTGCCGGGCTTGCGCATCATCGGCGAGGCTGTCGAGAAGGTGCCGGTAATTTCGTTCCTGATCGAAGGAGCGCATGCGCACGATCTGGCCACGCTGCTCGATCACGAAGGTGTGGCGGTACGTTCCGGCCATCACTGCGCGCATCCGCTGATGCAGTTTTACGGTGTTGCGGCGACCTTGCGAGCGTCGCTTGCGTTCTACAATACGCACGAGGAAATCGATGCATTCCTGGCGGCGCTTGAACGTGTCCGCAAACTTCTTGCCTGAGACCTGCAATGACTGAACTGAATTTTCGGGCAGCGACCCTGGAGGATGTCGATGCGATCATTCCTCTTGTCGAATCCGCCTATCGTGGCGAGGCCAGTCGCAAGGGCTGGACTACGGAAGCCGACTTCCTCGATGGCCAGCGAATTGATCGTCAATTGCTCGAGGAGTTGATAGGGCGTTCCGATGCGCGGGTGGTCCTGCTTGAGCGTGGTTCGCTTTTGCTGGCGTGCTGCGAATTGCAGGACCAGGGCGGCACTGCCTATTTCGGCATGTTTTCCGTCAGGCCTGATGGGCAGGGCAGCGGTACTGGCAACCTACTGCTGGCGGAAGCCGAGCGCATTGCTGCCGATGAGTGGCATTGCAACGAAGTACGCATGACCGTGATCGACATCCGCAACGAACTGATTGCCTGGTACGAACGCAGAGGCTACCAGCGCACTGGCGAATACAAGCCGTTCCCCTATGGTGACGAGCGCTTCGGCATTCCACGTCGCGACGACCTGCGCTTCGAAGTGCTGCGGAAGTCGCTGACCCAAAAAACCTGAAACCGATGGGCGTTGGCAGGATTTCAAGTCGAGTCGGTCCGGCTATTGAGCATCGCATTGGCTCAGCCCAACCTGCGAAAGCGAGAAGCTGTGCGGCTGCCATGTAGGTTGGCGGTGAGCGCAAGCGAACCCCAACGTTGTTGAGACGAATTGAAGGTTCGACGTCCAGGCTATCTTGCTGTTGGGTATCGCATTCGCTCAGCCCTACTTACGAAAGCGAGAAGCTGTGCGGCTGCCATGTAGGTTGGCGGTGAGCGCAAGCGACCCCCAACGTTGTTGAGACGAATTGAAGGTTCGACGTCCACGCCATCTTGC
>NZ_JBAWHJ010000278.1:0-8463 GCF_049593775.1 Dokdonella sp. | reverse complement strand
CGCCTTCTCTGGCCGTGCCAACCCAGATTCGGGGCGTGCCGGGGTAGCCGGGATGCGCCGTTGCGGACAGGATATTTAAGGCGTCCCCGTCTGCATTCTCGAGTCCGTTGGATGCATTCCATATTGTCCAGTCAGGCATTGATGGCGTCACGTCGGCGGTATGTGCCAGCGACGTGCCGCAGCCGAGGAACACGCCGAGACTTCGGGTTGGATCAGCCATCAGGAACCGCTGGCCCGCACAACCGCCCGGCAGGCTGGCAAATTGGATACTGGTCCAGGTTGCTCCACCATCAAGGCTGAAAAAGACATTGCCGATGACATCGAGAATGAACACGTGTGCTGGTTCGGTAGCCGATGATGAGAGTGACTGGATTCCAGCCAATCCAAAGGCCCCCACGCCAAACAGCGATGGAACCCAACTCGCGCCTCCATCAGTGCTCTTGATCACTGAAGCGGAGTCAAAGTCGCCGGAGCCAGTGGGCCATTTTCCGGCATAGATGACACCGTCCTCGGCATACAGGATTCTGGTCAGGGTGAACGGCTGCAGTGAAGGTGTCGGGCCCGACCACGTGACGCCTGCGTCATGGGAAACGTAAATGCCGATTGAGGTGGCCAGCGCAACATCGGCAAAGCTACCTCGGCGCAGCGAAATATCAATGATGTTTTCCCCTGGCATCATGGGGTTTTTCAAAGCGTGCCAGGTCGCGCCGGCATCCGTGCTCTTGTACGGCGCGTTGTAGGTCGATGCGAAAATCACGGGAGACTGCGTGCCGAGAGTGAAGCTCTGGATACTGGCGGGTATGGGCAGGCCGACCTCGGAGCGCTGCCAGTGCAAGCCGCCGTCCGTGCTGCGGAAAAATCCCCCGCCACTGCTGGCAAAAACCATATCCGGATCGGCCTCGAACACGGCAACCTGACTGGCGTATCCGCCATACGGTCCTTGACTACTCCACCTTCCCGTTTCGGCGGCTGTGTGGCTGCAAGCCAATAGGAAGCCGAGTACAGCGGCAGTTGGCAACAAAGTACGAACTCGCGATAAATCAACGGTCATGAACCTGATCTCCCTGTCATGGCGAAAGGCATTGCGCTTCGTGTTGTCGACGCGCTTCTTGCAGACGAGTCAGTTGCGTCGTCGGCATGCCAATCGGGACGATGGGGAGAGGGGAATCGTCGCAGTCAGTTGTGACTATCTACATGCCACCAAATGTGCTCTTGTTGATGTCGAAGTACTTTTATCGAATTAATCCACGCGCACACCCGTACTGGTCCTGGCTGGCGGCGTGGCTGTGGCAATCGGCTTGCACAGAGCAAGCATCACAATGTGTGGCTTGCTCTGTGTACAGATCATTGCAGTCCGCGAATGATTCGCAGCCGTCCAGCGTAATTCATTCGAAACCGTTGTCGAACAGCGCCTCGGGCAGGTTCGCCGGTCCGCCGATGAAGAGAATATTGTTCGTGTCATCACGGTAGTTGCCCTGCAGACTTGCATCGATCACGAGCTCCCAGGTCTCTGCATCAATGCGTTGGGCGCCGCTGAACGAGTACCAGCCGAATGTTGTTGCGTCGCCGGGGACGCGCGGACCATAGTTGCGCCAGCGCCAGTTCGTATCGAAGTTGCCACCGTGGAAGGTCACCCGGACCGTCGCCTCGCTGCACGCTGGCAGCGAGAAGCTGACCAGGCCCCATGGCGCATGGCTGTTGCCAGCGCCGGCCGGATCCGGTGGATAGAGTTCGGCCTGAAGACTGGTGCTGTCGTTGAGCTGGTTGCAGGTTCCTTCGACGATTTCGATGGTTGAACGCACGATCGTACCGGCGGGCGCATTCATTCCTGCGGCAGCAGAGCTGCCTGTTGCAGACAGCGAGGCAACACCCGACTGGGTCGCATCCTGAATGCCATCGCCGTTGCCATCGCCTGCCAGGACACTGTTTTCCACGGCCGAGGGAGATCCATCGACATCTTCATCGGGTGTAGCCGTGTATTCCCATACGCCAGCCGTGGTACCGGCGACGATACGTGCGGGGTCACCAAGCGCGCGCGGCGGCATGGTCAGGGCAAGCGCGGCGTTGGTCGGCAGGCCGATGCTCAGCGAGTTCCAGGTCGCGCCGCCATCGGTGGTGCGGTAGACACCACCGGGGTCGGCTCCGTTGCCACCTGTGCCGGCATAGACGGTATCGCCGCTGGGGTCCATGGGGTCAATGAACAGTGCGCGGACATCCTGCCCGGCGATTCCCGTACTGACCTCGAACCAGTTCGCGCCGCCGTTTGTGGATTTGTAGATACTGCCGACTGGTCCGGTGTATTCGAAACTCGTCGCGCCTGCGTACAGGACCTGCGGATTGGCAGGATTGATGGCAAGTGCAAGCACGTCGTAATGGGATGATCCGGCTCCGGCGAGGCGGGGCAGGCCATTGCTGGAATGCACCCAGGTGGCACCGCCGTTGGTCGACTTGAAGACGCCGTTTTCCATGGTTGGAATGCTGCCGCCGTAGCTTGCGTTCCAAGCTGTCGTGGTACCGAGATAGAGAGTGGACGGGGTGACCGGATCGACGACCATGGATATGGCGATCGAATAGAGATAGTTGAATGCTCCGACCGGCCCGAGATCCTCGGGTAGCGGCAGTCCGGATTCCGATGCACTCCACGAAGCACCGGCGTCTGTGCTCTTGTAGACACGTGCGGACAGATAGGAGGTTCCCGGCGCGTCAGCTACGCCGCTGCCGGCAGCGTAGATGGTTTGCAACGGACTCGACCCCGCGACACAGGGAGGCGCAGCACACGATTGCGGATCAAGTACCAGGGCACGCACTGTCCCCATGTACGGGGTGCCGAAGACGGTGGAAATTCCGTTGTCGATGGTCGTCCAGGTATTGCCTGCATCGACGCTTTTGTAGATGCCACCGTCCCGGTTGCCGGGCATTGGAATGCCTTCGGACTTGCCTGAAGCATAGATCGTGAAGTTTTCTGCGGTGAATGGGTCGGCGTCGACCGTGGTCGGGTCGATTGTCATCCAGCGGACCTGCTCGGCGTTGAGGCCGGTCAGCGATGGCGCCCAGCTGGCGCCACCGTCGGATGACTTGAACATGGCTCGCGATGTCGAGAACGCATCGCCGTAGCCTGCAAGGATGACGGCGCCTGCAGGATTGGTATCAAGCGGATGAGCCGCCAGGGCGCGAATGTTCACCGACTCGTAGCCATTGTTGATCGGTGCCCAGCTCGTGCCATTGTTGGTACTGCGGAACAGGCCGCCGTCCGTGGTCCCTGTCCAGATCGTGCCGGTTCCCGGAAACGCGGGATGCACCGCTATGGCGCTGGCCTGCACCGGATCGCTGCCGTTTGCACTCAGCGAGTTGGCGGCGGTCCAACTGGTCCAGCTAGTAGTTGCCACGTCGGTATTCAGATGCACGCCGTTTGAACGGCAGCCGACCAGCAAACCGGAAGTCGCGGTCGGGTGCGCAGTGATGGATTCGATCCTTCCGCAATCTGCGCCGGATGAGGGTAGCGTCACGGTCGACCAGGTCGTGCCGCCGTTGTCGCTGGTGACCACGCTGTAGTTGTCGCCAGCGAAGATTCTCTGCGGATCCGTTGGGGAGGCGACCAGAAACTGGACTCCGAACAATCCCGGGGGTTGCGCAGCCAGGGGTGCCCAGCTCACGCCGCCATCGGTACTCTTGAGCAGGCTCGCGCCACCGAAAACGGCGGCATCGAAAAACTGAATGCCCAGGTAGAGAGCACCGTCGGCCGCAAACAGGATCTTGCTGAACTCGACACTGGTGCCGCCAGCGCCCGGCCCGATCCAGGTTCCCCCTGCATCGGTAGAAACATAGGCGCCGTCAGAAGTGGCCATGGCGATACTGTTGCTGGTTGAACGCCTGAGGTCGATATCATTGATATAGCCGCCGGCTGGGAAAGGTGTACTGATCGGAACCCAGAGGTCGCCACCGTTGCCGCTTCGATACAGACCGTTGATATCGGTCAGATAAAGGACGGGCGAACTCGTGCTTGTCGCCATTGCCCGGACATAAAGCGAGTCTGGCAGGCCGACTTCAATACGTTGCCAGGTGTTGCCGCCACTCAGGCTACGAAACAGGCCGCCCTTGCCTGCCGCAAACAGCGTGCTCGGCCCAGCCTCATATACCAACAGGTGGTATGTGGAACCGCCATACGGGCCGGTCGTGCTCCAACTGCCGACTGCGGCGATTGCAGTGGTGGCCGAGAAGGCGATGGCAAGACCCGTCAGGGCTGAACTGCGAAAGCGACTCTTGCAGGGGTTTCTGGACATGATCCTTACTCCACTCTAGGCATCTACCTATCCTAGAACGCAAAACGGCGGCGATGCGTGATGAAGGCGAGGGCGGGGATGTGAATCAGTCGACAAACAGTCTGGGTCCCGTATCACGATTGCCCAGGGAAATGACCACTTTTCGCTTTCCAGCGCAGGGCCATGGGAAAGCTGAACGAGCCTCCCGACGAGCGCAACCGCCGGACCCGATGGTTTGCCGGCCTTGCCACTTGCGTCCAGGGGCCGGCATCACGTTGGCAGGCATGCGCCGCATGCAGACCAATGATGGCTGCATGCGGGCGCGCCGAACCTGGTCGAGCGCGAGGGGCGCGACTCGACTGGAAAATGCCTAGAGCGCGGCTGCCAGGCGAGTGCCCTGGTCAATGGCTCGCTTGGCGTCGAGCTCGGCGGCCACATCGGCACCGCCGATTACATGAGTGTCGATTCCGGCGGCGATCAGTTCGTCGGCGAGAGTGCGGTTCGGTACCTGGCCGGCGCAGACAACCAGATTGTCGACTTCGAGCACCTGTGCCTCGCCATTGATGCGGATATGCAGGCCGGCATCATCAAATCGTTCGTAGGTCACTCCCCCAATCATCTTCACCTTCTTTGCCTTGAGCGTGGCCCTGTGGACCCAGCCGCTGGTCTTGTTCAGCCGCGCTCCTAGCCTGCCCTCTGTTCGTTGCAGCAGGTAAACCTCGCGCTCGGGCGGCTCGGGCTTTGCCGGAACCAGTCCGCCGCGATGCGCGATGGAGAGATCGACACCCCATTCCCGGGTCCAGCGCTCGATGTCGGTGGTGGGCGAGGGCGATTCCTCAACGAGGAATTCCGCGACGTCGAAGCCGATGCCGCCAGCGCCGATGATGGCCACGCGTTGGCCAACCTGTTTGTTGTGGCGCAGGACGTCGAGGTAGCTGAGCGCGCGCGGATGATCGCTGCCAGGCATGTTCAAGTCGCGGGGAGTGACTCCGGTTGCCACGATGACGGCATCGAAACCGGTTCGCTTGATTTCCTCGGCAGTGGCGCGCGTTCCCAGGCGCTGCTCCACTCCGGTATCGGTCAGGCGATGTTCGAAGTAGCGGATGGTTTCGTGGAATTCTTCCTTGCCCGGGATGCGCTTGGCCATGTTGAACTGACCGCCGATGGTATCGGCCTGATCGAACAGGGTGACGGCGTGTCCGCGCTCGGCCAATGTCGTTGCTGCAGCCAGACCGGCTGGCCCTGCGCCGATCACGGCGAAGCGCTTTTTCACGACGGCTGGCCTGATGACCAGTTCGGTTTCATTGCAGGCCCGTGGATTGACCAGGCAAGTTGCGTGCCTGTTCTGGAAGACATGGTCGAGACAAGCCTGGTTGCAGGCAATACAGGTGTTGATGCGGTCCGCACGCTGGTTGCGCGCCTTGTTGACCCATTCCGGATCGGCCAGCAGCGGCCGCGCCATCGAAACCATGTCGGCATCACCGCGGGCGAGAACCTGCTCGGCGACTGCCGGCATGTTGATCCGGTTGGTGGTGATCAACGGCAGTTTCACCTCGCCCTTGAGCTTGCGCGTGACTGCAGCGAATGCAGCGCGCGGCACCGATGTCACGATGGTGGGTACGCGCGCCTCATGCCAGCCGATGCCGGTGTTGATGATTGTTGCGCCAGCGGCTTCCACGGCCTTGGCAAGCTGGACCACTTCGTCCCAGCTTTGTGCATTGTCGACCAGGTCCAGCATCGACAGGCGATAGATGATGATGAAGTCGGACCCGACAGCCGCGCGCGTTCGGCGCACGATCTCGATCGGGAAGCGCATGCGTTTTTCGGCGCTGCCACCCCATTCATCCTCGCGCGTGTTGGTTCGCGCCGTGATGAACTGATTGATCAGGTAGCCTTCCGATCCCATGACCTCTACGCCGTCGTAGCCGGCATCCTGGGCCAGCTTCGCGCAGCCGACGAAATCATTGATCGTGCGCTCGACGCCACGCGTGGACAGAGCCCGTGGCTTGAACGGAGTAATCGGCGACTTGATCCTGGAAGCCCCGACTGAGAGCGGGTGATAGGAATAACGGCCGCCATGCAGGATCTGCATGCAGATGCGTCCGTTCTCGGCATGGGTCGCCGAGGTGATCTTGCGATGCCTTGCGACGTGCCATGGCATCGAAAGACGGCCGTCGAACGGCTTCAGCCAGCCCTCGATGTTTGGCGCGATTCCACCAGTGACCATCAAGCCAACGCCACCGCGCGCGCGCTCGGCGAAGTAGGTCGCCAGACGATCATAGTTGCTCGCCCGGTCCTCCAGTCCCGTATGCATGGAACCCATCAGTACGCGGTTGGGCAGGCTCGTGAAACCGAGGTCGAGGGGGGTAAACAGGTGCGGATATTCCACGGGCCTTCCAGATTTCAAACAGGCGTTTAAGATGCCAGTGAGCGCGCTCGCGGGCAAGGGGATCAACGGGGAATCGCCATATCCGGGCGGAATGGGTGGTCCTCATCGGGTGATGATCTGTACGCTATGAGCGGCTGGCCGTTGTTGCCGATTCGATCCGGTTGATGCTCGAAAAACGCTGATCGAAGTGCCGCCGACAATGATCGCGTGGCGATCACGGTGCAGAAGCTGGGCTTTCGCCGAATTGGCCTGGTTCGGCGATCCTGCCCGGCGCTTCAGTTTGGGAGTTGGAGTGCGGTTCACACACCCGAAACGGGCCGGGAATGGTTTCACTGGCTGCGATCAGGGCTCGGCGAGGCAGGATGTCATCTGGCACAATATGCGGCTGAGTGACCGGTTCCAGCGCGGGTCGCTTGTCTCCTACTCACCTCCAATGGAAGCCCATCATGTCCGGACACGACATTCGCTCGGCCGTCAGGCCTGAACCCGATCAGCCCATGGTCGATATCGCCAATTACGTCGCCGATTACGTGATTGATTCGAAGGAAGCCTACGATACGGCCCGCAACATGTTGCTGGATTCGCTGGCAACCTCGATGCTGGCGATGAAGTTCCCTGATTGCGTCAAGCATCTCGGCCCCATTGTTCCGGGCGCGACCTTGTCCGGTGGCGTGCGTGTTCCCGGTACCAGCCACGAACTTGACCCGGTCCAGGCGGCGTTCGCGATCGGTACGCAGATCCGCTGGCTGGATTTCAACGACACCTGGCTGGCAGCCGAATGGGGCCATCCGTCCGACAACCTGGGTGCGATCCTCTCGGTGGCTGACTATCTGTCACGCAAGGCCGAGCGCGAAGGCGGCAAGCCCATGACGGTGCGAGAGGTCCTGACCTGGGCCATCAAGGCGCACGAGATCCAGGGTTGCTATGCCCTGAAGAACAGTTTCAACCGCGTAGGACTTGATCACGTGATCCTGGTACGGCTCGCTTCGACAGCCGTCGCCACTGCCATGTTGGGCGGCAGCAAGGAGCAGATCGTCAATGCGGTATCGCATAGCTGGATCGACAACGGCGTGCTGCGGACCTACAGGCACGCCCCGAATACCGGCCCGCGCAAGAGCTGGGCAGCCGGTGATGCTTGCCGGCGTGCGGTAACCCACGCCTTCAATGCAGTCGACAAGAACGTGGTTGGCTATCCATCGGCCCTGACAGCGAAGACCTGGGGTTTCTATGACATCGCATTCAATGGCAAGGCATTCGAATTCGAGCGGCCATTCGGCAGCTATGTCATGGAGAACGTGCTTTTCAAGATCAGCTTCCCTGCTGAATTCCATGCGCAGACTGCCGTTGAATGCGCCATGCAGTTGCACGCACAGGTGGGTGGGCGCATCGACGAAATCGAGCGGATCGAGATGGAGACCCAGGAAGCGGGTGTCCGCATCATCGACAAGACCGGGCCGCTGGCCAACTATGCCGACCGTGATCATTGCCTTCAGTACATGGTTGCCGTGCCGCTGATCTTCGGGCGACTGGTCGCCAGCGATTACAATGACGATATTGCCGCCGATCCCAGGATCGATGCGTTGCGCGACAAGATGCAAGTCAGGGAGAACCCGCAGTTCACCAAAGACTACTTCGATGCCGACAAGCGCTTTATCGGCAATTCAGTGCAGGTTTTCTTCAAGGATGGCTCGAGCACGGAAAAGGTTTCGATCGACTATCCCATCGGACACCGCAAGCGCCGTGCCGAGGGCATTCCGGTCTTGCTGGAGAAGTTCGAAAACGCCATTCGCTCACACCTTCCCGACACCAATGTTG
>NZ_JBAWHJ010000277.1:0-8796 GCF_049593775.1 Dokdonella sp. | reverse complement strand
CCAAGCAACCTGTGTACGGTCATTGTCTCATCAGGCAAAGCTGCCCTTTCCGCTTCGGACAGCGGCAATTCCTTCAATCCCGACCGTACTGATTCACCGAGCCGCTGCGCAGCCTTGCCGGTCGGCGCAGCAAGTCCGATGCGCAATGGAACATTCGAGAACGACTGGATCAGCGCAAGCATGCGCAATGCCGTGTAGGTTTTTCCGGTACCCGGCCCCCCGCAGATAACCGACAACGGTGCACGCAGCGTGTTGACCGCAGCGACGCGCTGCCATTCCTTCTGCTCCGGATCGGTGACTGGCAACAGGCGATCGAGAGAAGCCCTAATGGCATCCGCCTCGGGCAGCGACGCAAACGGAACCGACCGTTCGTGCAACGATGTCTCGATCTCCCGCTCGTAGGTCCAGTAGCGACGCAACCAGGCCAAGTCCCCATCAACGACGATCGGCAAGTCACTGTCCGGACCACCGATGAACGGCGCTTGAGGCCACGCCTGCATTCGAAATATTCCGAAATTTTCCGTTCCCTCGCCTTCAGCCCATTCGCCAAGCAATGCCCGGCTGAAGCAGCTGTGTCCCTGGCCAACCGCCCAACTCACCAGCGCAGCCAGTTGCAGGGCCTCCGGGTCGGAACCCGGCCAGATCGACTCGAGCGAATCGGCCAGGGCCAGATCAAGCGGACTGAAACCGACTTGAGCCGCGCGATCAAGTGCAGTCATGTCCGGTCTCCATCGCACCACGCATCCAGCGCGTCGATCAACGTTGCAGGCGGTCGATCATGATGGATCCCGGCGGTATCGCCCTCGCGCATCCCGCGCACGAACAGATACAGCGCACCCCCGACGTGCGTCTCGTAGCTGTACGCATCGCCAAGTCGCGAGCGCAGGAATCGCTGCAGGGCAACCAGATAGATCAGGTACTGCAGATCGTAGTCATGCGCGCGGATCGCGATGGGAAGCTTCGCGGGGGCATAGTCGCTGCGATCGGCGCCGAGCAGGTTGGTCTTGTAGTCGAGCACGTAGTATCTGCCTTGCCAGCGCAACACGAGATCGATGAAGCCTGTCATCAGGCCAGCCACGTAGCTTCGGCGGGCACGCAGCTCCCCTTCGGGCCGCGCATAGCGAGCGTCCTGGCGAAGATGGGTTTCGAAGTGCTCCAGATCGGACCCTCCGAGCGGAAGCAGGAACTCCAGCTCGGGCCGCGCTTCATTGCCTTTCAGCATCGCTAGTGTCAACCCACTACCGGGCAACAATTCCGTCGTGGTGGCAGCTCGGGTCATGCCGGCAACAACGGCGTGGTCGCTCTCGGCGAATCCATGGTCATCGCAAATCGTGGCCAGTCGTTCGGGTGGCGTATCGCGAGCCAGATCGGCAAAGGGAATCTGCTCGAAGACCGCATGCACGCAATCGCCAAATTGCGCGCCGCGCGGCCATTGCGGCACCGGATCAACGGCAACGAGTGTCGCCAGAAAAGGTGTAGTCGCTACCGATTCATCGTGATCGGCCACTGGTGCATGCTGATTGCCTCCGAACAACCGGCTATAGCTCCATGTCGTGAAGCGCCGATCGATCTGGCCTGCGAACGGCTTCGCCTGCAAGGTCGAAGTGGTATCCCGAATCGGCTTGTCGTCGATCGCGGGAGGATCATGATCCAGGGCAACAACGGCAATGCTCGCATCCGAACGCAAGACCAATGCATCGAGCTTTTCTGCAAACGATTCCGGGTCCAGCGTCGCAAGCTCGGATGGATCGATCATGTCGCTGTTGCGGAACCAGAGCCAGCTCAGCGCACTGGTCAGACTGTTGTCTCCAAGCTTGCCTGTATTGGCATACGCCCATGCGATCCAGACACGGTGCCGTGCACGGGTGATCGCCACATAGGCGAGGCGCAGGCTCTCGGCAAACTGTTCCTCGCGATTCAGCAGGGCATGTTCGAACCACTCCGGCCCGCCGATATCGATGCGAGCTTCGGTCTTGTCGTGCCAGCTGACCGCCTGGTCAGGCTCGGTCGATTCGGAGAGTCGTTGCCAGCGAGTGGAGAAAAGAAATGGAGCGAACACGCAATCGTATTGCAGTCCCTTGCTTCGATGAATGGTGAGCACTTGCACGCTGCCCCCATCGTCTGCTGCACGTACAAGTTCGGCGTTCCCTTCGCCGCGCCTGGCGGCGGCTTCAGCGCGGCGTTCGGCCAGCCAGCGCAGCAACTCATCAGGCGATGTTCGGCGCATCGACTCCTTCTGCAGCAACTCGGCAAGATGCAGCAGGTTGGTGACGACGCGACGTCCGTTCCAATGGGGCAACAGCCGCGCCCCTGCTTCCTGGACACAATGTGCAATCACCGCATACGGCCCGGCCTCCTGCCAGCGTACGCGCAGGTCGGCAATGCGCGCCAATTGCCCTTCCCATCGGTCCAGGTCATCGTGCGCCGCCAGCAGTGAGTCGAGATTCTCGCCAAGCAGTTCGGTGGCCAGCGCTGCCCGCACCACGGCCGCATCACCGGGTGCGCTGATGGCGGCAATCAGACATTCGAGCTGAGCCGCTTCGTCGCTGGCAAACACGCTGACGGCGCTGAGATAGTCGCAGGCCACGTTCCATTTCGCCAACTCGCGGGCCGCTTCTTCGGCCTGTCGGTTGGTGTTCACAAGCACGGCGATCGATGCTGGATCCTCGCCTGAACCCGGTGTCTCCCGCAGGATTTTCTTGATCGTTCTGGCAACTTCAACCAACACGCGGCGACTGACATCGCCGACGGTCCAGGGCTTTACCTGCCCCTTGTCGCTATAGCGATTCGGAATGCGCCAGACGGTCATCGGAGCGGAATCGGCATGTTCCTGCGCGGATGTCTCTCGCTGTTCCGGGAAACGCGCTGGCTGAAAGCCTATGAATGGATAGAGGAATGCGTCATCGACGCCGGAAAAAACAGCGTTGGTTGCCGTAATCAGGCGTTCATCGGAACGCCAGTTGGCAAGCAAGGTCGCGTGCTGTCCATCGGTATCATCACTGGCCTTGCGATAAGTGAAGATGTCACCGCCGCGGAAACGGTAGATAGCCTGCTTGGGGTCGCCGATCAGGAACAGGCCACTGTCGGGGCGGGCGGCATGGATGCGGCGCAAGATGCCGTATTGCAGCGCGTCGGTATCCTGGAATTCGTCAACAAGGATGGCAGGCAGGCGCTCGGCGATGGTTGCGGCGATCGAAGCGCCTTCACTGCCATGGAGATACTTGTGCAGGTTGCCGATCAGATCATCGAAGCCAAGGCGACGCAGGCGTGCCTGCCTGGCACTCAGACCATCGCGAACAAAATCCAGGGCTGATCGGACAAAGCGCGCAAGCAGCGCGGATTCGAGATCGGCACTTGCAACGCCTATGGCCTCGACACACTCGGCGACATGCAGCAACGCGCCTTCTGGCTGCCAGCCTCGGTCCCTGAGCTTCTTGGCACTCCCCTTTTCGATGGCGGAGCGCGCCAATGGTCGCAGTGATGCCATATCAGGGCTTGCCACGACATCTTCGAATTCCAATGTGCTGCGCAGTGCGGCCATTGCCATCGCGTGGTGAGCACCTTTGTTCTTGTCCACCGACAGCAGTTTGCTGGCAAGCAACTCCTCGATGGCCGCGACCGCGTCCGCGACCTGGCCCGCGCCAAGCAAATTCCGCCATGTCGTGAGTGCTGCGTCGAGACGCGCTCGCGCATCCAGCGCCAACGCGCCCGGATCGGCCGGGTCGATGCATTCCGGCGACAGCGACAGGGCCTGCGATTGCGCGAAGAATCTTGCCAAGGCTTCGGGATCCGACCAGCGCCGGAGAACGGCTTCGAATGCAATATCCGGCTCGGCAACGATTTGGCGCCGCCAGAAATCGCGAACGAGCTCAAGCGTGGCATCACCTCGACTTCCGGCTTCAAGCTCGACAAAGGGTTGCCCGGTTTCGAAGGCCAGGTCGGCCAACTGGCGGGCGCACAAACCGTGCAAGGTTGAAACTTGAGCTTCGTCGAATCCAACAACCGCCTCAGACAGGATATTCAATGTTCGCTGCACCGAAGCCCTGTCCGCGGAATGCTTGCTCAAAATCCGACCCAGCTCATCCGCCGAGGACGCCTCATCCCCCTTCAATCGCCCGATCGCCTCGACAATCCGCTTGCGCAAACGCGCACGCAATTCCCGGGTCGCTGCATCGGTGAAGGTAACGACAGCAATCTCATCTACAGCCAGCCCTGATTCGAGCAGCAAGCGCAGATACAACAAACCGATATTGTGCGTCTTCCCAGTGCCGGCACTGGCTTCGACCAGATGCTGTCCGGTCAACGGCAGGGTGGTGACATCAAGCTCGCGCATCATGAATTGACCTCGGTGGCGGCGAGGTACAGCGGGACAAACAATGCTTCACTCAAGCGCTGAAACTCCTCACCCAATGGCTCGGCCTGATTGCGTGCGACCAGCGCGTAGTAGGGGTCGTCGCGTTCGGGACGCTGCCCTTCTTCCCAGGCCTCACGAGCAGCGTCGTCGGGCAACTTTCTTGCAGCGCGAGCATGCGCGGAGGCGTAGGCTTCAGCACTGTGCCGATAGAGAGGCAGTGGACGCCGCATCCCCTCGCGATAGTTTGCGAGCAGATCAGCCAACCATTGTTCGGCACCGAGAATCGGCTCCAGCCGGAACGTGGCTGCGGCGTCCTTTTCCCAGCCGATGGCAAACGCAGGCAGGCTCTCGCCGTTTGCTTTCAGCAGCTCGCGCTCCAGTGCAAGCCGGGCCAGGTCCAGGCCACGAATACTGCCGGGACGACGCAGCAACAGTATTTTTTCCCTGCCATGGAATACGAGCTGGGGTGCGCCGGTCAGGTCGGGACCTTCAACTCCGGATCGGAGGCTGCAACTCGGCTCACCTTTCGAATGCCGGACTACGCCGTTCAAGTGCAGCGTTGCCGCTTCCAGTGCCGATGCGCGTTCGCTGAATGCCTCCCAGGCGACATCGCCCACCGGACCCAAAGGAAAATTGCCTTCCCCACGTGCCCGCTCGATATCTGGCCGCATCGTCGATGTTTCCAGCAGTCGCTCGACCAGCCCGTAGCGAACCAGGGCATCGGCCGTGAAGGGTTCGATATCATCGAAGCCTTCATGCTGCGGCGAACGCAATTGCAGCGAATACTGGAAGTACGCACGCGCCGGATGCCGCAGCCATGACAGCAGCCTGTCAAGATCCACATGCTCGGGTTCCAGGCCGGATCGGGACATCGACACATGCGACCCGGCGTCGACGAATGGCCTCGCCACCTGCCATTCACCCGCTGCAGCTCGCGCCGACTCCAGCCATCGGGTGTCGTAGCTGGCCGAGACCGAATCCTCTCTGTAGCACTCCGTCGCGAATGCGTGCATCGGATGGTGGCGCACTAGCGCAGGGCCAATCTGCTTCCACAGATCGGCGGTGTAATGCTCGTGCAGGAATCCAAGCAATTCCTCGACCAGCGGCGAGGGTGGACTCATCGAACCGGCACGTTCGTCTCGATCGACATAGCTCAGGTACAGCGCATCACGTGCGGCACCCACGCTTTCGAGGAACAGGAAGCGATCATCCTCGCGCACGCTCCGATCCCCGGATTGCGGGTAGCGACGCATGAGATGGAAACCTTCAGCGGGTTGTCGCCGCGGAAATTCGCCCGCATTCAGTCCGAGTATGCAGACAACCCGGTAGGGCACATTGCGCATCGGCACCATGCCGCAGAAACTCATGCCAAATCGGCCCCCGCGTGATCCGTGCGAGTCCTCGAGCGCATCGTCCATCACATTGCGCACGATGTCGAAGCTCAGAGTTTCGCCGTTCAACCAGGGCTGCGCATCGTTGGCGAATTCGGCAATGATTTCACGCAGACGCTTGAAAGCGCCCTGCTCTGCGCTGTCATCACCCTCTGTATCGAAAAGCGAATCAACAAGGTCATTCAGCCAGTGCTTCCAGTCTTCCGCGCAACGCGGTTCGGCAGTTTCGCGTCTGCACTGTTCGAGTGCACCGATGAATCTCGCAAGTTGCCCCAAAGCCTGGGCAGCACCACCCTCCACGTTGGCTGACGGCACCACGCCACCGTGCATGATTTTTTCGTCACCCTGTGCATAGCCAAGCAGCAGGCGATCCAGACCGAAACGCCAGGTATTGGCAGCCAGGGCAGCCGCGCCTGCATCTTCCCGAAAAGCGGCATCCAGCCCCCAGCGAACACCGCTGTCACGAATCCAGGTGCGGATCCAGTCCACTGCGTTGTCGTCGAGGTTGAAGCGTCGCATGATCGACGGTTCGGTCAACAGTCCCAGGACGTCACTCACGCTGAACCGGCTTTCACCGATGGCCAACACGCTGGCAAACGCATCAAGCAGGGGATGACTGTGTCTGAGCGGCACATCAGCGATGCTGTACGGCAACGAAAGTGCATCCGCGGGATCGCCGAATACGGCGTCGACATAGGCGACATATTCTTCGAGGCGCGGCGACATGACGACGACCTCGTGTGGCTTGAGGTTGGGCAATGTCTCAAACAGGTTCAATACCTGGTCGCGCAACACCTCGACTTCACGGCGCCGGCTCGGACAGCCATGAACTTGCACGGACGCATCGTTGGCAATCGCAGGCGGCGGAACATGCGCGGGATCCAGCAGCAGCAACCCGCGCTGCAGCCAGGCCAGCAGATGGGCGGATTCCGGAATGACAAATGCATCGTCGTCGTGGACGACCATATCCGGTGCGTGAATGGCCTTCAGGTATTCACGGCCAAGCGTTCCCCAAGAAGCGAGCAAGGGATGTCCGACCTCGAAGTAGTCGTCCATGTCGCGTCGTCCGTGCCGACTCCACAGTCCACGACGACGCGCGATTTCGCGCTCTGATACGACATCGCCCCAATAGTCCAGGCAAGGATTGGGCTGGTAGAAATCGAGCCGGATCTTTCCTGCCAGGGCGAGGAAGAATCCCAGTAGCAGCGGTGGCAGGAAAGAGGCACCGAACACACTGACGTGGCCGGGGATGGCGGCAGGCAGATCCCGTACCGTCTCGAACTTCGCCAGCACGTCGTGCATGAGGCTGGCGCGATCAGGCTCATCGGTGGAATCGACCAGTTCGCGCCAGAGCTCGGCTTGCCAGGCTTCGTCACCGTCATCCAGCACGCTGGCGCGGCGCTTCCAGGCTCGTATCCAGTCCGGGCGGGCGACCATGTATTCATCGAAGACACGAGCCAGCGCAACGGCAAGATCGTGCCGCGTACGCGTATCGGAACCGTCACCCAGGTAGTTGCGCACGCGCTCAAAACCCGGCCGAGTCGACAACTCCGGAAGCATGGCATGAATGCGCCAGGTCAGCGCCGTGCGTGAAAAGGCCGAGTCACCTGAAAGCGCCGCATCACATGCTCGCAATACGTCCCAGGCGAATGTGGATGGCAGTGGAAGCTCGATGTTGATGGCAATTCCGCATCGCCGGGCAATGCGTTCCTGCAACCAGCGCCCCAGGGCCGGATGCGCGACCACCACGACCTGGGCTTGCATCGGGTCGTTCTCTCCGCGCGCGCGGAGATCGTCAATCAGCCGGTCGGCGAGCAGTTCCAAGCGATTCCCGTGAATGAAGTGAGCTGCTTGCATGGGTTCCCTGAACTATGAAGTTTCCCGTTTCCCGCACCAGTCGCACCGTACCGGGGCGTCGGGTACGGCGTTCATCCACCCGAACAGCAGATGAACGTCGAATCAGGAGTCTGCCACGCTCCGATCTCTCTCGCCGAGATCGGGATAGACTGCCGCCGCAGCGTGGCTACGGCCACCACTTTGCAAATGCCGATTGTCCGCCAATTGGTCCACCGGACCCTCCCGTCATCATGCACCTTCGCTCCATGCCCTTCGCCGCCTGGCTTCTGCTTGCCCTGACCAGCGGCAGCCAGCAAGTGCGCGCGATATCGTATGAGCCGGAGCCGGTACTCGGCGTCACGGAATTCGTCCAGCCGGCCTTGATGTCGGGGCCGGGCTATACGCTGGATCCGCACGTCGAAATACGTGGCTACATGGCGCATTTCATACTCGATACGCCCCAGGGGCCGGTGCGCGCGGAAAGCGTGGAAATACTGGCAGACCGGGTCGCGGAAATGCCCGCGCTGGAGGCACTCGACGCAATGACCCATTCACAGGCCTTCCTCGCTGCAGCCACCGATTCCGTGTCCCGCACAGGAAATGGCCTGAGCCAGGTGCTGATGCACCCAATCGCGACCCTGGCCGGCATTCCGAGCGGCATCGCCCGCTACTTTGGCAGGCGCGCGGACAAGCTGGGACGGCAGGCGCAGTCATTGTCAGATCGAACGGCGAAAGAACTGGGGCACGCGGGAGACCCGTATTCCAGAGCCGATGGGCCGATGACCGAAACGCGGGATATCACCCAGACGGAAGCCAGACGATTGCAAACCGACACGGGTGGCAACTGGGTTCAGGGTGCTGGCAACGAACTGGCGCGTGAACTCAAGCGACAGATCAAGTATTCGCAAATCCAGCGAGAACTGGCCGAACGTCTGGGTATCGATCCGTATACCAGCAATCCCCAGTTGCGCGATCGCCTTGAACAACTCGCCTGGGCAGGCTCGGGCGGACGATACGCTGCCGGTGCGGCGCTGGCCTCCATCGGCGGCGTTGGCGGAATCATCCTCGACAAGGGCAGTCAACTGAACGAACTGGTCTGGAAGCTGGATGGCCCGGAACTACGCGAGTTCAATGCAGAACGACTGGAACAGCATTGTCGCGACAGTTTTCTGATGCGGCAATTCCTGCGCCGCGGAGTGTTCACCCCTACGCTGC
>NZ_JBAWHJ010000276.1:0-5206 GCF_049593775.1 Dokdonella sp. | reverse complement strand
GTGCCAATCGGAGTGACGGTCACGGGCTCGGAACCGGAGAAGGTAGCGCCCTCAACCTTGCCAACAGGCTTGCCGCTCCAGGCGAACTCGAACTCGTTGATGTCCCAGTTGGCGGTGATCCAGAAAGGATTGCCGTCGGCATCGAATGTCGAGCCGAAAAGAAAGATGACCTTGTCACCATTGGGTCGGGTAAGAACATCCACGCCCCAACCCTTGCCTTGACGTTCCAGATCACTCCAGTTGCCCGAAAACGCGTCGGACATCGTCACTGCGGCGTTTGCCGTCGTGGCGAACAGACCACCGGCAACACAGGTCGCCAATGCGGCTGCTTTTGCTACTTTGCTGAATCTCATTCTCGATCTCCATTGATTGGAAGCGTGGTTGCCACGTGCCGGATCGAGCACGAGCGACTGATTTCAGAGGATGCACAGGAATCGATGACAGCATCCTTTCCGTCAAATGATGCTTTCACTACGGTTTCACGAATCATGTTTCAGTGTTATTTCAACGGCCGCCATTCCAGCGAAAACAGCACTTCGCGTCCCTTCTGATAGAGCCGTGTATCCAGACCACCCTGGGTAAAACGCACCTCGGAATCGAGTAGATTGCGTAGCCGAAAGGTCGTGCGCCAATTGTCATTTATGAAATGACGCCAGATGAAGTCGAGGCTGTTGTAGGACTCTTCGTACACATCAGGCTGCCCCTGAACGCCGACTTCGGAAATACGGCTGCCAAAGCGGCTCCAGAGCAGATTCGCCTCATTGCGCTCGGATGTGTAACCAAAGTTCAGATTGACAACATAGGGTGACTGGCCCTGCATGGGCCGCGACAGATTGGTCTGGAAGCCCGCGCTTTCAGTGTCGAGTTCGATCGACGACTTGACCCTGGTGTAGTTGAAGCCAACGTCGAATGGACTCGTGTCGAGGCTCTCGAGCCAACGCTCGCCCACGAAACCGAGATTCTTCTGCAGGTCGACTTCGACACCGTAGTTGTCCGCACTCAGCGCATTGGAGAGTTGCAGCAGCGGTGTTGACCCCGGAATGCGAAGCTTCTCGATCGGGTTGTCGAATTTCTTCTGGAACAAGGCGATTGCAAAGGTATCCGCTCCGCCGAAGTAGTACTCCCAACGCAAGTCGAGATTCTGAATGCGCGTCGAGAGCAGATCCGGGTCGCCGATCGTATCGATATCGAGATCTGGATCCGTGTACGGAGCCGGCGACAATTCGCGGAAATCGGGGCGTGACAGCGTCTTGCTGTAGGCAAAACGGAGCTGTGCCGCATCGCTGTAGGCCCAGGTGACCGCAAGAGCCGGAAGCCAGATATCGGAATCGTCACTTGAAATGATCGGATCGAAACTCGAACTGCCGACATCGAATGTTGTAACCGACTGCGTATTCGACTCGTGGCGTGCGCCGGCGCTGACTCGCCACATGCCCAGATCAAGCTCGGCATTCAGAAAATAGCTGTCGATTGCCTGGTCTGCAAAGTAGTTGTCGGTCGGTCGGGTGACCTCGCGCAGAACGAACCCTTCGGGGCCGATATTGGCTGCCGTGAGAATCTGGTCGATCGGCTGTGCGAAGAAGCCCGGCTCACTGTTCAACGGCGATCCGGATGCGAGCAGGTAGGAAAATGTGCGTATCGACGAATCACGATTTCGCGTCGTCCGCCCGAGTCCGCCGCTGAGAAGCAAGGACGAACCGCTATCGAAGTAGAACGGAAGTACGCCACTGATCGCATAGTCGTTCTGGCTGTCGTCCAGTTCTCCGAAACTGGATGCATTGGCGTCCGAACGACGGGAGTACTCAAGCACGTCGTCGGCGCGATCGTAGCGGTAAGTGCGACGATTGGGCTGGTCGCGGCTTGCATCGGAGTGGGTGTACTGCCAGTGGATCTCAAGATCGTGGGCATCGGGAAACATGTGCGTACCGATCAATTGTCCGGCGATCAGTTCATTCTCGGTCCAGCGCATCTCGTAGTAGCTCGAATCCACGCTGTCGACGATGCCGTCGCTGATCCGGGTCAGGTCCTGGGTCTGACGCAGGTCGAGCAGGGTCAACCCAATCCGGTGGTACCTGCCCAGATCCAGATTTGCGCCGATGAAGGCGCTGGAATCGACTTCGCGCCCGCTGAGATCGATCTCCAGATTTCCGACCTGGGTCAGTCCGCTGTTGCTGTTTGCGTAGATGCTGCGGACCTCAGCTACCGAGTCCCAATCCTGGTTGTAGCGGAACGCACCAATCAGCCCGAGGCGCACATCGTCGCTGAGCTGGAAGCTGTTGCCCAGACCAATCGAGAGCCCGCCATCAGGACCGATGCGATCGGGACCAATGCCGAATCCGGACTCAGCCAGGTCCTGGCCGTACTGCTGAAGTTGTTCGGGCGTTGCGCCCCCCGGATTGTTGGCCGAGGCAGGCCGCAGGTAATTGCCTCCGGAAATGGCCGCTTCCAGTGAGCCCGGCAGGGCACGCGTACCGTCGTCGGAGCCTGTCCAGTCGCTGTCACCACCTTCATAGCTCAGACCGTCCTGAAACGTTGTGCCAGCGGTATATCCAATTGTCCCCTGGATGCGGAAGAACGGCTTCTGCGGCGCCTCGCGCGTCCTGAGTATCACGGCGCCGCCGCCAAACTCGCCGGGCAGATTCGGCGAGTAGGTTTTCTGCACGATAATGCCGTCGAGCAACTCGGTCGGGAACAGATCGAGAGGCACCACCCGGCGAGTAAAATCCGGGCTTGGAATCTGCGCGCCGTTCAACAACACGCTTGAATATCGTTCGCCCAGGCCGCGTACGTAGACGTATCGGCCGTTGACCACGCTCAAGCCCGGTACGCGCTTCAGCGTCGTCGCCACATCGGAATCGCCGGTGCGTGCAATCTGTTCCGAACTCAGGGCTTCGACGATCTCTGGGGATGCCCGCTTCTCATCGAGATAGAGCACCTCGTTATCGTTCCCGACCTTGCCCTGCACCTCCACACCACGCAGCTCGACGGTGCCCGGATCGTCCGCGGGCAGAAGGTCGTCGGTCCCGGCTTCGAGCTCCTCCTCGGCCAGCGTGTCGCGTCGGGCAGCGGAATCCTCTGCTCCCTCCTCGACGAGAGCAAGATCACTCTGGGCAACTGCCGGCGATAGAGCCAGCAAAAGTGCAGCAACAAGAGTTCCGCGCCGAAGCGGACGATTCACATATTGTTTCATTTTTGGTTTCATTCAGTGACAAGGCCGCGATGCGCAAGGCCAAAGTCCCGAACCGTAACGGCGCGACGTTACTGTCGAATGACGGTGATACGACAAGCACATGAAACAACGAGTACGGATCTGCGCAAACGCCCGGGAATCTAGCGATCAGCGGGCTTCGATGAAGAACTGTGCAGGCTGATCCACGCGCCGATCATCAGCAGCAAGATCGCCACTGCCTGGCTCCAATGCGCTTGCACTTCACCACTCAGCAGCAGGAGCAAGGTCGACAGCAAGGGCGCTGCGTATGAGAGCGTGCCGAGCAACGCAATGTCGCCGTGCTTGGTACCACGATCCCAGAGTCGAAAGGCGATCCCGACCGGGCCCATACCCATCAGCAACAAGACCAGCCATTGCCCGCCAGTCGGCATGATCGTGGTTTCGAAAATCAGATGCGTGATGATCGCAAGCCCCGCTACGGCCAGGCATGCCCCGGCAATCGCGGCACTGGGTACGGCGTGGAATCGACGATTCAGCACCGAGTAGGTCGACCAGGTCACGGCGGCACAAAGTGCTGCCAGATACCCGAACCAGTACACGCCTTCGAATATGAAGCCCTGGCCGCGCCCCAGCATGATGATGACGCCAGCCAGCCCCAGTGCGGTACCGGCAAATTGCGCAGGACGCGGGCGAGCGAAGGGCAGGAACGCGGCGAATACCACGATCAACAAGGGCCATAGATAGTTGATCAGATTGGCCTCGATCGCGGGAGCATGCCGAAAGGCAATGAAGTACAGCGCGTGATATCCGTACAAGCCAGCGACCGCAAGAAGAAAACCCGGCAAGGGCTGAAGCAAACCGAAATACCGTCCGGCAGAACGGCCACCCGCAAGCAAGCTGACAAACCCGCCAACTGCAAAGCTTGTAGCCAACACCTGGAATGGGGGAAGGTTCGACGTAAACACGGTCATCAGCGCCAGGGACGACCAGAGCAGGATCGCCAAGGCGCCACTCATGGTCGCCAATCGGGTCTGATCATCCTTCTGCACTCGAGACGGCATGACTGGAGTGAATCCCCTCTGCTCAAGACTTTTCCGCAAGATACTCTGCAACGGGCCGATTGCGGCCGTGCTTCGCGCGACAGTGCTGGTTGTCTGATGTACCCGGCCTAGCAGTGCCGCCTCTCTACCAATACAGAAATCGCTGCCGATCTGCGAAAATGATGCACCCTGTCTTTAGCCGCGACGAATCATGCCCTACACCCCGATTGTTGCAACGCTCGGCTACGTGATTTCTGCAGACCGATCCCAGGTTCTGCTGGTGCACAGGAACGCACGTGCCAACGACCAGCATTTCGGAAAATACAACGGTCTCGGCGGCAAGATGGATCCAGGCGAGGATGTCGTCACCTGCATGCGACGAGAACTTCGCGAAGAGGCTGAAATCGAATGCATCGACCTACGCTTGCGCGGCACGATCAATTGGCCAGGTTTTGGCAAGAATGGTGAAGACTGGCTCGGCTTCATTTTCCTGATCGAGCAATTCGCAGGCATGCCACCGAAAAGCAACGAAGAGGGGCAGCTTGAGTGGATCGATCTGGACCGCTTGCCCGAACTCCCATTGTGGGAAGGCGACAGCCACTTTCTCCCGCTGGTATTCGATGCCGACCCGCGTCCTTTCCACGGCGTCATGCCGTACCGGGACGGCGCCATGGTGTCCTGGAACTATTCACGCATCTGAGGTCGCGACCCACGACGACGTTGCCGTAGTGGATGGCAAGCCCTACCTAGGCAAGTGGGCCGATTGATCGACAGGCGAAGGGTCCGGCGGAGGCTGGGCTGGCGCGGAATCCAATTCAGAATTCGCCGCGCGGGTTTCGTCTTCCCTGACCGGCTTGTCGTCTCCCTTCCTGTTCGGGTCGCTGACAGGCTCAGGCTTGGGCTGTATCGCAGGCGATCGATCCTCATCAGCTGCAGGTCGTTCGGAATCCGTGCCTGGGTCGCTCTCGGCAGAAATTTTTGCTGCGTCGAACTGTTC
>NZ_JBAWHJ010000275.1:0-6650 GCF_049593775.1 Dokdonella sp. | reverse complement strand
GTGCATACCAATGCATATATCAATTGAGGAGCTACCCATGGCCACTGAAAAGCGTCTAAGTCTGTCCCTGCTCGGGTTGCGATTGAGCATTTTTCTAGTGATGTTGATGTGGACGCTGGACAAGGTTATCCGACCCGAACACGCCGCCAGCGTATTCGCCAAGTTCTATGCCTTGGACGGGTTCGGCACAACAATCATCATGGCTCTTGGCGTACTTGAGCTGGTCCTGCTGCTGGCTTTTGTCACCGGCTTTGCACGCCGCTTTACCTATGGCACCGTGTTGCTGCTGCATGCCGGCTCAACGTTGTCTTCATGGCAGCAATACCTGCACCCGTACGAGGGCGGCAATCTGATGTTCTTTACGGCCTGGCCGATGCTGGCGGCATGCTTCGCTCTCTATCTGCTGCGAGACGCCGACCGCATGACAATCGGCGGACGCCGAGCCACCACACGTGCTTGACCCGCCACGAATCGATCGCCATCTCGTTGAGTCGAGGGAACTCGACTGATCTTGCCTGCCCCCCATTGGTGTATCCGACGCAATCACATCTTTGGGGAGTGCGCGTGCCTCGAAACCCTTGATCCAAGGTAGCCGAATGCCGGGCAGCCCGGTCACGAAAGTACTCGCGAGATGGTCACAAAGGGATTGGCGCGCCCGGAGGGATTCGAACCCCCGACCACCGCCTTCGGAGGGCGGTATTCCGCAAACTGCGCATGGAATTGCGGTGCGGTCGGAGACGAGGTGTAGCGCGGCCCATTGACGTCGTAGCGCGAGATCAACTCCGCATCGAAGACGGGAGCGCGGGAGAACTGGGGATGCGTGAGCGTGGAAGCGATCATGTGCGCATCGTGCCGCCTCGCCAGCGCAGCTACCTTGATCCACGTCAAGCAGAAACATTGTCCTGGCAAGGAATCAGCTCACCGCAAACCTGTTAGCGGCCACGGCCGATGCAGGCGGACCAGGGTGCCGCCGCCTTGAGATGCTACGGACAAGTGCGCCGCCAGCCGGCGTGCACGCGCCTGCATGCTGCGCATGCCGGTGCCCTGCTCGGATCCCGCCTTGCCCACACCTTGGCCGTCGTCGCGCACTTCGAGGGTCAGGGCATCGTTGTTATTGCGAACTTCAACGTCGACGCGTCGGGCCTGGGCATGTTTCAGCACGTTGGTCAGCGCTTCCTGCACGATGCGCAGCAGGTCCAGGCTCTGGGTGTTGGTCAGGTACACATCATCCAGACGATCGGTATCCCAGTGCAGGGCGATGTCATAAGCCTCGAACAGGCGCGACGTTCGGTGACGCAATGGCGCCAGCAATTCGCCGAGCGAGTTTTCACCGTAATGCTGCGCCGACGCGGTGTCGATGATTAAACGCAGGTCGTCGCGCAGTTCGCGCAGGGCGTCGAGCATCTTGCGCGATGAAACGTTCTCCGGCCCCTGTTCCAGCGCTGCGATATTTCCAATCAACATCCCGCCGAGACCGTCGTGCAGATCGTGCGCAAGGCTGACCCGTTCGCCGAGGCGAACGTGCGCCAACTCCAGCGTGTGCTGACGCGAAAGCGTTTCAGCCAGCTCCCTGCGCGCCTGGTCGACATTCTGCTGCAGCTCGATGTTGAAGCCTTCGATACGACGCAGGTTGCTGACAAAGTTCCATGCCAGCACCACCGATGCACTGACGACGCCCATAAGGCCCGTCAGGCTTGCCCAGTTGGTGGTGTCGCCAATGACCCCGGCAACGCCCATGGCATCGTGTACCCCGGCAATGATCAGGGCGGCCGAAGTCAGTGAAAGGAATTTCTGATCCGGTCGACCACCGCGCCATGCGAACCACAGGAACGCGACATCGACGATCACCACCACCAGCACCGACAGCGCGTTGGCAAGGTTGCGTGCCGCGAGCTTGCCGTCATGTGGCGCCAGAATGATCCATGACGCTGAAAGCAACAGCAGCGCCCACATGGCCAGCTCGCGCCGCGGCCAGCGTCGCTCGCAAAATCGCAGTACGAACATGCCCCAGCAACCAATCGATATGGGTACCGCGGCTGCTATCAGGTTTTGGTAGGCATCGGTGGTCGCGAACGGCCATGGACTGATGGCGACCGTGTTCCATGCCACCGGCAACCAGGCGAATCGGCCGGCCGCATACCAGCCGAAGGCCACTTCGCTGCGGCGCATCAGCCATACGACGAGAAAGAACATGCCAACCGTGAGGCTGATCGACAGGCCGATGAGATTGAGCCTCTGGCGCAACCACTGCTCGGAACGGAACTCTGCCTCGAGCGCATTGGCATCGCCCACGCGCACGGGCCCGAGTCCCGGAGTGTACTGGGCGAGGCCGGACACACGCACCAGCACGGTGTTGCGGCCCACTTTGAGTAGCGGTGGGGGCAGGCGCCAGTAGCGCGGCACGTTCCACATTCTGCTGAGTGGCTCGACGCGAATGGCGTCGCGCGCAATGAGGGCACCGTTGACCCGGATCTCACCGGCGAAGGTCAGGTAGCCCAGATACAGCGCAACATCATCCAGAGGCATCGGCTGATCCCAGCTCAGCCGGTACCAGACCACACCGTCGTAGTTCGGCCAGCGTTTGCTCCAGTCGTCGGGCAGCCTCACATCAACCCAACCTGCGCTTGGCGGTGTACTTGCATCCGCGTCCGAACGTGTAGCCTCGATGCTGCCTGGCCAGCCGATCTCTTCGGCCCACGCGGGAACCGTCCAAAGCAGGGCCAGCAGGAGGCACGATCGGCAAACGTGGGAAAGCAGTTTCACTGCAGGAGACCGTGCTGGCGCGCGGCGAACAGTGCCTGCGTGCGTGAGTTCACCGACAGTTTTCGATAGACCTTCTGCACGTGTGTTTCGACTGTCGCCCGGGTGATCGACAGATCATCGGCAATCTCGCGATTGCTCATCCCGTCCGCAACGCACTGGAGGATCTGCATCTCGCGCCGGGTCAGCGCTTCCTGCAGTTTTGCAGATTGCGTCGAAGCAGAACGTGCGACTTCAGGATGGTGCACCAAGGCCAGAATACGCCGGGCGATGAACGGGTCAATCGGTGCGCCGCCGGCAAGAACACTGCGCAGCGACATGGCAATTTCCAGATCATCACGCTCCTTGAGCACGTAACCGCTGGCGCCGGCAGCCAGTGCACCGAGAATCATTTCCTCGGTACTCCATGCCGAGATGACGAGGATCGGCAACGCATCGTTGCGCGCGCGCAGCCAGGCAACCAGCTCGATCCCACGGCCATCGGGCAGGCCGAGATCCACCAGAGCCATCGTGAGCTGGTCGCTTTCCCGTCCCAGTACCTTGCCTTCGGCCAGGGTCGCGGCCAGACGCAGCTTGTCGTCCGCATGCCCTAGCGTCGCCAGGATGCGCCGGAGACGCTCGAGCATCGCAGGCTCGTCGTCGACTAAGAGTATGGGTTTAGTCATCAATGAGCAGGGAAACTATCACAAGGCCGTTCAGCAAAAAATCAATGTTTTCATGGATGCGCAGCGCGATGACGGCTAGCTATCCTTGACCAGGATCACCGCCACTGGGGAACTGGCTCTTGAAACCGAATTCCTTTCTGCCTGCACGTCTGATTGCTCTGGCCTTGACGCTGGGCGCCGCCGTGGCATGCGTCGGCACGCACGCCACCGAGCCGATCGATTGCGAAACTACGCCTTTCGGCGCCACCAATCTGATGCTGGGCGATGCCGAGTTCATGTCCTTGCTCAGCAACAACGACCGGTCCTTCAAACCGATCGGCGAATATCGCCTGCCGCGGGCCGGAGAATCCGATCCGCTGAACGAGGTTTACAGCGGCAACCTGATTCCGGCCGGTCTGCCCGCGGACGTGTATTTCCTTGACGCAGCCAATGTCGATCTGAATGGCGATGGTCGCGACGAAATAGCGGTGGCCTATGGCATTCGGTCAGACCCCAACCAACCAATAGTACTCAGCAAGATCATCATTGGCATTTTCCAGCGCACTCCGGGATTTGCCCCCTCGGCGCGAATGATCGACAGCTGGCAGCTGGATGGAAATCTCGAAGGCACCGGCATGACCACCTCCTCGGTTGAACTGGAGGCCGGTGATTTCCGCGGAACATCCACTCGCGTGCAGCAACTGGCCCTGATGTGGCGCGGCTCGATTGGACCGACCGACGGCAAGATGAACGTGATCGTGCTGACCGGTGCCCCCGATGGCAGCCTGATCGAAGCGGACAACAGCTGGGCCGGTCGCTGGGGGAGTACGGCTGGCTTTGGCAAATCGAGCCTGACTCATGGCGATGTTCTGCTCGATGGTCGCGATCAGCTCATGGTGGTGGCTATCGATGGTCACTACCTGCATATCCACCTGCTCGAATTCAACCCACCAAATGCACATGCCAACAGCGGCTTGCCGATTGCGATAGGCGACATGAATATCGGCAGCCGGGATTTCGTCAGCGATATTTTCACGTTTGCCGATGATGGATTTGAAGCGCCCTCCCTTCCACCCTCGCAGTGCACACCGTTTGGTTCTCCCTTCAGCTGCAGCGAAACCGTTTTCGTAAACACCCCGCACCGCCTTCTGGCCAACGCCGGCAACCTGGTCGATACGGCGGCAGCGGAACTGCTGGTGCATCTCTCCTTTTCCGGTCAATCTACACTGCGAGACTCAAACGGAACTTTGGTCAGTGGTCGAAGCGGGTACTACATCGGCCAGCGCTTGCTTCACTTTTCAAAGGTGCAAGTCGCGCCGGGCGCAGACATCAGCGCGGTGACCATCAGCAGTAGCGGACCAGGCCGGGATTTTGACACCAGCCAGATTATCGGCCCGCGAAACCAGTTTGAAGGCCTCCCAAGCGGAGAAGTAACGCAAACCGCTTTCGACGCAGCAGTCGGCAGGGTTTTCGGCGGCGAGCAAAACCAGCTAGCCCTGGTGCGTGTCGCCGATAGCCCTCACAGCCGCCAGCTCCAGGTTGATCTCTATTCGGCGGGTGTGCGGCTTCAGGCCGGCTTCAAGTTCGACGTGATTGCAGGCACAGGTCCGTTCACGGTGAAGTTCACCAGCACCGCCACCGGCGATGTGGATTCGCGGCATTGGGATTTCGGTGATGGCAGCGCGTCGGTGGCCGAAAATCCATCGCACAATTACAACGCGACCGGCAGCTACACGGTCACCCTGACCGTCACCGACAGGACCGGCAAGACCAGCATCTACGGCAGCGATATCGTGATCAATGGGCAGGCCAGTAGCGGTGGTCAAGCCGAAAGCTATACCTATCAGATGGATCGATCGCCGCTGTTTTCAACCGCTACGCAAGACACCGTCTATTCTCCATCGCCCGGTAATTTCGCAATTATTGAAAACAATTTCTACGAGGGGTCCCAGCCCCGAATCGCCATTGGTGACATGGACCGCGACGGATCAACCGAGATCCTGACCACCGCGCAATCGATCGTTAGAGAAGGCCCGCAATTCGGCAATTTAGGTTCTGCGTACCGCGCTACGATTTGGCGTTCACTCTGGCGGCTGGATAGCGCGCAGATTCCCGCCGCAATCACCCAGGCTCATGCGCAACAAGTAACCGGATCGGGAATTTTTCCTTCGTTTCCACCGGCGCCTTACGCCGCCTCTACCTTGCTGGCCAGCGATTTCGATGGCGATTCAGTTTTCGCCACACTCGGCACGCAATGCGGCGCGGTCTACGAGCCCCAATTGCGCAACCTGATCTGGATGCCGCCGTTTTTCTCGGCCCTGCAATCGGGCTCGCTGGGCAATGGCTATATGTCGGCCTCCTTTGGCAATCAACAGACCAGCGGCTCCAGCGTGGAGAACCGGTCAGGCAGCTTCACCAGCCACAGCATATCGGCCTATGTCGGCGTTTCCGCCGGCACCACCGACAATGAACCGGTCAATTTCAGATCGACGCTCAAGGCGACCGCCGGACATGACTGGCAAACGTCCAAAGGGGCCATCCATGGCGAAGAGAATGAGCAAACCTACAGTGAAGGCCAGGCGGCAACGCAAGGCGATGCGCTGGTGGTAAGCGAAGGCAACTCTGCGCTCTGTTATTCCTACAATGTGGTGCAATCCAGCGGTCCGGTGCCGAACAGCGCCATGCGCATGTGCCAGATGACCGACCACGAACGCACGGCGCAAACGGCGGAATCCTGGAACGCCCAGTTCATCTACGGGCAGACCGAGCCGAACTGGGCACCGCTGCAACGCGACTGGGCCAGTCGTGCGTTATTTGTACCGCCCACCAGTAGCATTCCGTTCCAGAGCGGACGGGGGTTGGACAAGGCAACCGACGGCCTGTTCAGCACTGCCGCCACCAGTGTCAGCACGACCCAACCGTATCTGGATATCGATCTCGGCAGCGTCCAGCCGATCGAGGCGATTCGCATATTCCCGGCGGCCAACGTCGATGACAATGGCGCGGTACTCAAGCCGATCGCCTTCAATCTAGCCGCGCTCGATCTGCAAGGCTTCCGCGTCTACGTGTCGGCAACGCCGTTCAACGGTCCCGAGGTTCCCGGTGGTGCGGGTGTGCGGGTGTTTGCTCCGCCGACCGACAACGGCATGGTTTATGACCGCTGGAACATCTTTGCGCGTGACGCCAACTTCAATCCGCTGCCGGCCCGCTACATCCGACTGCAGCATCCCGATCAGAGTCAGGCGC
>NZ_JBAWHJ010000274.1:0-6132 GCF_049593775.1 Dokdonella sp. | reverse complement strand
GATAGTGACTGGAGCCGGTCAGCGATGCGTACCCGGCGAAAGGATCAATCGACGATTTCCAGCGATTTGGTTCGGGTCTGGTCAAGAAAGAGCTTCTTGCCAGTGATCTCGCGGAGGGCAACCATCTCGTCGAGCTTTTCCAGCTTGCAGGTAATCTGCAATCCATCGACGACCCGCCTGTCACCACGATCGATGATCCAGTTGCCGATGTAGTCGATACCCTTGCCGGTAATTTCGATCCATAGCGCGGGCTTGCTTACCGGATAGTCGAGGCTATTGGTGACGCCCTTGAGGATTTCCCGGAAGTAGTACCTGCCCGGCTCGACATCCGTGGCTAAGTAACATTCCGTTTCCTTGTTCGCTGAACAACGGCGCATCACGAAGCGCTTTGACGAATCCACGCCCTGCAAAAGCCAATGACCGGACGATTGGGTGGTCAGGCTGCCAAGGACGAAATTCGACGCATCCGGCACCACGCACGACGGCTTGGCCATGGCTGTCGTTGGCATCGTCGCGCAGGCCAGCAACAGGCTCATGCGATATCCCCACTTGGCCAGTTTACCGTTGCGAATTTCACACATCCCGAGCCTCGCTTGCTTTAGCGTGGAAGCGCGTTCGTTGAGCCAGCAACGCGCCGAGATCGGAGACAGCGGCGAGTTCTTCTATCCGCATCTCCCTGGAATCGAACAGAACCGTGAATTCATGCGCTGGTTCCTGGCAAGTCGAATCCGCCAACGCACGCCGAGGCGAGGCGAGGCGAGGCGAGGCGAAACACGGATCGCTCATTCTACTCAATGATTGCAAGCGCATGCCGCGTGGCGTCAGGTGATCGGCACGAAGCGGCAGGCCCGGAAAACGGGACCCTGCATGCCATTCAGATGACGGGCGGGTCGGCTGGGGTGTCCCCTGATTTGGTCAGGGAATGTATAGTGCGCCCGGCAAGGTGGGTACGGTGCCCGACCACGAATCACGGAGAAACAACATGGGTCTTGTTCAGGCAGTAGTGGGTTCGATCAGCGGCACCCTCGCCGACCAATGGAAGGACTTCTACACGGTTCCGGCCGGTTTGCCAGCGACGGCGGCAATGTTCGCTGCGGTGCCGCAGGGCACCAATGCCGGGCGCGGCTCGAACACGAAAGGCTCTTCGAACATCATCACCAACGGTTCGAAGATCGTGGTTCCCGAAGGCTACGGACTGCTGCTGTTCCAGGATGGCGCGGTCACCGGCTTCGCCGCAGAACCGGGTGGATACGAATGGCAATCGGATGATCTCAATTCGAAGTCGGTATTTTCCGGCGGTGGCCTCGTTGATTCCCTCATCATGCAGAGCTGGGAGCGCTTCAAGTTCGGCGGCCAGCCGGGCTCGCAGCAGGCCGCCTTCTTCGTCTCGCTGAAGGAACTGCCGGACAACCGCTTTGGTACACAATCGGAAATCTATTGGGATGATGGCTTCCTGGGCACCCAGGTAGGCGCGGTCACGCGCGGCTCGTACACCATGAAGATTGTCGATCCGATCCTGTTCGTGAAGAATTTCGTACCGGCGCGCTATCTCCAGCCCGGCGAAATCTTTGACTTTACCGACATGGACAATGCCGCCGCCAGCCAACTGTTCAATGAAGTGGTCGGTTCGCTCGCGCCCGCATTCAGTCTCTACACGAACGATCCTGCCAAGGGCAATCGCATCACCAAGCTGCAGCAGGACTCGATCGGTTTTGCGAAGAGTCTGTCCGATGCAGTGGAGAATGCCTACCAGTGGAAATCCGATCGCGGCCTGGCCATCGTCAAGACCGCCATCGTTTCCATCGAGTACGACGCGAACACGCGGGAATTGCTCAAGACTGTCCAGCGCGCCGATGCACTATCCGGTGCGCGCGGCAATTCCAATTTGCAGGCCAGCGTTGCTCAAGGCATGCAGTCGGCCGGCGAAAACACTGGTGCTGCCGGCATGATGGGCCTGGGCATGGCGTCGGGCATGATGGGCGGCATCGGCAGCCTGCAGCAGCCGGTTGCACCGGCCGCTGCGGCCGCACCCGCTGCTGACGACCCGATCGTAAAACTGAAGAAGGCCAAGGAGATGCTCGATCTCGGCCTGATCACGCAGGAAGATTACGACGCGGCCAAAGCCAAGGCGCTGGGCCTGTAAGCCACGAACCACTCATCGACCATGTCCAACACAAAAACTCCGCCACCGGAGCCGCCCTATAGCGGCCCCGGGTCACCTCAGGACGTGCCGCCGCTTCCCGGCAGCTTTCCGATCGATCCGGACACGCTGCCGGAACCGATTCGCGATGAGTTGCTGGCGCCTGATCCGGTTGCCATCGACACGTCCGCCGAAGAACTCAAGGATGGCCTCAACCGCTGTCCTAAATGCGGCTCGACCGAGATCCGGCAGAAGCCCGGCAGCGATCTGCTGGTCTGCCAATACTGCCGCAATGAGTGGCATGGCATGCGAGTCGAGGAGGAGTTCGGACTCGGCACGGGACTCGATGAGCTTTCGGGCACGATCATCGCTTCCGGCGCGCGCAACATCGAGGCTGACGCCGCCAGCCTGATGAGCTTCAAGTGCACCGGTTGCGGGGCCGAGGTGACAATCAATACCGACAACGCAATGACGGCGCGTTGCCACTGGTGCCGCCATGTCTTCGGCGTCAATGAGCAGGTGGCGAACGGCGCTGTGCCCGATGCAGTGCTGCCGTTCCACATCAAGAAGGAAGATGCGGTCGCCCGCATCCGCCAGTTCGTGGACAAGCGGCAATTGTTTGCGTTGAAGGAGTTCAAGGAGCAGTTCACGCCCGAGAACGTCATCGGTGTCTACCTGCCCTACATGATCGTCGACGGCAAGGCGAGCGCCGACATCGCGGGCCAGGGCCAGATCGAAACGCGCCGCTACACCCAGGGCAGCGGCGACAAGAAAAAAACCTACTACGATGCCGACGTGTACCAGGTCCAGCGGCACGTGGACTTCACCGTGGATGACCTGCCATTGGAATCTTCCACTGAGCGCGGCAACCTGGACACAGGGGCCAACACCAACAACATCATCAACACGATCCTGCCGTTCGATACCAAGAACGCCGTGAAGTGGAACGCGTCCTTCTTGTCAGGATTCAGCACGGAGAAGCGCGACCGCGACGTCGAACACCTGGTCCCGCGCCTCGAGGATCAACTGCTTTCGATCGCGCGCGCGCAGGTCGAACAATCCGCGGGTCGTTACGATCGTGGCGTGCGCTGGGAGCAGGAAGGCCTCGACGTCCACGGTACGCGCTGGGTTTCGATGTATCTGCCGGTGTGGCTCTACTCATACCAGCAGCCTGGCAACAACGGCGGCATGCTGCACTACATAGCGGTGAACGGCCGCACCGGCGAGACCATGGGTAGCGTGCCGGTGCAGCAATGGAAGCTGCTGACGGCTGCACTTACGGTCGGCACCTTTCTCGAAGGCATTGCACTCTGGATACTGGGGAGCTCTTGATGAGTGACGATGGCGGACTCTGGCTTCTTGCACTCGGCCCGGCCGGTGCTGCAGGTCTCTACTGGATGTTGTACCGGTACTACCGCAACACCGACAAATCACACGCATTCGAACGCGAAACGGCGGTGGATGCCAAACCGGTGACCGGTTCGGACCAGAAAATTGGCGATGTAAAGGGCACGCAAGAAACGCGCATACGAGGCGACAATCTGCGCGCCTACCGCAAGCGTGTGCAACGGATTCGGAGCGATTCCACCTAGCAGGACCACCACAAGTCGAAAGCCGGCATATAGCTGGCAGAGTTGCTCTGGCCCCAACGTCCGACGCCGGTCGCCAATTGCATCTTTATCCAGAATCTCAGGAACTCCATGTCGGAACGCCCGATCTCGCCGGAAGTGGCCGCCTCCCCCTCAGGAGCGGGTGTCCAGATGCACGCATCGCGATTGTTTGTCTCGTGGCTGGCCGAGCAACATGCGAGCATCGCCTTCACCACCTATCAGGGGGGCAAGATATTTTTCGTCGGTGTGAATGCCAACGGCGAACTGGCGATTTTCAATCGCAACCTGGCGCGCGTCATGGGCGTAGCCGTACACGAGCATACTCTGTGGATCGCCACCCTGTGGCAACTCTGGCGCTTCGAGAATGTACTGAAGCCCGGCGAGAGATATGGCGCGTACGACCGGTACTACGTGCCGCAACTGGCCTACACCACCGGCGACATTGATGTGCATGATGTGGGAGTCGATGCCGATGGTGATCCCATCTTCATCAGCACGTTGTTTTCGTGCATCGCCAGACCCGATCCGAAATACAGTTTCACCCCGATCTGGAAGCCGCCATTCGTGTCCCGATACGCCGCCGAGGATCGTTGTCATCTGAACGGCCTGGCGATGCGCGACGGCCAAGCCGCCTACGTCAGTTGCGTCGCTCGCAGTGATGCCAACGAGGGCTGGCGCGAGCATCGTCGCACGGGTGGCCTGATTATCGACGTGGCGAGCAACGAGATCGTATGCAGCGGCCTGTCGATGCCGCACTCGCCGCGTTGGCACAATGGCACCTTGTACCTGCTCAACGCAGGAACCGGTGAATTCGGGCGCGTGGATCTGCAAACAGGGCAATTCATTCCGATTGCATTCTGCCCGGGATTCCTGCGCGGACTGTCGTTCTCAGGTGACTACGCTGTCGTGGGTCTGTCCATGCAGCGCAAGGGGAGCGCCCTGAGCGACTTGCTGCTAGACGAAAACCTGGCCGAGCGCGGTATTCAGGCTCGCTGCGCCGTACAGGTCATCGACTTGAAGCGAGGAGATGTGGTGCATGAGTTGCGCCTGGGCGGTGCAATCGAGGAATTGTTCGACACTGCCATCATTCCCGGGGCGCGCAACTGTGGATCGGTCGGCTTTATATCGGATGAAATTCGCCACACGCTGTTCCTGCGGGAATAGCAAGTCGAGAAAACACTGCTGCCAGATTCGCGCGCTGTGCCACGAGCAACTGCAAGGAGTTTGTAGCTGATCAATCCGACTGAACAGCGCCCGAGTCTTCACGGTTCCAGGGCGGGTCCCATCCGACTGAACTGCGAGTTCATCGCTCTCGCCAGTCGTTCATCCGTTGCCGACGCCACTGAATTCTCCAGCCAGCATGCGCGTTACTCGGCGAACGACACCTGATCGCGTCCGGAACTCTTCGAAACATACAAGGCCTGATCAGCGAGATCGATCAGGTGGTCGATTGGGACGTCATCACGCATCACCGCAATTCCGATGCTCAATGTCATCTTGAACTGGCACTTCTTCGACCTGCCGAATGTGTGCGTCGCGACGAGTTCGCGGGCGCGGGCTGCCCAGTTCTTGGCGTCCTCCGGAGTCGTCTCGGGAAGCATGACGAGAAACTCCTCTCCCCCCCATCGACACAGCAGATCGACCTCGCGCAAGCTGCTCTTCAACAACTTCGCCATGTCGACAAGCGCCTCGTCACCCATTGTGTGGCCGTAGGTGTCATTGATTGTCTTGAACAGATCAATATCTACGATCGCCACACAAAATACGTGCTTGAGACGCTTGCTTCGGGTCAGTTCCTGATGGAGGACTTCCGCCCCATGGCGTCGATTGAACAGCCCGGTCAGAGAATCACGTGACGCGGCATGGGAAAGCTCCTCCATCAATCGGGCACGCTCGGATGTATCCCGGATCACGGCGGTCATCTCGGTTTCGCCGCCAACACGAATTTTGGATATCGTCACCTCGATCGGAAACTCGGAGCCGTCAGCCCGAAGGCCTCTGACCGATACGCGAGATTGCATCGGTCGCGCGTTCACGGGAGAGTCGCGAAACGCAGTGACATAACCATGATGCTTGTCGACAAAGCGATCGGGCAGGAAGCGGGCAAGATTGCTGCCGTTGACGTCCTCGCTTTCAACGCGAAATATGTTGCGCGCTGACTGATTCATCAACTTGATCGTGTGTCTTTCATCGATGGTGATGATGCCGTCGTAGGCTGTCTCGACTACAGCCTCGAAACGTTGCCTGACTTCGTGCAGTTGCTGTTCGAGAAACTTGCGCTCGGATATGTCGATCAAGGTGACAATGGCGCGCTGCCCGCTTGCGGATGCACCAATAATCGGAGACACCACCATGCGCCACCAATGTGACGCACCTTCACGC
>NZ_JBAWHJ010000273.1:0-8523 GCF_049593775.1 Dokdonella sp. | reverse complement strand
CTGTTGATGACCTTGTACTTGTTGACGCCATCGGCACTGATGCCGATCTGGTTGAGGTTGAGCGAACCGTCCAGCCACATGCGGACCAGGTACTTGCCCTCACGACGCACTACGACTGCAGCTCCCTTGCCCGTATAGATCGTGTCACCAATTTCAAGCTTCGAGGGTGCCAGCAGCTCGGTGATGCGCTTGCCGTCGTTGTAGCGGTCCTCGAGCGACTTGCGATCCGGATCGACATCACCCGGCTCGGACGTGACCAGCATGATCGGTGCATTTGGATCGACGACAGCCGGAGCTTCAACGGACTCGGGAGTTTCGGCAGCAGGAGCCTCGGTCGCGACGGGTGCCGGCGCAGCGGGTGCTGGCTGAACCTCGGGTTCGGGGGCCGGTACCGGAGCAGGAGCTGGCGGTGCCGCTTCAACGGCGGGCGGCGGAGGCGGCGGTGCGGGAGCGGGAGCTGGTTCCGGCCTTGGCTCGGCCTTCGGTGGCGGTGTGCGCTCCGGCTGCGGCTTTGCCGGCTCTTCCGCGGCCTGCGCGACTCGAACCAGTACTGTCTCGTAGAAACCGTCCTTGAGCACGACGTTCGCATTGCCGCCCGCACGGATGCTCGCGGCAATCTTGGCATGCCAGTGTTGCGGAGCTGTCACGACCAGCTGTTTGCCCGAAGCCGCTGCCTGGCGGCCAAGTGTCGACAGCGTCGAATTGGCGCTGCCACTGGTGAATTGTTCGGCACTGATGTCGGTATTCTGTTGCGCCATGGCATTGCCAGCGCATGCCGCCATCAGCAGCAGGAAACACTTTTTCATCTAATCACTCCAGTATCCGTTTTATTCTGAAAGACCAACTCTCGATATTCGTTCTGATCGACATGCGCGGTCATGTGCCACAGGCCATGACATCCAGCATCACCATGCAAAAACCGCGCCCCGCCTGCACGGATTGGGCTCCAGTGCGACGCATTGACACGGCCGAAACCGCTCAGCCACCCGACGAACCACCGTGAATGCCGCCCTTGGTCAGGGCCATCGGGTCAAGCAGCGCCTTGAGCTGCTTGCGCGTCATGCCGGTTGTCTCGAGCGCGACATCCACAATCGGCCTGCCCTCCTTGTAGGCCTGTTTCGCGGTCGCGGCGCCAACGTCATACCCGATCACCGAGTTCAGCGCGGTCACCAGGATCGGATTGCGGTCCAGCGCCTGACGAATGTTTTCCTCGCGAACCGTGAATCCTGCAATGGCCTTGTCAGCCAGGGCGGTGGATGCGTTGGCGAGTATCTCGACCGACTGCAGCAGGTTCAGCGCCACGACCGGCAGCATGACATTGAGCTGGAAATTGCCGCTCTGGCCAGCGATCGTGATGGTCGTGTCGTTGCCGATCACCTGTGCGCACACCATGGCCAGCGCTTCGGGAATGACCGGATTGACCTTGCCCGGCATGATCGAGGAACCCGGCTGCAGGGCTGGCAATTCGATTTCCCCGATGCCAGCAAGCGGGCCGGAATTCATCCAGCGCAAATCGTTGGCCATCTTGAGCAGGCTGACGGCAAGAGTCTTCAGCTGGCCCGAGAGCTCTACCGCAGCATCCTGTGTACTGATGCCTTCGAAGTAGTTCTCTGCCGTTTCGAAGCGAACACCGGTCATGCGCGACAACTCGGCGCAAACTGCTGCCCCGAGCTTCGGGTCGGCATTGATACCGGTACCCACAGCCGTGCCGCCCTGCGGCAATTTGCGCACGCGCTTGAGCGCGTCATTCAGCCTGTCGATGTTCGAAGCAATCTGGGCCGACCAGCAACCCAATTCCTGTCCGAAAGTGACCGGCATTGCGTCCATCAGATGGGTGCGCCCGGTCTTGGCAACTTTTTTCAGTTCCCTGGCGCGCTTGTCCAGGGTCTTTTTCAGGTGCGACAAGGCGGGCAGCAACTGTTCGCTGACCGAAAGGACTGCGCTGACCTGAATTGCGGTTGGAATCACGTCATTCGAGGATTGCCCGTTGTTGACGTCGTCATTCGGGTGAACCTTGGTACCCGAGGCGGCAGCAAGGTGTGCAATCACCTCATTCGCATTCATGTTCGAAGACGTACCGGATCCAGTCTGGAAGACATCAATCGGGAAATGGGCGTCGAACTCGCCCTTGGCAACCCGTTCGGCAGCCCGGCGAATGGCCTTGGCCCGGGTCTTCTTGAGATGCCCGAGATCTGCGTTGGCCTGCGCGGCCGCGGACTTGATCAGCCCAAGGGCGCGGATGAATTCACGAGGCATCGTCAACCCGGAAATCGGGAAGTTCTGCACGGCTCGTTGGGTCTGTGCGCCGTACAGGGCATCAGCCGGCACCTTGAGCTCGCCCATGCTGTCGCGTTCGATGCGGAAATCGCTCATCTCGGGATCCTGTCTGGAAGTCAAATTGGAGGGTCGACGATTATAGCGGTTCACACGCGAACGACAGGGCGTCGGCACCGACCAGGGCCATCCTCCGGCCCGCAAGAATGCAAAGACGAACCGGAGCGGCCAAGCGTCGCAATCGCTGGCCCCGGACAGGTCCAATGACCGAAATCAGCACGCGTGGCGCACGGCAACCCTGCCGGGAAATCACGCAGTGACGCAGCCGGTGCCTGCAGTAACGCACATACGGAAAACTTCGTGGCCATTGCTGCGATCAATGCCGGCCCGGTAGCCCTGCCCCGGTCACATAGTCGATGACCGAATGCTAGACTTCGCAGCCCTCCGCAGCCTGTCCGAGCAATGCTCGCCAACGTTTTCTACATCGCCGCCGCCTTCCTGCTGGTCATCCTGAACGGCTTTTTCGTTGCAGCAGAGTTTGCCCTGGTCAAGCTTCGGCATACTCAGGCCGTTGGATTGGCAGAGCGCATTGGTTGGCGCGGTCGCATCCTGCTGAGCGTCCATGAACGACTGGACGCCTATCTTTCGGCGTGCCAGCTCGGCATCACCCTGGCTTCACTGGGGCTGGGCTGGATCGGTGAACCCGCCTTCGCAGCCTTGCTCGAACCCGTGTTCAACCATTTCGGCGGGCTCGAGCCAGAAACCATCCACATCATTTCGTTCATTTTCGCGTTCACGGTCATTTCCTACCTGCATATCGTGCTCGGCGAGCTCGCACCGAAATCGCTTGCGATCCGCCGCCCGGAACGCATGTCGGCGTGGACCGCCACGCCGCTCTATGTCTTCTACTGGGCCATGTATCCCGCGATCTGGATCCTGAATGCCAGCGCCAACTGGATGTTGCGGGTATTTGGCCTCGACGGGACGAATGGCCACGAGCATCACTACTCGCGAGAGGAGCTCAAGCTCATCCTGCATGCCAATCGGGCCATGCGCGAATCCAGCGAAACATTCGCGATGATGAGCCACGCACTGGATCTTCCGGAGCTGGTAGCCGGCGACCTGCTGCGGACTCGCGATCAGCTTGGTGCCCTGCACGATGGCCAGGAGCAGCCGGAAGTTCTTGCGGAAATCCGGAAATCCCAGTTCAGCCGCTACCCGTGGTTCGATGCCGAGATGGAAAACGTCCGCGGCATCCTTCACGTCAAGGATCTGCTGCTGGCGATGGCCGAAAAAGGCACCGTCGAAGACATGACCGCTTTGCTGCGTCCAGCCATCGTCGTGCCACTGGATACGCCGGTGCTCGAGATGCTGCGCCGATTCCGCACCGGCCGCACCCAATTTGCGCTCGTCACCGAAGAAAACGGCCGAGTTGTCGGATTCTTCACCCTGTTTGACGTGGTGCAGGTTGTGGTTGGTGATATCGAAGACGAGCATCGCAGCACGCCAGGACACGGGCATCAACGCGCCGCGGACGGCTCGCTGACCATTCCGGGCAGCATGCCGATCTATCGCCTGGAACGCTTGCTGGACCTCGATATCGACTCCCCTGATGAAGTCAATTCGGTGGGCGGCCTCATCGTGCATCGCCTGGAGCGACTGCCTGCGGAAGGTGAATCCCTGGAATTCGATGGTTTCAGCATTACCGTCCGCACCATGAAGGGAGCCCGGGCGCAGGCCATCACGGTAACGCCCGATCATCCACCTGAAACTGGACACAAATCGAAATGAGCCACGCCCTGCTTGCCTTGTCTCCGCTGGACGGCCGCTATGCAGCCAAGGTTGAGGCGTTGCGCCCGATCTTCAGCGAATTTGGACTGATGCAACGGCGAGTGCAGGTTGAAGTGCGCTGGCTCGTCGCCCTGGCAGAGGAGCCGGGCATTGCGGAAGTGGTCCCGTTTTCCACGGCTGCCCGGGAAGCTCTATTGGCAATCGCTGACGCCTTTGACGAAGAAGACGGCGAGCGCGTCAAGGCTATCGAGCGCGAAACCAATCACGACGTGAAGGCGATCGAATACTTCATCAAGGAACGCCTGCTCGCAAACCCGGAGCTGGCAGCGGCGAAGGAATTCGTGCATTTCGCCTGCACCTCCGAGGACATCAACAACCTCGCCTACTCGCTGATGCTCAAGGACGCCAGGGAGCAAGTTCTGCTGCCGTCCCTGGACCAGCTGCTGGACAGACTGCGCGGACTCTCGGTTGCGTTTGCCGCGCAACCCATGTTGTCGCGCACGCATGGCCAGACCGCCTCGCCGACCACCATGGGCAAGGAATTCGCCAACGTTGCCGTACGACTTGGGCGTCAGCGCAGGCAAATCGCCGAGGTTGAGCTTCTGGGCAAGATCAATGGCGCAGTTGGCAACTACAACGCCCATGTCGTCGCCTATCCTGATATTGACTGGCCTGCATTCTCGCGCCGCTTCGTCGAAAGCCTGGGTCTGGCCTTCAATCCGATGACAACGCAAATCGAGCCGCATGACTGCATCGCGGAAATCGGCGACGCCAGTCGACGCGCCAATACGATCCTGATCGATTTCGCCCGCGACGTCTGGGGCTATATCTCGCTCGGCTATTTCCGCCAGACCCTCAAGGCTGGCGAAGTCGGTTCGTCGACGATGCCGCACAAGGTAAACCCGATCGATTTTGAGAACGCCGAGGGAAATTTCGGCATAGCCAATGCACTTTTCGAGCACTTCAGCGCAAAACTTCCGATCAGCCGCTGGCAAAGGGACCTGACCGATTCGACAGTGTTGAGAGCGCTTGGCACAGCCTTTGGCCACACCCAGATCGCTATCGACTCGCTGTCGAAAGGCATTGCAAAGCTTGAAATCGATGCGGTGCGCCTCGACGCGGATCTCGACGCGAGCTGGGAAGTCCTCGCCGAAGCCGTGCAGACGGTCATGCGGCGTCACGGCCTGCCCAATCCGTACGAACAACTCAAGGCGCTTACTCGCGGCCAGGGCATCACGCGTGATTCGATGCGCAACTTTGTGCAGACTTTGGAACTGCCAGACGCCGACAAGAGGCGTCTGCTCGAATTGACCCCGGCTGGCTACACCGGACTGGCGGAATCACTCGCCAGGTCGAGCTGATCCCGGCCCCATCGGAGAAGGCTTCGTGCGCCTGGCTGCCTGCCTTAGTTCGACCATCCTGATTCTCGCAACCCCAGGGCTGGCGGCTGCCAGCTCCGAGGCTTCGCCGTCGACCTGCAGTTCCGATTCGGGATGGAACGATACGGCACGTCCAGCACATATTTACGGCAACACCTGGTATGTCGGCACCTGCGGCATCAGTGCAATTCTGATCACAACACCAGGAGGCCATGTGCTCCTGGATGGCGCGACGGAAAAAGCCGCGCCAATGATCGAGGCGAATATCCGCGCCCTCGGCTTCAAGGTCAGCGATATCCGTTTCATCGTCAGTTCGCACGAGCATTTTGACCATGTAGGTGGACTCGCAGCCCTGCAGCGAGAATCGGGCGCCGTCGTTGTCGCCCGTGAACCTGCGGCTAGCTCGTTGGAGCGCGGAGAAAGCGAAGCCGCGGATCCTCAGTTCGGCTCGTTGCGGCCGTTTCCGCCAGTCGATGACGTGCGTCGGATCCGAAACGGGGAGAGTTTGGCGCTCGGAGGACTGACCTTGACCGCACACGCGACACCAGGGCACACGTCCGGTTCGACGAGCTGGACCTGGACATCCTGCGAAGCGCAGATCTGCCAGGACATGGCTTACGCAGACAGCCTGACTGCAATCTCGTCCGATGCATACCTGTTCAGCGATGAAGCCAAGCATCCCGGCTCGCTGGCCGCATTCCGGCAATCGCTGGAAATTGTCGCCAGCTTGCCTTGCGACATCCTGATGACGCCACACCCCGGAGCTAGCGGAATGTTCGAACGACTGGGACCGGCGGCACGTGAATCGCTGATCGATCCATCAGCATGCAAGCGCTATTCGGAAAAAGCAGGTCAGCGTCTGGATGCGCGACTGGAAAAGGAAAAGGCGGCTGCACGGCCATGATCGAAGTCCAGGCTTCGCCGAAACATTTCCTGGGCATGCCGGCCGCACGATTCCTGCGCGAGTATTGGCAGCAAAAGCCCTTGCTGATCCGGAAAGCATTCGCCAATTTCACCAGCCCCCTGTCGCCTGACGATCTCGGCGGACTGGCTTGTGAGGATCATGCGCTGTCGCGTCTGGTCACGCATGATCCTGACAGCGATCAGTGGACCTTGCGCAGCGGACCTTTCGAGGAATCCGATTTCGCAGCGCTGCAGGATTCGAACTGGACGCTGCTGGTACAGGACGTCGACAAGTGGGATGCCGATGTCGCGGCCCTGCTGCCGCGTTTTGGTTTCCTGCCAAGCTGGCGACTGGATGACGTGATGGTCAGCTATGCCGAGGATGGCGGATCGGTTGGCGCACATGTCGACCAGTACGATGTTTTCCTGTTGCAGGGGCTAGGGCACCGACGCTGGCAGATCGACACTGATCCGAATGCACCGAAGCGTTTTCGCGAGGATGTCGAACTCAGGCTGCTTCGCGAATTCACCCCCAGCCACGAGTGGCTGCTCGAACCTGGCGACATGCTCTATCTGCCGCCGGGCATCGCCCATCACGGCGTAGCCGAGGGCCCGTGCCTGACCTTTTCGTTTGGCATGCGTGCGCCATCCGTTGCGGAGATGCTTTCCGATTTTGCCGGTCATGTCGCCGAGCGATTGCCGGAGGAGCTGCGCTATTCGGACGCGGGGATCGCGCCGGCCAAGCTGGCTGGCGAGATCGATGAGGCTGCCTTGGAGAAAATCTCGCAAACCTTGCTGGCTTCGTTGACGGAGAATGCTGTACCGCTTCGTGGTTGGTTCGGATCCTTCATCACTCGCTATCGAGCAGCGCACGAGGCGGTCCCTCGCGAAAAGCCCATTTCAGCCCGGGAACTGCAACGACGTATTGACGCCGGCGCATCTCTGGAATTCAATCCATGGTCACGCTTTGCCTGGTCCCGGGAGGGACGCGACGCGATCCTGTTTGTCTCCGGCGAGTCGCACCGGTGTCCGCGCAAGCTCGCAGTACGGTTGTGCCAACGCGAGGCGCTGGATGCAGTTGAATCGATGGCGTTCCTGCCGGCGTCGATCAATGTTCTGGTTGACCTGGTCAATGGCGGACATCTGGCTCCGGGCCGCGCAAGGAGGAAAACATGATTCCTGATGACTTCATCGTTGAACCAGCCACATGGCCAGCCGACATGGCGGACTTGCGTGCCGTTCGCACCGAAGTATTCGTCCAAGAGCAAGCCGTGCCCGAAGAGGAGGAATGGGACGAACTGGACGAGCACTCCCAGCACGCCATTGCCCGCAGCGCGGATGGCCAACCTGTCGGAACCGGTCGACTTACACCGAATGGCTATATCGGCCGCATGGCGGTCGTGCGTGAATGGCGTGGCAAGGGAGAGGGTGCTGCCGTATTGCGTACCCTGATCGAGTGCGCGCGCGAACGTCGCCTGACCCGCATAGACATGCACGCGCAGACACATGCCATCGCATTTTATGAGGCGGCTGGTTTTGTCGCCCATGGCGAGGAGTTCGACGAATGCGGCATTGCGCACCGAAACATGGTCCTCGAACTGGATCCTCCCGCAGGCCGCGACGAGCTGCCGCTGAAAACGCCGCCGGCACAAATTCTGTCGAGCACGAATCGCGACGAAGCCATCGCGGCAACCATTGAAGTCATTCGCACGGCGCGCCGCGAGCTCGATATCTTCACGCGTGATCTGGATCCCGAAGTGCTCAATCAGCCTGCCGTACTGGACGCTCTCAGGCAGGTCGCCACCTCAGGTCCGCATACACGGATTCGCATCATCGTCATGGACCCTATCCGCGCCCGGACGGAGGGCCAGCGACTGGTCGCCCTCGCCCACCGACTAACCAGCGTGTTCGCGTTCCGCATGCCGACCGAGGAGATTGATCGACGCTACGCCGGATGCTTCATCATCAGCGACCGTGGCGCCTGGTTCGAGCGCACCCTTGCCACACGCCATGACGGAGATGGCAGCACCTGGGCACCAGGTCGAAAGGCGCAATTTCAGGAGTCCTTCAACGCTACCTGGGAGCGCAGTGTCGAATGCGATGAATTGCGGCGGCTGGAAATTTGACCTCCGCCACCCTGGGGCCGGCCTGACGAATTCGAGGGAGGATCACGCCT
>NZ_JBAWHJ010000272.1:0-2108 GCF_049593775.1 Dokdonella sp. | reverse complement strand
ATATCGGCCCCATGTTGCGGTCGCCCCACGGATGCCCCGGCGTGGCCGTGAACTCACGGTCGGAAAGGAAATAGATCCATTTGCCATCCCTTGAGAACACGGCGGCACGGCTGTCGTAGCGATCGCTGGTGACAACGTCCTTGCGGGATCCATCGCGCGCGATCACCACAATCTGATTGCGTGCTTCGAGACTGTCGGGCCGTGCGACCACAAGGTGGCGGCTGTCCGTGGACCACGCCACCGACGCATAGATGTCATCGCCGCCGTACTTGCTCGAATCAACTACGCGAGATGTTCGCGCGGCAATGTCGAGCAGCGACAGGCGTCCCTGCTTGTCGTCGATAGCCAGGGTCTGGCCATCCGGCGAAGGAAACAGTCGCCAGCGCCGCGCATCGCCATCGCGCGTCAAGGCTTCGCCCGGACCCGAGCCATCGGCAGGGAAGCGCCACACTTCTTCGTTGCCGTCCACATCGCTGATTGCAAAGACCCACTTCCCGTCTGCACTGATGACCGCGGAACGCGCACGTGCCGAGTCCGGCACTGCGACATCCACGCGACGACGCGCATCGGTAGCGGCCAGAGTCACGGCACCGCGTGCGGTCACCGCTGCCTGACTGCCGTCGGCTGAAAGTGAAACGCCTTCAAAGTACTTCATCGGCTTTTCCACCCAGCGCATGCGCCGTTGTTCGAAATCACTGACCAGATTGATCGGCACGACTCGGTCATCGCCGCTGGCCACATCGAACACACGAATGTCGGCACCATGCTGATAGGCAATGCGACCGTCACGCATTTGCGGATCGATCACGTCGAAATCCGAATGCGTCGTCAACTGACGTCGATCTCCACCTTCGGCATCCATGCTCCAGAGGTTGTCCGCGCCGGATTCATCGCTCAAATGGTAGAGCCTTCCCTGCGACCACATCGGACTGCGCAGCGATGCATTCAAGGTCGGCGCCAATCGAACGGCCTCCGCACTGCCATCCACAGGTCCGCGCCAGATCTGTGCCATGGCGCCGCCCTTGTAGCCGCGCACGTTGTCACCCGTGATCTGCAAGCCAAAACGAGTCAGGAAAATCGTGCCGCTATCGGCATCGAAACTGGCCTGGTTGGCATCTGCGAAAGGCAAGTCACGCTGCCTCAGGCTGCGAGGATCAACCGCACGCAGGATCATGCTGCTTGATGGCCCGACTACAGCCGATGTCGCGAATAACACCTCGCCTTCCGGCGTCCATCCCTGTACCGAAACACGCGCACCATCGAAACTGAGTCGTTTCGGTGCGCCACCGGCCAAAGGCATCACATAGACTTCCGGGCTGGCATCGTAGCTGGCGACAAAAGCGACCTCTCGCCCATCCGGAGAGATCGATGCCTGCGCTTCCAGTGCCGCATTGCTGGTCAGTCGCTGGGCGACTCCACCGCTGACGGGAACGCGCCACAAGTCACCCTCGGCGGTGAATACCAGGGTGCTGCCATGCATGGAGGGCGATCGGGTATAGCCGCTTTCGGTGTGGGCGAGCGATGTAACCAGCAACAAGGCGGCGAGAACAACAAATTTCATTGGCAAGCTCTCCTTTACGAGGCCTCATTGTGCATTCTCGGTTCCAGGATGTCCTGTCCAACTCGTCATGCCAACGACGGGCACTGCGCTGCAAGTCTCGCCCGAAGTCAGGATCAACTCATCTCTGCATGGCCTGATTTGCGGCCCGCGGCGTAGCGGCGTACAACGTGAGGCCCGGATCATGCGGAGGAGGAAGGTCATGAATCGTCATGCATTGCTGGCCCTGCTGATGATCGCAACGACGGCTCTGGTCGCTTGCGACAATGCAGGCAGGACCGAATCCACGATTGCGCAGACACCGGCGCCCGATATTCCGGTGGATGACAACCTTGGCGCCAACTTCATCGACGGACTCGGCGACTATCATTTTCCGATCACGACCTCGGTGCCCGAAGCGCAGCGATGGTTCGACCAGGGCCTCATGCTGGCCTGGGGGTTCAATCATGACGCTGCCGAGCGGTCATTCCTGCGCGGCACCGAAATCGATCCGGACTGTGCGATGTGCTGGTGGGGCGCATCGTTGGTGCTCGGTCCGCATGTCAATGCC
>NZ_JBAWHJ010000271.1:0-5724 GCF_049593775.1 Dokdonella sp. | reverse complement strand
GGCTGAGCTTGAGCGTCAGTGCGTGCTGGCCGGGCTCAACAACAGGCACCGGCGCAACAATCGCCGGTGCCGAGGCAGCCGCAAACGGTGCCATCGACGCAATGATTGGAGGAACATCTCCCGCACCGCTCTGGGTGCTGCTGGAGGCCCCTCCCGCAATTTCCGAGGGCTTGTTGCCTGCGCCACTATTTGCTGCGCCGATGGCAACGACTTCACTCGGGATGGAAACCACTGCATCAGAGCCCGCGGATTCCACAGCGGCAGTCGGCCCATCCAGCATGACCGTCCGCGCGAGATTCTGCTCCAGGCCCCCATGCGTGGCCAGCCAGACAGCAGGCCCGATGACCAGTCCGGTAAGAATAAGGTAGGTGGCGCTCACGGAATAGCGATCGAGCAGATAGCGCGAGCGCGAGATTGTTCCGGTGGAAACCAGCGGTGCCGGCTCGGTCTTGGCGGAACAGGCGCGCTCGGCAAGAATGACCGGAAGACCGAGCAGACGCGCGTAACTCGTCAGATACCCGCGAAGGTAGACGGCGTGCGCTATGCCATTGTAGTCATCCTGCTCGATTCGACGGATCAGCCGCGCCTGCAGTTTCAGCCTCGAAGCGACATCTTCGCAGCTCCAGCCACGCTTCTCGCGCTCCTGCCTGAGTCGCATGCCAATGGACGATTCGAGATCATCAACGGCGTTCATCTCCGGCAAAACAATTTCTGCGCCCGAATCCATGGCTACCATACTGTCCGCAGGGCCACCCTGTAGATTCTGTTTTTCGACGCCTGTCTTGCTCACAGTTTCGGTCTCCGCAGGTAACAGCAAATCGAGCTGGCGATGATCAGTGGAATTCACAACCGTTTGTCCAAGTGCCTGGCAACAACAGTCCGGAAGATACCTCGCCAACCCAAGTCATCATGACGAGCTCGGTGTATCGAGCGAGCGAGACTGCTCCGAATCCGGGAATTGCCCACGCAGGCGTTGCGTGTATTCCGTCGCGGCCTTGCCGTTTCCCAAACGCAATTCGATGTTACGACCCAGCAGCAGGGCGTCCGCGCTCTGCCTCCCCACGGCTTCGTAACGTTGGAAAAAAGCACGCGCACGAAAGAAATCTTCCTTGCGGTACAACACCGTGGCCATCTGGAACAAGGCCTCTGAGTTGTCCGGGTCGTACTCCAGCGCCGAGCGAAGATCCCGTTCGGCGACGTCGTACGTGCCACCCTTGATCGCACATGTTCCGGCATTGGTCAAGGCCACAGCCGGCGTCTGGTAGAACGGATCGGCGACTGCTTTCTGAAAATACTCGGCCGCTTCGCCATACCGGCCGAGCTTGCACAGGAATGCGCCGTAGTTGTTGTTCTCGTTGCCGGATTTCGGCATGAGCTGCGCCGCCCTGCGATAGTTCTTCTCCGCCTGCGCGTTGTTCCCAATCTGCTCGTAGAGCAAGCCGATGACCGTGTGGGCGTCAGCATAGTTGGGGTCCGCAGCCAGCGCCTTCTGCAGGTTTTCCAGGGAGTTTTCGAGCTTGCCCTGAGCCAGATACTTCTGACCGAGGTCCGTGTACAGGGCCGCCGCCTTGGTCTTCGGGTTTTCCGGATCCGTACCGCCTTCCGTCGAACTGCGCACTCCGCCGCTGGATGCACAGGCAGCAAGCAGGGACAGCACGAAGCAACCAACAAGTATCCGATCAAGCGGCACTGGCGACACCCTCCTCGATTTTCTTGCGGAACTCGGCCTGGCGCCGGGTTCGATCCATGACCTGCCCCTTGAGCTGGCCACAGGCGGCATCGATGTCATCACCACGCGTGCGCCGAACCATGGTCAGCACGCCGGCATCCAGAAGGATAGTCTGGAAATCCCGAATCACGGAATCCTCCGAGCGCTCGTACTGGGTCCCCGTAAACGGGTTGAACGGAATCAGGTTGACCTTGCTCGGCAGCTTGCGCACGAGCTTGACCAGCTGACGGGCAAGCTCGGGCGAATCATTGATGCCCTTCATCATCGTGTATTCGAAAGTGACCGTCGTGCGTGCACTGCGCTGCGTATAGCGCAGGCAGGCATCCATCAACTCGGCGATGGGGTATTTCTTGTTCAGCGGGACCAGCTGGGTCCTCAACTCATCATTCGGCGCATGCAGTGAAACTGCGAGGGAAACGTCACTCTCCTCGGAGAGCCTATCAATCATCGGCACCAGCCCGGCCGTCGAAAGGGTCACGCGCTTGTTGGCCAGGCCAAATCCGAGATCGTCGCGCATGATGCTCATGGCGCGGACGACGTTGTCGAAATTGAGCAGGGGCTCGCCCATGCCCATCATGACAACATTGGTCAGCTTGCGCTGGTGATGCGGGACATTGCCTAGGTGCTTCGCGGCGACCCAGACCTGGCCAATGATCTCGGCCGTCGAAAGATTGCGGTTGAATCCCTGGGTACCGGTCGAACAAAACGTGCAATTGAGTCCGCAACCCACCTGGGATGACACGCAAAGCGTTCCACGGGAGTTCTCGGGAATGAACACGGCCTCGATGGCATTGCGCGGATCCATGCCGAGCAGCCACTTGTGTGTGCCGTCAGTCGACTGCTTTTCATGCAGCACATGAGGAGGAACGATCTCGGCAACCGCTTCGAGCTTGCTGCGCAATACCTTGCCGACATCGGTCATCTGGGAAAAATCGGTGACGTGACGGTGGTACATCCACTTCATGACCTGATCCGCCCGATACGGCTTTTCACCGGCCTGTGCGAACCACTCGCGCAAGCCGGTGCGATCAAGGCCGAACAGGTTGGTCCTGGTCTGCGTCACGTCCATCGAATTCAGCGCGCCGTGACTTCTGAACTTGCAAAGAAATACGCGATCTCGACTGCGGCCGTTTCCGGCGCATCGGAACCGTGCACGGCATTGGCATCGATCGAATCGGCGAAATCCGCACGAATGGTTCCTGGATCAGCCTTCTTGGGATCCGTCGCGCCCATCAGGTCACGATGCACCGAAATCGCGTTTTCACCCTCGAGTGCCTGGATGATGACCGGACCGGAAATCATGAAGTCGACCAGCGCGTTGAAAAACGGCCGCTCGCGATGGACCGCATAAAAGCCTTCGGCTTCGCCACGGGACAGCTGTTTCATGCGCGCGGCAATGATCTTGAGGCCGGCTTTTTCGAAACGGGAATAGATTTCGCCGATCACGTTCTTGGCAACCGCGTCGGGCTTGATGATGGAAAGAGTGCGCTCCAGCGCCATTGTCATTTGACCTTGTTTGAAGAGAGAAAGATGAAGCGGGGGCTTGCCGAGGGAGCAAACCCGCGACAATCCGGATAGTTAGCGCACTATCCGACCCCATATTCTAGCTAATTCTGGACCGGAATAGCACCCCAAAGGCGTGATGGCCAACCCATTCCAGGCGTTGATCCAGAAGGCTTGCACGCATATCATTCAAACGCTCGTTTGGTTTATCCGCAGTCAATGGACGCCCAATCTTGAATTCCCCCCACTTTTCGACCAAGGAACGCATTCTCGGCGCTGCCGAGGAATTGTTCGCACGCAACGGGTTTGCCGGCGCATCCCTGCGTGAACTGACCTCGACCGCAAAGGTCAACCTGGCCGCGGTCAACTACCATTTCGGATCCAAGGACAACCTGGTCAACGAGGTGTTTCGCCGCCGACTGGACGAACTCAGCGCCCAGCGCCTCGATGCCCTGAAGACCGTTCAGACCAGGCCCGATGCCACTCTCGAGGACATCCTGGCCGCATTTATCCACCCGGCCCTGCTGCTTTCGCTGGACAAGTCGGGAGGCTCGACCTTCGTCCGTGTACTGGCTCGGGCCTATGCCGAACACAATGAGCGCCTGCGCAAGTACCTCTCCGAGAATTATGGCTATGTGCTCAAGGAGTTCGCCGCCGCGTTCGGCGCGCAGCTTCCGCATCTGGACAAGGAAGAGCTCTACTGGCGAATAGACATCATCGCTGGCGCCCTGACCTACGCCATGGCCGATTTTGGCGTCATCAAGCGACGTGCGGCCATGTCCGAAAAAATTCACCGCGAGCGCGCCGCCGAGCACCTGATCCGCTTCGCTGCCGCCGGCCTGCGCGCCGAATAGGCCACATTCGACTCCCCATTGCGCGGCCTCTGGCCGTGCCAATCCACGCATCTTTCCCGCGAGGTACCGCATGAACCACTCTCCCCTACGCATTCGCAAGGTTGCCGTCCTCGGCGCCGGCGTCATGGGCGCCCAGATCGCCGCCCACCTGACCAATGCCGACGTCGAATGCATCCTGTTTGACCTGCCCGCCAAGGAAGGTCCGAAGAGCGGCATCGCGCTCAAGGCGATCGCCAACCTGGCCAAGCTTTCCCCAGCCCCGCTGGCCGAGGCTTCACGTGCCGTGTCCATCACGGCGGCCAACTACGACGAACACCTGGACTTGCTCAAGGACTGCGACCTGATCATCGAGGCAATTGCCGAACGCCTCGACTGGAAGCTAGACCTTTACAAGAAGATTGCGCCGTATGTATCTGATTCTGCTTTCATTGCCAGCAATACTTCCGGCCTTTCCATCAACGCCCTGGCCGAAGCCCTGCCAAAGGCGATGCGCCCGCGATTCTCGGGCATCCATTTCTTCAACCCGCCGCGCTACATGCATCTGGTCGAGTTGATCCCTGATTCCCAGACCGACCCAGCCCTGCTCTCCGGGCTGGAGTCTTTCCTGACCACGACGCTGGGCAAGGGCGTCGTTCACGCCAAGGACACGCCGAACTTCATCGGCAACCGGATCGGCGTATTTTCCATCCTCGCGACCATGCATCACACCGAACAGTTCCAGCTTGGCTTCGACGCGGTCGACGCAATTACCGGCCCTGCAATCGGCCGGCCGAAAAGCGCGACCTATCGCACCTCGGACGTGGTCGGCCTCGATACGATGGCGCATGTCATCAAGACCATGGACGACACCCTGCCGGATGATCCGTGGCACAAGTACTACAAGGCCCCCGCCTGGCTCTCGGCCCTGATCGAGAAAGGTGCATTGGGACAAAAATCCGGAGCAGGTTTCTTCCGCAAGGTCGGCAAGGAAATCCAGGTGCTCGACCTGGCAACCCAGGATTACCGCCCGGCCAGCGAAGGGGCCAGCGAAGAAATGGGCAAGATCCTGTCGATCAGGAATCCTGCCGAGAAATTCGCCGCTCTTCGCGCCTCATCCGACAACCAGGCCCAGTTCCTCTGGGCCATGTTCCGAGACCTGTTCCACTACACCGCATTTCATCTGGCCGATATTGCCGATACGGCGAGGCATGTGGATTTCGCGATCCGCTGGGGTTATGGCTGGAAGCTCGGCCCGTTTGAAACCTGGCAGGCGGCTGGCTGGAAACAAGTGGCCGAATGGATCGCCGAAGACATTGCCGCAGGCAAGGCCATGAGCAATGCGCCGCTGCCGAAGTGGGTAACCGACGGTCGCGATGGCGTGCACGGCAAAGACGGCTCATGGTCGCCCAGCGCAGGCAAACTTGTGCCGCGATCGAATGCGGAGGTCTACCAGCGCCAGTTGTTCCCCGACCCGCTGCTCGGCGAGGCTTTCGACACCGGCACTACGGTGTGGGAGAACGATGGCGTGCGCCTGTGGCATCTCGGTGACGATATCGGCATCGTCTCGTTCAAGACCAAGATGAACACCGTCAATGATGCGGTTCTCGATGGACTGCAGCGTTGCGTCGAAGAATGCGAGAAACAGTTCAAGGCCATGGT
>NZ_JBAWHJ010000270.1:0-3026 GCF_049593775.1 Dokdonella sp. | reverse complement strand
TTCCTGATGGTCGCTTTCTCGATGCAAACCGCATCGCCTATGTCGGCAAGGTCGAAACGTTCAACCGCTTTGACGAGGACGGCAACGACCTCGGGCTCACCTATGCTGTCAATCTCGGTACGGATTTCCCCCGTGACTTCCAGATCAACGTGATCGGCACCAAGGACGAAATCTTCACCCTGCTACGAAACATCCTCGGCGGAACGGCAGCAACTCCGCCCGCGTAACCAGCCTGCATTGCTCAGGAAGTGACGCTGGCCATTACCGACTGACTCCGTTCCATGTAACGGAATCGACGCCAGGCAATGAATCCGCAGACCGTGATGGCAGCGGCTGTCGCCGCAAGCTTGAATGCGCTATCCGAGACCAGCGGCGAGATTGCCCCTGCCAGTGCTGCGCTGATCACCAAGCTGCAGAACGCCTGCAGCGAGGACACTCCCCCGCGATGCGACGGGAACCGATCCAGCAATTGAAGGGTCAAGGTCGGGAACGCGATACCGATACCCATCGCATGCAGACCCAGCGGCAGCACCGACCACGGCACCATGGGTTTGGGCAGAAGCAGAGCCGCGCTGATGTTGATGACTGAAGCACCCAGCATGATCGAATAGCCAAGTCTGACCGTCGCATCTGCGCTGAGCCGCCCTGCCGTCCGCCCGGAAAGAAACGAGCCGAACATGAGTCCGCCAATGGCGGGAATGAATAGCCAGGCAAACTGCTGTTCGTTGAGCTCAAGGAGATTCAAAACAAACGCTGGCGCCGAGGAAATGTAGACGAACAGGGCATTGAAGCCAAATGTCCCGGCACAGACCAGCGGGAAGAAAGCACGGTCCGAAAGGATATGCCTGTAGCCCTTGGCCATGCTGCCGAGCGAAAGCGGTAGCCGGCGCTCCGGCGGATGGGTTTCCGGCAACGTGAACACGCAGGCAATCCAGAGTACGCCGGCAAAGGCTGCCAGCAGCCAGAAAATCATTGGCCAGCGCGCGTAGGCGATGACCCAGCCACCGACGATAGGGGCGATGGCAGGTGCGACACCGAAGATCATCGAGACCGTCGACATCAGTTTTTGTGCGGCCGGCCCCTCAAAGCAATCACGGATGATGGCGCGGCCTACGATCATGCCGGAGCCTGCCGAAAAGCCCTGGATGACCCGGTAGGCAAGCAACTCCCCGATCGACGTCGACATTGCGCAACCCACCGACGCAACCGCAAACACGGCAACACCACCGAGAATCACCTTGCGCCGCCCTAGTGAATCCGACAACGGCCCGTGCAACAGAGACATGAGCGCATAGGCAATCATGTAGACGCTGAGCGTCTGCTGCATGGCCAGCGGACTGGCTTGCAATTGCGCGGCGATCGCCGGAAACGCAGGGAACATCGTGTCGATCGAAAACGGACCGAACATGGCCAGCGCGCCGAGCAGCGGCGCCAGGCGGCGACTGCGCTGTGCGCCGACGGAAGTCATGGCAGGATTCGCTTGATGTAGAGTCCGTGCATGCTACGGATTGCCACCATGCAAGTCATCCCACCCGGCATCGATTAAGATTGAACGCATGGACAAGACCACAACGCCGCCCATTCGGGATCGGGCATGAACCTGTCTTCCGCGTTCGCGGTTGCCGGTGGTGCGGGAATAGGTGCGTTGGCACGCTGGTCGCTCGGCCTTGCTCTCGATGCCGCCTGGCCTGGCATTCCGCTTGGAACACTCGTGGCGAACCTCATCGGTGGATTCCTGATGGGTGTGGTGCTCGGCATGCTCGATCAGTTCCAGACTCTGCCGATGGAGTGGCGGCTGGCGATCACTACCGGCTTCCTGGGCGGCTTGACCACGTTCTCGACGTTCACGGGTGAAACGCTCAATCATCTGCTGCGCCAGCAATGGGGTTGGGCCGGCGCCATGGTCGCGCTCCATGTGATGGGCTCACTGCTGGCCGCCGCGCTCGGAATCGCCCTGGTTCGAGTGTTGCTTCGCCAATAGCCCGCTTGGGACGGCACGCACCCACTCACTAGACGATCGCGGCCACCGCCCCGGTCTGATCCGTGCTGCCGCGGTCGATGGCAGCGCGTCTGAAAGGGGCCATGCACGAGCACTCGTGATTTCCCATCGCCCGCCAATGCAAGACAGCTCGGACGAGAACGCGGGCCATGCCTCTTCCTGGCGGCGATTTTCCGTCAGCTTCAACCAATCCCGGGCATCCCGCATCTGAATGGTTTTGAAGCGGGAAATTGCCATGCACCTGTGCGTAACATTGTCGATGGGCCTTGTACTGGCAGCGTCTGTCCGAGCCGAAGCGCCGGTTGAAATCATGATCCTCGGCACCTACCACATGGCCAATCCCGGCAAGGACATTCACAACATGGAGGCCGACGATGTACTGGCTCCTCATCGCCAGGAGCAGCTGCAGGAAGTGGTAGATAGCCTGGCGCGATTCAAGCCAACCCGGGTTGCCGTCGAATGGGAGGCTGACGAAAAACCGGCACGTGCACTTCCCGCCTACCGCGACTATCTGGACGGGAAACGCGAAACAAGCCGAAACGAGATAGACCAGGTCGCATTTCGCCTTGCGAAAAAAATGAATCTTGCCAATGTGCAGGGAATCGATGCGGACGGCAACTTTCCCTACGAAACAGTACAAGCCTATGCAAGCAAGACTGGCCGATCTGCGGAACTGCAGCAAGCGCACGATGACACTGCGCGAAAGATCAAGGCGTTCAGTGCAAGCCAGCGCACATCAAGTATTGGCGAGCTGCTGATCTCGCTGAATAGCCCTCAATCCATTCGAGACGATTCCAGCTTCTACATGAAGCTGCTGCCTATGGGTAGCGGCACTGACCAGCCAGGCGCCGAACTTGTCGGTCAATGGACAATGCGCAACATTCAGATTTGCGCAAGACTGGCACAGATCGTCGAACCAGGAGATCGTGTCGTGGTTGTCTACGGCGCTGGCCACAACACCCTTCTCCGTCAATGCGTAGTCGACATGCCAAACTGGACTCTGGTAGAAGCCAACACGTACCTGCCC
>NZ_JBAWHJ010000269.1:0-12281 GCF_049593775.1 Dokdonella sp. | reverse complement strand
GACTGACATTGCGTTTGAATCCCGGCTCGCCAGTGCGCTACTGGCGAGCCGGGATCTCCGACCCCGGTTGAGAAACCACCGCCAGGCTCGCGGACCGCAGGGTCTCCAGCCAAGTCACGATCCCACGCAAGCCGCTATGCTGCGCACTCCATACCGCTCGCACCGGAAGGCACATGAATTCCGCTCCACGATGTGATCGCACGCCCTCCTGGAGAAAGCTGCGGAGCCTGTTCGAGCAGCAGGCCGATCAATTCGATCTGCGCGAAGCTTTTTCCAGCGACGGCGACCGATTCGCAAGATTTTCATTCCAGGCTCCGTCGGTCTTCGCCGATCTATCGAAGTGCCTCATTGACCGGCCAAGCCTCGATGCTTTGCTGGAACTGGCGCGGGAATGCGCAATTGAGGCGCGACGTGATGCCATGTTTTCCGGCGATGTCGTCAATCCAACCGAAGGGCGTGCTGTTCTGCACACCGCCCTGCGTGCGCCGCGCGGCCAGGCTCCGCATTCCGACCAGATCCACGCAATGCTGGATCGCGTCCTCGAATATGCCGAGCACATTCGCGACACAGGCCGGAGCGGAATCCGTCACGTCGTCAACATCGGCATCGGCGGTTCGGATCTCGGCCCGCAGATGGTTGTGCCTGCACTCGACGAAGTGGCTTCGCGAGATCTTCAATTCCACTTTGTTTCAAACGTGGATGGGCATGACATCGAGCCGGTACTGCGCAAGCTGGAACCATCGGAAACCTTGTTCGTCATCGCTTCGAAGACGTTCACCACCCAGGAGACGATGACCAATGCGCGAATCGCAAGGGAATGGTTTGTATCCAGGGGCGGAACCGACATCGACCGCCACTTCGTCGCCACCACGACCAATGCCTCAGCGGCTGCGGAGTTCGGCATCACGACCACGTTCGGATTCTGGGACTGGGTGGGAGGACGCTATTCGCTGTGGTCAGCGATCGGCCTGCCGATAGCGCTGGCAATCGGCGAGAAGCATTTTCGCAGTTTGCTGGCTGGCGCCTACGCCATGGACATCCATTTCAGGGAAGCGCCACTAGCGAAAAACCTGCCCGTCCTACTCGGCCTGCTCGATATCTGGTATCGAAACTTCCACGGCTTCTCCAGCCGAAGCGTTGCCCCCTACCATCAGGGTCTGCGGCGCCTGCCCGCCTATCTGCAACAGCTTGAAATGGAAAGCAACGGCAAGCGCGTCGACCAGGCCGGTGAGCTGCTGCCGTTCTCGACCAGCCCGGTTATCTGGGGCGAACCTGGCACCAATGGCCAGCATGCCTTTTTCCAGATGCTGCATCAGGGCACAGACACGATACCGGTTGAGTTCATCCTGGTTCGCGAACCCGGGCACTCCCATGTCGATTCACACCGCAAGCTACTGGCCAACGGACTCGCCCAGTCCAGAGCCTTGATGCTCGGCAAAAGCGCCGAACAGGTCGCCAGCGACATGAAACAGTACGGCTCCTCGAGTGCCGAAACTCACGCGCTTGCGCCGCATCGCAGCTTTCCCGGAAACCGACCGAGCACGACCTTGCTGCTGGATCGGTTGTCGCCAGAGTCCCTGGGCGCACTGATCGCGCTCTATGAACACCGTGTCTTTGTCAGCGGCGCGCTGTGGAACATCAACAGTTTCGACCAGTGGGGCGTCGAGCTAGGCAAGGCCCTTTGCACCGACCTTCTGCCGCGCATGGAATCCGGCAACGTCGACTCCCTTGATGGATCAACAGCTGGCCTTCTCATGCGCCTGCGTTGCTGATGCAAAGCACACGATAGCAGCCGTATTGCACGCGAAATGTCCTTGCACAGCGCTGACAGTCAGGCGGCGCGCACTGAACGCCCGGCCAGGAGTCGATCGCGCCAGTGCGGAGGCGACGGCCAATTGGCAGCCGCGGCTCCCTGAACCACGCGGATGAGATCGCGTCGATCAATCTGCGGCGCAAGGCCGGCGATCAGGTCGATTGCAAAGTCACGTTGAACGCGATCCCGCTGCAGGACGATCCAGGTCGTGCAAGCAGGAAGCAGGCCTGCCGTTGGCAGAACACACAAGCCATCACGGTCATCAGGGCCCAACGCCATCTCGGCCAGCACACCAACGCCGAGACCCGCTCGAACATAGGTCTTGATCAAATCGGCGTCACGCGCAGTCACGGCCAGCTTCAGTTCACAACCTGCATCGCCAAATGCTCTTCTCAGAGACGATTCGGGTGCCAGCGACGATTCGTAGCTGACCAACTCGTACCTGGCCAACTCTTCGATTCGTGGCGCTCGCCCCAATCCTGCCAAGGGGTGGGACTGCGGAACCAGTATCTGCCGTTCCCAGCAAAAAATCGGGATGGCGAGTTCCGCATCCGGCGGGCTACCGGCAGTACTGACGATGGCCATGTCGGCCACGCCCTTGCCAAGCATCTCCATCAACTCGGTATCGCCATGCGGTTCGAGACGAATACCGACACCCGGGTAACGATGCTTGATCGCGGCTATTTCCACCGGCAGTACAAAACGCGCCTGGGTATGGGTGGTGACGATGACCAGCTCGCCCTGAATATCGCTGCGCAGGTTGGCGGCGAGCACACGGATGTTGCTGGCCTCGGCAAGAATCACTCGCGCACGAGCAATGACCTGGGCACCGGCGCCCGTAGTCGAGTGCAGGCTCTTGCCTCTGCGCAAGAAGAACTGGAAACCCAGTTCATCCTCCAGCTGCCGAAGCTGGCGCGATAATCCCGGCTGGGTTGCATGCACACGCTCGGCTGCCAGGGTGATGTTCAAACCGGCATCTGCAATGGCGACAATGTAGCGAAGCTGAGTCAGTGTCATTTCGATCCATTCGCGCTGCTGACGGGCTTCCAGCTGACTCGAGACTCGCAGGCTGGAGTCTCACCCAGGACTGGCATGGTGTTTTGCAGCATAAGCGCTTGGCAACGACCCGTCCACTATGGACGTCTAAACGGCTATCAGTATCTAATCACATTGTGCCATAAGAACCTTATGATTCGGCATTTCACTCGAACAGGGGCGGGACGCCAAGCTTGCCGCCATGAACCTCTACCCGATGTTTGCAAATCTGGCTGGACGCCGCGTGCTGGTTGTTGGCGGCGGCAGTGTCGGCGAACGCAAGGTTGCCGCGCTCTGCAAGACTGGTGCCCGTGTGGAAGTCGGCGCGCCCCGAGTTTCGAGACGACTCGAAAAATGCGCTGCCGGCGGAGAAATAGTGCATCTTCGCGGACATTTCGAGGATGCATGGCTGGATGGCGTCTGGCTGGTCGTTGCAGCAACCGGCAACCGCGCCTTGAACCGGCAAATAGCTGCCGCAGCAGAACAACGGCGATTGTTGGTCAACGTGGTAGACGACGCCGGGCTATCGAGCTTCCAGGTGCCTGCGGTCGTTGACCGGCATCCCCTGATGATTGCGATCTCGACGGGAGGCGCGGCACCGGTGCTGGCCAGACTTGTGCGAGAGCGCATCGAATCGCTGTTCGACGCCTCATTGGGACCGCTGGCGACCCTCGCCCAGCGATATCGGGAGCGTATCCGCCGGAAATTTCCAGACATTGGCCAACGGCGAGGCTTTCTCGAGAGCCTGTTTCGCGGCAAATTCGCAGCGTTGGTGCGGCTGAACCAGGCGCTGCGCGCAGAGCACATGCTGAAACGGAGCCTCCGCGGCAACAACATTCCGCGGAACCGTGGTTCGGTGGTTCTGGTGGGTGCTGGCCCGGGTGATCCCGGCTTGCTCACACTGAATGGCCTGCGAGCACTCAATGAGGCCGATATCGTCCTGCACGATCGCCTGGTCTCTGCCGGAGTGCTCGATCTGATCCGACGTGACGCAACCCTGATCGAGGTCGGCAAGCAGGCCGGCGGCAGCCACACATCGCAGGATCACATCCACGCGCTGATGCTCGAACACGCGCAAGCTGGGCGGCGCATCGTCCGCCTCAAGGGTGGCGACCCGTTCATATTCGGGCGTGGCGGCGAAGAACTGGAGTATCTGCGTGCGCATGACATCGATTTCGAGGTCGTGCCAGGAATTACCGCAGCCATCGCCTGTGCCGCCTATGCCGGCATTCCGCTGACCCACCGCGATCACGCGCAAGCCGTTGCCTTCGCCACCGCCCACCAGTGTGAGTCGTCGGAAAAACCGGACTGGAGCTCGCTTGCGCGCCAACACCAGACCTTGGTGATCTACATGGGTGTGCGCGAGCTCGAGAGCGCACAGAAGCGGCTGATCGAACATGGGAGAAGTCCGCAGACCCCTGTCGCCATGATCGAGAACGGATCGCGCCCGGAGCAACGGGTCATTTGCGGCACGCTTGGCGAGCTGGCCCAACTCGCGCGCGACCATGCCCTGCTATCGCCTGGCCTGGTGATTGTCGGGGAAGTCGCCGGATTGGCTGATCGCCTACACTGGTACGCACAGGCGCCCCTGACCGGCACACCGGCACCCTCACCCAATCGGCGCGCTGCCTGAGCGTCAAGGAGATCCGGATCCATGTCATTCGAATCGATACTCGACACGATCGGTGATACCCCGATCGTCAAGCTGCATCGCCTCGCCCCGAAGAATGTGGAGATCCACGTCAAGGTCGAGTCTTTCAACCCGGGCGGATCGGTCAAGGACCGGCTGGCCCTGGCGATTGTGCTCGACGCCGAGAAAAGTGGCGCGTTGAAGCCGGGCCAGACCATCATCGAAGCAACATCCGGCAATACCGGCGTGGCGCTGGCCATGGTCGCTGCCGCTCGCGGCTATCCGTTCGTCGCAATCATGGCTGAATCCTTTTCAGTCGAGCGACGAAAACTGATCCGTGCCTATGGCGGCAAGGTGATCCTGACCCCGGCTGCAGAGCGCGGATCGGGCATGGTGCGCAAGGCCGAGGAACTGGCCGGCAAGCATGGCTGGTTCCTCGCCAGGCAGTTCGAAAACCCGGCAAATCCAGCATGGCACCGGAACACGACCGCGACAGAAATCCTCAAGGATTTCGCCGGCAGGCAACTCGACTATTTCGTGACTGGCTGGGGCACTGGCGGCACGCTGACTGGGGTCGGGGAAATGCTGCGTCTTGCCCGCCCGGAAGTGAAGATCATCGCCAGCGAGCCGACCGGCGCAGCGATGCTATCCGGCAAGGAGTGGTCACCGCACAAGATCCAGGGCTGGACTCCCGATTTCGTTCCCGCCGTTCTCAATCGCGACGTTGCCCATCGCGTCGTACCAGTCGATGACATCACTGCCCGGGACACCGCACGCCTGCTGGCCAGCAAGGAAGGGATTTTCGTCGGCATTTCGGCAGGGGCAACCTTGGCCGCCGCGCTGGAGGTCGCAAAGGACGCAGCGGCCGGCTCGGTCATGCTGGCAATGCTGCCTGACACCGGCGAACGCTACCTGTCGACATTCCTGTTCGAGGGCGTCAACGAAGGCTCGGACGACGAATGGCTGGAATCGCTGGGCTGAGATCGAAAACGGGCGCCCTTAGGCGCCCGTCTTGAGCCACAGCCAATCAGAACCTGGCCGAATCAGGCGCCTTTCTTCCATTGACCAAGGGCAGCCAGGCCATTTTCACGGGCGCGCTGCGCAACCGTCTTCTGCGCGTCGGCAAAATTGGCGGCCATGTCCTTGCCCCACAGCTTCAATGCTGCCTGCTGCATGGCGCGGCCATACGAAAACGACAACGGCCAAGGATGAGGCCCTTGCTGGTTCATCGCGTTGAGGTGCGCCGTAGCGCGCTCGTCGGACTGGCCGCCCGAAAGGAACACGATGCCTGGCAGCGAAGCTGGCACGGCCGCCTTGAGGCAGCGGATCGTCGCGTCAGAGACGTCGTCGACATCCGACTGCTCATCACAATCCTTGCCAGCCAGGACCATGCTCGCCTTGAGGATGGTGCCCTCGAGGAACACGTTCTGCTCGTACAGCGAAGCGAACAGGCTGCGCAGGGTCGCTTCGGTCACTTCGTAGCATTCATCGATATCGTGCTCGCCATCCATGAGGATTTCCGGCTCGACCATCGGAACGATTCCGGCTTCCTGGCAGAGCGCCGCATAGCGTGCCAGCGCATGGCAATTGGCCTCGATACAGGTACCACTGGGAGAATCGCCACTGATCGTGATCACAGCGCGCCACTTGGCGAACTTCGCGCCCAGTTTGGCGTATTCGTTCAGGCGCTCACGCAGGCCATCCAGCCCTTCGGTTACCAGCTCACCGGGGAAACCGGCCAACGGAAACGGTCCCTTGTCGACCTTGATGCCCGGAAGAATACCGGCATCGAGCATCAGCTTGGTGAACGGCACGCCTGCCTTGGTCGACTGCCGAATCGTCTCGTCATAAAGGATCGCACCGGAGATGTGCTGATTCAGACCCGGAGTGGTCAGCAGCATTTCACGATACGCGCGGCGATTCTCTTCGGTACTCGGAACGCCAACAGCCTCGAAACGCTTCTTGATGGTGTTGTTCGATTCGTCGATGGCAATGATGCCCTTACCCGGGGCCACCATGGCCTGGGCGATACTTTCAAGCTGCTCGATACTCATGGATGGACCACTCCAGGAAACAAACGCGTTGTGCCGTCACAAACAGTTCGGGCGGGAAATAGGGGATTCAGGGGCGCGGAGTATAGGCCAGATTGAATACCGATGCAGATCCGCCAGGCCAGCATTCACGCCATGCGCTGCCTTCCGTCCGGATCCAACCCAATGACTCAGGTTATTGTTTTTCCGCCGTTTTTGGCTTCCACGCACGAGCCGGAATGACGCAGCGCTGCATGATCGCCTTGCGCGCTTCTGGATCAGGCGGGAGGTTGAACGGAAATATCAGCGAACTGAACACACGATCGCGTGCCGCATTGCGTATCGTCGGCTCGAACTCGAGATTCGATGTGATGCTCGCCGCCAGCTCACCGAGCCCACCAGGCGGCTCCACTTTTTCGATCGTGATATCGCTTGCGCGTCCATTCTTCTCGACGATGAACGAAACTGCAGCGCAGCCCGACTGATCCATGTTCTTGCCACCCAGTGGCGCATTGCCCTCAATCGAGGACTTCATCAGCACCCAGTATTTTTCGAGTGTTTCCGGAGTTACTGAACGGGGCACCTTCTGAGCGATGGCGTGCGACGACAGCGCTAGGCAGGAAACGATCAGTGCAATCGTGCGCTTGGTCATGGGGAATTCTCGGTTGGGGATGTGGGGAGGATACCGAATCCTGTGTTTTGGTTCTTTTCCTGTGCAGATCCGCGGTACACGTCACTCGTACGATTTCGAATCTGCCTCCTACTCAGGCTCGTTCATAGTGAAAAGGGCTTTGACACGCCTTGGGTGCGCGAGGCACTTTCTTTTGCGTGCCCGCTGCGCCGATATTGTGGCATCAGCCCAAGGCCTTCACTCGCCTTCAGCGAGCGAGCTACTTTCTCTTGCGTGACCACTGCGCCGCAGGCGTGTGAAAGCTTTGCTCTTAAGGCACTGAGCGAAGCGGCATAGATATAAGAACTGGGTCCCAGCCTTCGCTGGGACGACTCGAAAACATGAGGCAATCACAAGCGCAAGGCATTCGCAGGTACGTGCCAACAAAAGACAGAGATCAGAGTTCCCCCAACCCCTCAGCCAACCCCTCCACCCCCACCCGCAACAACTTCAAGGTATTCGTCCCACCCAACTGCCCCGTGTGATCACCGGTAGTCAAGATGACCCGGTCATTCTCGGCAAGATGTCCCAGCCGATACAGATGCTGGATCGCCTCGCGCGCCGCCAGCGCCGGACCTACATCATGCGGATCAAACTCGATCGGATGCACATCGCGATACAACAGCATGCGTCGCCGCGCAGCACCATTCCTCGAGAGCGCATAGATCGGCACGGTCGAGCGGTGGCGTGACAACCAGCGGGCAGTTGTTCCCGATTCGGTCAAGGCAACGATGGCGCGCACGTTGATGCGATCGGCAAGGAACATCGATGCAAGCGCTATGGCCTGGTCGGTGCGATCAAGTACGCGCGCACCGGGAGCGACATCGTTGGGCGGCTCGAACTGCCGCTCGGCACCAAGGCAGACACGGCGCATGGCGGCAACGGCCTTGTCGGGATGGCGGCCCGAAGCCGTTTCCTGCGACAGCATTACTGCGTCGGTACCATCAATCACCGCGTTCGCCACATCGAGCACTTCAGCCCGGGTCGGAATCGGTGACTCGACCATCGATTGCATCATCTGGGTTGCGGTGATGACGACACGGCTGCGTTCAAGCGTTTCGCGAATGATCTTCTTCTGCAGCCCTGGCAGTTCGGCGTCTCCGATCTCGACGCCGAGATCGCCACGCGCGACCATGACGACATCGCTGGCGTTGATGATCTCCCCAAGTGCTGCGATCGCTTCGGTGCGCTCGATCTTGGCCACGATCGCCGCATCGCCGCCCGCCTCCTGCAGCAAGCGGCGCGCCTGCTCGACATCCTCCGCGCACTTCACGAATGAGACCGCGAGGAATTCGACCTGCAACTCGGCGGCTAGCTGGATATCGCGTCGATCCTTGTCTGAAAGCGCGGCTACGGTGAGTCCGCCACCCTGGCGATTGATGCCCTTGCGATCGGAAAGCCGACCGCCAATCGATACCCGACACTGCACTTGCTCGTGAGCGACCTGCACGACCTCGAGCGCGATCAGGCCATCATCGAGCAGCAACAGGTCCCCGGCCTTGACGTCCCGCCACAGGTCGAGATATCCCACGCCGACGCGATTGACATCGCCGGGTGGTGCATCAGCCCGGCAGTCCAGGGTAAACGCGGCACCGACTTCAAGATGCACGGCGCCATCGGCAAAGCGTTCCACGCGAATTTTCGGCCCCTGCAGATCACCCAGCACAGCAATCTCTCGACCGAGCTCAGCCGCAACGGCGCGCACGGCTGCTGCGCGAGCTCGATGGTCGTCGGCATTGCCGTGGGAAAAATTCAGGCGCACGACATCAACGCCTTCAGTGAGGATACTTCTCAACATTCCAGGGGCGTCAGTAGCCGGACCCAGGGTGGCAATGATTCGCGTACGACGCAATTGCTCAGACATTCATCGCTTCCTCTTCATCCTTGCGTGAACCTACCACAGCACGGTAACGACGAAATGCATTGAAATCCCGTTCCAGAATATGGAGAGAGAGAGAGAGAGTTGGAGGCCAGCTACACCTTCAGATCCGTATCCTGCTGTCCATGCAGACAAACAGCGAGACATTCCTCCAGCCCGCGTGGGTCCGCCACGATGTGGTCGGCTCCTGCTTCGAGGAGTTCATTGCTGCTGCCAAATCCCCACAACACTCCTATTGCGCGCACCCCATTTGCCCGCGCCCCATTCATGTCGAAACAACGGTCTCCGATCATGACGGCATCACGCGCCGAGCGGCCGAGTGTGCTCAACGCGCTTGCAACCAGTTCGGCCTTTCCGCACGTACGGGCCTCAGGCGTGGGTGCGAACACGGCTTCAAACGATTGACCAAAGGGCAAGTGATCCACAATCCGACGAGCCTGTGCTGCAACCTTGCTGGTCACGATGGCCAGCCGGTTGCCGCGCCCGGCCAGATTGACGATCAATTGCTCGATACCCGGATACACTGCGTGCTCACTCCAGCCGACTGCATCGAATCGTTCGCGATAGTGATGCACGGCCAGGTCTATGCGATCCTCATCTTCGCCCAGCAATTCCGCGAACGATGTGTGCAGGGGTGGTCCAATCCAGCTGCGCATGCGTTCCTGGCTGGGCTGCTCGACCCCCACGCTACGCATTGCATGAACCATGCTCGTGGTGATTCCGACTTCCGAATCGATCAGGGTGCCATCAAGATCGAGCAGGATCAGCGCCATTGTTTATGCCCCGCGCGCGCGCAAGGCAGCCACGGCCGGAAGTTCATGGCCTTCCAGGAACTCCAGGAACGCTCCGCCACCGGTTGATATGTACGAAACCTTGTCGGCAATGCCGTACTTGTCGACTGCCGCAAGGGTGTCTCCACCACCGGCGATTGAGAACGCTGGCGATTTGGCAATCGCCTGCGCAAGCGATTCCGTACCGGCGCCGAACGCATCGAATTCGAACACGCCGACAGGCCCGTTCCAGACCACGGTTCCGGCCTTGTCGATCATGGCTGCATATTGCGCTGCGGTCTGCGGGCCAATATCAAGAATCATGTCATCGTCGGCCACATCACCGATCAGCTTGATGGTCGCAGGGGCGTCGGCCGCGAACCGCGGGGCGACAACCACGTCCACCGGTATCGGAATCCGCGCGCCGCGTGCCTTGGCTGCGGCATTGATGCGGTTTGCGGTCTCAATGAGATCCGGCTCGCTGAGCGACTTGCCTACCTTGTAGCCGGCAGCGGCCAGGAAGGTATTTGCGATACCGCCACCAACGATAAGCTGATCGACCTTGTCGACAAGATTCTCGAGCAGGGTCAGCTTGGTTGAAACCTTGGATCCGGCAACGATGGCCAGAAGGGGGCGTGACGGATATTCGAGCGCCTTGGCCAGTGCATCGAGCTCAGCCATCAGCAAGGGGCCACCAGCGGCGATCCTGGCGAAGCGGATAACGCCATGGGTCGATGCCTGGGCGCGATGCGCAGTGCCGAATGCATCCATGACAAACACATCGCACAGCGCGGCATATTTCCTCGAGAGCGCCTCGTCGTCCTTGCCCTCGCCGACATTCATTCGGCAATTCTCCAGCAGGGTAACCGAGCCGGAGGCGACATCGACGCCATCTACCCAGTCACGTACTAGTGGCACATCGCGACCAAGCAGTTCCGAAAGGCGTGCGGCCACAGGCGCCAGCGAATCCGCAGCACTCCACTCGCCCTCCTTCGGCCGTCCAAGATGCGAGGTGATCAGCACCGTGGCTCCCTTCTCCAGTGCCAGGGTGATGGTGGGCAACGACGCCGTGATGCGTTGTTCCGAAGTTATCTTGCCGTCCTCGATCGGCACGTTGAGATCCTGGCGGATCAATACGCGCTTGTTCTGCAGATCGAGATCACTCATGCGGATGACAGGCATCAATAGGTCCTTGTTGACGTAGTACTCAGCCTGTCATTACAGCGGCAGCACGCACGCTTTGCAAATGTCGTGCAGCAAGCGTCGTGGCGGCGCATCCACGCTCCGCCAACGACACCAGTTATCTTCACTTCCCTTCGCGGCTCAGACCCATCCTTTCCGCACATCGTTGTTGATGGGCGATTCAGCGATATTTCGCAATTTCAGCAGCCAGTTCGTTAGGCGAGAACCCGGTGAAACCCTTCCCGTTGACCATGATCAATGGTGTCCCAACCCCACCCAACGCCTTCCATTCCGCTCGCACAGCTTCCGAGGATTCAATATCGCGTTCGTCCCAGGTCAGGTTCTGCTCGGTAAGCCAGGCCCTGGCGCGAATGCAGTAGCCGCAGGTCTCCGTCGTATACATGACGATATCCAACGCGGGTTTCGCCGCCTCGCTGGCGATTGCGACGGACGGCAATATCGTGGAATTGAACACCCAGGCACCGGCAAGTATTGCCAGGGACAGCAGCATGCGTTGCAACATCGTTTACACCCTCCTCAGGAGTCCCAACATGCGGGACAGTGCAGATGGGAGTGCCAGCGGCGAAGTTGGTTCCCCGCAGAATTCAGCTGCAACGCATGACACGTCTCGGATCAGGACTGCAAATGACGCGCCTGACGCGAAGGTGTCGAGCCGGAATCCTTCTTGCGTGGCCGAACGCGAGTGGTTGCGCCGGACTCGAATCGCAGCCTGCTGCGTCCACCAGTTCCGTGGTAGTCCGCGATCAGCGCTTCAGCAACTTCTTCTGGCGGCAGGCGGCGAATCTCGCAAAGATGCTCGTGCAGCAAGTGCACAAGGCGCTCCTGCGCCAGGGCGTGAGTCTGCCCTGTCTTCCCGTAGAGCCAGTCGCTGAATCCGAGGAAGTTCGCGAATGGACTGTCATCAAGCACGAGCGCCAGCGTTCGCAGATAGCGCCCCGAGTTCGCGACAATGTCCCAGTAGCGCGAGAAACGCGACAGTCGCTGCATCGTGGCGAAGTCGATCGCGTCGGTAGACAGGATGTTGTATGGAGGATCCGGATTGAAGCGAAGCCCGTATTCCTTCGTATGCCTGTCAATCGGCGCGCCACGCAGGCGCTTGAGTATGCCGAACTGGATTTCGTGCGGCGCCAGCTTCACGAGGCGATTGAATCCGTCCGCAAAACCCGCCATGTCCTCGCCTGGAAGTCCGGCGATCAGGTCCACATGCAGATGCGCGGCGGAATGCTCGCGCAACCACGCGATATTCGCCGC
>NZ_JBAWHJ010000268.1:0-17146 GCF_049593775.1 Dokdonella sp. | reverse complement strand
GTGTTGTCGTGGACATCGAATCCACCGTGCAGTCGATCCAGCGTGCCATCGAGGAAGCGGAGCTGATGGCGGGTTGCGAGATCCGTTCCGTCTATGCAGGAATCGCAGGCAGCCATATCCGCTGCCTGAATTCGCACGGCATCGTGCCTATCCGCGACAAGGAAGTGACCGAGGCGGATCGCGAGCATGTCATTGAGGCGGCACGCGCCGTGGCGATCCCGGCGGACCAGGAGCGCCTCTACCTGGAGCCGCAGGACTATGTGATCGATGGGCAGGAAGGCATCCGTCACCCGATCGGAATGAGCGGGGTGCGGCTGGAATCGCGCGTGCACCTGGTAACCGGTGCAATGAGCGCCGCGGCCAATATCCGCAAATGCGTCTCGCGCTGCGGCCTGCGCGTCGACGACCTTGTGCCACAACAGATCGCGTCGAGTTTCGCCGTGTTGACACAGGACGAGCGCGAACTCGGCGTCTGTCTTGTCGACATTGGTGCCGGTACGACGGATATCGCCATCTTCACCCAGGGTGCAATCCGGCATACCGCGTCGTTGCCAATCGCCGGTGATCAGGTCACCAACGACATCGCCGTGGCCTTGCGCACGCCGACTGCACATGCCGAGGAAATCAAGGTCAAGTACGCCTGCGCACTGGCCCAGCTCGCGCATGCCGAAGAAACCATTCAGGTGCCCAGCGTCGGCGACAGGCCGCCGCGTCGACTGGCACGGCAGACGCTCGCCGAAGTCGTCCAGCCGCGCTACGAAGAACTGTTCTCCCTGGCCCAGGCCGAACTGCGTCGCTCAGGCTACGAAAGCCTGGTGGCGGCGGGAATCGTGCTGACCGGAGGTGCCGCCAAGATGGAAGGCGTGGTCGATCTCGCTGAAGAGATTTTCCACATGCCGGTACGACTGGGCATTCCGCAGCACGTGACCGGCCTTTCCGATGTTGTTTCGAATCAGATCCATGCGACGGGGGTTGGACTGCTGCTGTACGGAAGCAGGCAGGCATCTCATGGCGCGCCCCGCGGAGTTGATGCGGTTGGCGGGGTTTGGGATCGGGTATCGAATTGGTTCAAGGGAAATTTTTGAGTGCTGGCCATAGCCAGGACTTGCCAGGAAAAACCACTGCGCAGGATGTGCGGTGGCGCAACCGAAACGGTTGCTTTGCGGACAGCGCGCCAGTTGTCCGCGAGTCGAACACGGAGCAAGGCAGCAACGTGGTCGGAGTCATCTAAATCAATACGGCTAAAGCCGACGGAGGACGGGAAATGTTTGAGCTGATCGAAAGGATGGAGCCCAATGCGGTGATCAAGGTCATCGGTGTGGGCGGTGGCGGCGGCAATGCCGTAAGCCATATGGTCAATGCCCAGATCGAGGGTGTTGAATTCGTTTGTGCGAATACAGACGCACAGGCACTCAAGAACAGCGGTGCAAAGCACACGCTGCAACTCGGCGCCAATGTCACCAAGGGTCTCGGTGCCGGTGCCAACCCCGAGGTAGGCCGCCAGGCCGCACTCGAGGACCGTGAACGCATCTGCGAACTGCTGCAGGGCGCGGACATGGCCTTCATCACCTGCGGCATGGGCGGCGGAACCGGAACCGGTGCGGCGCCAGTAGTGGCCCAGCTGGCCAAGGAGATGGGCATCCTGACAGTGGCAGTGGTAACCAAGCCGTTCCCGTTCGAAGGGCGCCGGCGCATGCAGGTGGCGCTCAAGGGCATCGAGGACCTGACCCAGCACGTGGATTCGCTGATCACCGTGCCGAATGAGAAGCTGCTGACCGTTCTCGGGCGCGACGTCACCCTGCTCAGTGCATTCAAGCAGGCCAACGATGTGTTGCTCGGTGCCGTGCAGGGGATTGCCGACCTGATTACCCGACCGGGACTCATCAACGTCGACTTTGCCGATGTACGCACGGTCATGGCGGAGATGGGCATGGCGATGATGGGAAGTGGCAATGCGCGCGGCGACGATCGTGCCGTGGCCGCTGCCGAAGCCGCCATCAACAACCCCTTGCTCGAGGACATCAATCTGGCAGGTGCATGCGGCATTCTCGTGAATGTCACCGCTGGCCAGAACCTGACCATGCGCGAGTTCGACGACATCGGACAGGTCATCCACGAGTTTGCCAGCGAGGATGCAACCGTCGTGATCGGAACTGCGCTCGATCCCGAGCTGCAGGACGAAATCCGCGTCACCGTGGTCGCCACCGGACTCAACCGCAATGCTGTCCGCCAGCCTGTGCGTTCGGAGCGTGAGCGTGAGGCGATCATCGCCCCGCGTGCGCCCATGCAGGTCGTGCGCAATGCGACCACGGGCGAGGTCGACTATGCGGACATTCCGGAGCGTGTGCCGTCTGCGATACACAGGAGCGTACCCGCGGAGCAGGCCAACGCATCGACAGACAGCCAGGTCGACTATCTCGACATCCCCGCCTTCTTGCGGCGGCAGGCTGACTGACAGGAGAGAATCAGCCAACAGCTCAAGAGTCCCGCCCAGCCTCCAGGCTGCCTCGCACCGGATCAATTATCCGGGCGGGTCGGTGCCGCTGTCGTGAGACAGCGGACGTGCTGGCGTCACTGCCGCTGCGTGGCGCCGCAGCGGCATGTTTTTTTCGGGAAAACGCCAAATTTCCGACTGATCAGGGCATAACCGCCAATTCTGGCGGCTTGTGGGCCCACCCTGGCAAAAATAAAAGGGTGTGGTGAATGCGCAACACCTGTATGATTTTGACGTCGGCTTAACTATCGCTGACTGGAATGCTGTGCTACTCTCCCCGGCGTTTTGATGCTCCTGCCCCAGGGGTCAGACCAAAAAAATGATTAAACAACGCACGCTCAAAAACGTAATAAGGGCGACAGGCGTAGGTCTCCATACGGGTGACAAGGTCTACATGACTTTGCGACCCGCTGCGGTTGATACAGGGATTGTGTTTCGGCGCGTGGATCTTGCCGAGCCGGTGGAGATTCTTTCCTGTTGCGAAAATGTCGGTGATACGCGGTTGTCCACGACCTTGGTCAAAGGCAATGTCCGCATCGCGACGATCGAGCACCTGCTGTCGGCAATTGCCGGTCTCGGCATCGACAATGCCTATGTCGACCTGTCCGCACCGGAAGTCCCGATCATGGACGGCAGTGCTGGCCCCTTCGTATTCCTGCTGCAGTCAGCGGGTATCGAGGAGCAGGTAAAGGCCAAGCGCTTCGTCCGCATCAAGAAATCGGTGACCGTCCGTGAGGACGACAAATGGGCCAGATTTGAACCATTTGACGGCTTCAAGGTCGGATTCTCGATCGATTTTGACCATCCGATGTTCGCCAAGCGAACTTCAACCAGCGAGATCGATTTCTCGACTACCTCGTTCGTCAAGGAAGTCAGCCGTGCGCGAACCTTTGGTTTCATGCGCGATATCGAAATGCTGCGCGAGAGGAATCTGGCCCTGGGCGGGTCAATGGACAACTCGATCGTGCTGGATGACTACCGCGTCCTCAATGAGGATGGCCTGAGATACGAGGACGAATTCGTCAAGCACAAGATTCTTGACGCAATTGGTGACCTGTATCTCCTCGGACACAGCCTTATTGGCGCATTCTATGGCTACAAGTCCGGTCATGCGCTCAACAACACCTTGTTGCGAGCCTTGCTGGCTGACAAGACAGCCTGGGAAGAGGTCAGTTTCGACGACGAATCCAAGGCTCCAATTTCCTACGCCCATCCGGCGCAGGCGCTGTAAGCAGTTCGTTGCATCAGGGGAGCTCCTGCTGGAGCTTCCTGTTCCAGGGGAAGGGGGTCTTCAGGCCTCTGGCAAAGAATCATCCGAGGCGAGGGACGCCAGCTTCAAATACAAGGCCTGCAGTTCCGGGTCCTTGAGAGTTTTTGCCGCCGTGCGCAGATGGCTTGCAGCGGTGGTCGAAAGTGGTGTGAATCTGTCCGGTTCCGAGGGAACGATCGGCAGGGCGGCCACTTTCACAACGAGGAGTTCGACAGCGCTGCCACTGGCGGCGCGGGCTTCAGCCAGAAGGTTTGCCTGGTGCATCCTTAGGCGCGTCGCCCAAGCCGGACTTGTCGCGAGATATACAAGCCGCCCGTTACGCAGGTCCGCAAGTCGACATTCGCGAGCCAGTGAATCGGGCAAGTGGTGGCGTAGTTTTTCATCAAGCTGGTCCAGGACGCGCGCGCGCTTCGCGAGTGTGTCAAGGGCGACGCACTCTGCGACGGGTACCAAGGTACTTGGCAGGCGTTTGCGTGATGGAGGACTTTGCTGCATGGCGAAACCCATTCGGCGAACCATTTAATGAACATCATTCTAGTCGCGAAATCACATTCAACCCCGCGATGTATCGATTTGAGTAGCAGGCGCGGTTGCGTGCTGGTTGGTTCGCTGCTCTGTTCGGTTTTTGCGTTGTTTGCCGGCATGGGGTTTGCCCTCGCGTTGTTTACCGTGAATCCGCGCGACGCAGCGATGCGTGATCTTGTCGCCCTGAGGGCGCAGATCGAGCTGCAGAAAGGTGAGCTTGGAAACGTGGAGCGCGACTCCCAGCGCAATCTGGATGCATTGGCCATGCAGATTGGTCAGTTGCGCGCACAGGCAACCCGACTCAATGCCCTCGGAGATCGCCTGACCCAGGTCGGCAAGCTCGAGGACGGCGAATTTGATTTCGCAACCGAGCCAGCCCTGGGTGGACCGGAAGAATCCCTCGGTGAGATTTCCCCCCCGCTGCCCCTGGGTGGCGATATCGAAAATCTCCGCGCCGAGTTCGAGCGCCAGGAAGCCCAACTGGGTGTCCTCGAAAACCTGCTGTTTGATCGCAAGATCGACAATGCCTTGCTGCCGACAGGCATGCCTGTTGCGCATGGCTATGTGGCATCGCGCTATGGAACCCGCACCGATCCGATCACCGGCCGCCAGGCGGTCCATCTGGGTGTCGACTTCGACGTGCCCATGGGCAGCGACATTCTGGCCGTGGCCGAGGGTGTAGTGACCTATTCAGCCGTACGCAACGGTTACGGAAACGTGGTCGAAATCGACCACGGAAACGGATACATGACGCGATACGCGCACAATTCGCGCAATCTCGCCGAAGTGGGTACGCGGGTCCATGTGGGGCAGGTTATCGCCAAAGTGGGCTCCAGCGGACGCTCGACGGGACCGCATTGCCATTTCGAAGTCTGGCTGAATGGTCGCCCGGTCAACCCCATGGCCTATGTGCGTTCAACACGCGCAAGTCGCGGCTAGTTTCCCGACTTCGCCAGGATGCTCTTGAATCAGGGGATCCAATCCCCACTAGTGTGAATCAATACACAGGCTTGGTGTAATGCCGAGGCCGCCGTATCATCGGCGGCCTTCGCTTTTCAGCCGTGCTCGCATTTTGCGGGACAAACGGCACTACCCGGACAGAAAAACCGATGTTTCAACGTTTCCTGACGAGCATTTTTGGCAGCCGCAACGAGCGGATCCTGCGCACGCTGAACAAGACAGTTGTTCGCATCAACGCCATGGAGCCCCGCTTCGAAGCGCTCGACGATGCTGCCTTGCAGGCAATGACGGACGAGTTCCGCAAGCGCGTCAGCGATGGCGAGTCCCTGGATTCCCTGTTGCCGGAAGCCTTCGCCGTCGTGCGTGAGGCCGCCAGGCGGGTAACCGGCCTGCGCCACTACGATGAGCAGCTGATCGGCGGCATGGTCCTGCACTCGGGCAAGATCGCGGAAATGCGCACCGGCGAAGGCAAGACCCTGGTGGGTACGCTGCCTGTCTACCTAAACGCGCTGACCGGCAAGGGCGTGCATGTGGTCACGGTGAACGACTACCTGGCAAGGCGTGACTCGGCCTGGATGGGGCGGATCTACAACTTTCTTGGCATGAGCGTCGGCGTGGTCTATCCGGGCATGGACCATGGCGACAAGCGTGGTGCCTACGCCGCGGACATCACCTACGGCACGAACAACGAATTCGGCTTCGACTATCTGCGCGACAACATGGCGCAATCGAAGGACCAGCGCTATCAGCGCAAGCTCTCGTTTGCGATCGTCGACGAAGTCGACTCGATCCTGATCGACGAGGCCCGCACACCGCTGATCATCTCCGGACCGACAGATGATTCGCCGCAACTTTACGTCAAGGTCAATCGTCTGGTGCCGAAACTCGTGCGCCAGGAGAAGGAAGACAGCGAGGGTGATTTCTGGGTCGACGAGAAGCAGCGTCAGGTCCATCTTTCCGAGGCCGGCATGGAGCATGCCGAAGCCCTGTTTCGTGCCGAAGGCATCATCGGGCCCGACGAGAGCCTGTATGACACCAAGCATCTGGCCGTGGTCCATCATCTGAATGCCGGCCTGCGCGCACATGCGATCTACCAGCGCGACGTGGACTACATCGTGCGTGACGGCGAAGTCATCATCGTCGATGAGTTCACTGGGCGTACGCTGGCTGGGCGACGCTGGTCCGATGGCCTGCATCAGGCGGTCGAGGCCAAGGAAGGCATGCCGATCCAGCGCGAAAACCAGACCCTTGGCTCGATAACGTTCCAGAACTACTTCCGACTGTACGACAAGCTCGCGGGCATGACAGGCACCGCGGATACCGAAGCCTTCGAATTCCAGTCCATCTACGGGCTCGAAGTCGTGGTCATTCCGACCCACCGCCCCATGGTGCGCAAGGACGAGCCCGATGTCGTTTTCCTGAAGGCGAAGAACAAGCACGACGCCATCATCGATGACATCAAGGATTGCTACGAACGGGGCCAGCCGGTACTGGTCGGCACCACCTCCATCGAGACATCGGAATACCTGTCAGGCCTGCTCAACAAGTCGAACGTCCCGCATGAAGTGCTCAACGCCAAGCAGCATGAGCGGGAAGCCATCATCGTCGCCCAGGCCGGTCGCCCGGGCGTGGTCACGATCGCCACCAACATGGCTGGCCGCGGTACCGATATCGTGCTCGGCGGCAATCTCGAAGTTGAACTGGCTGCATTGCCTGAAGAAACTCCCGAATCCGAGCGCAAGCGGCTCGAAGCCGAATGGAAGGAGCGCCATGCCAAGGTGCTCGAAGCTGGCGGGTTGCGCATTATCGGTACCGAGCGCCACGAGTCCCGCCGCATCGATAACCAGTTGCGCGGCCGTTCCGGGCGCCAGGGCGATCCGGGTTCGACACGCTTCTATCTTTCGCTGGAAGACAATCTCCTGCGTATCTTCATGGGCGAGCGCGTGGCCGGCTTGATGCGCATGTTTGGCATGAAGGAAGAGGACGCGATCCAGGATCGCATGGTCACCAAGCAGATCATGAATGCGCAGCGCAAGGTCGAGGCGCAGAACTTCGATTTCCGCAAGAACGTGCTGGAATTCGATGACGTGGCCAACGATCAGCGCAAGGTGATCTACGAGCAACGCAATGAGTTGCTGGAAAGCGAAGGTGTTGGTGAGACGGTACAGAGCATCCGTGAAGATGTGTTCGCCGATCTCGTTCGTCGCTTTGTGCCGCCCAATACCATCGACGATCAGTGGAATATCGCTGGTCTTGAAAAGGAACTGGAGTCGGAGTTCAACCTCAAGATTGACCTTCGCGGCTGGCTTGAAGATCAGGAAGAGGCCGGAGCCGACGACATCGTTGTGAAAGTTGAAGATGCCGCATCGCGGCTGTTCCGCGAGAAGGAAGCCTTGCTCGGTGAAGAAACCATGCGCTCGCTGGAAAAGCACGTCATGCTTTCCGTCGTCGACAACTGCTGGAAGGAGCACCTGACCAGCATGGACTACCTGCGCCAGGGCATCTACCTGCGCGGATATGCGCAAAAGCAGCCCAAGCAGGAGTTCAAGCGTGAATCCTTCCTGCTGTTCCAGCAGATGCTTGAGCGCATCAAGCATGAGCTTGTGCAACTGCTTGCGCGCGTGCGCATTCGCAGTGAGGAGGAGGTAAAGGCACTCGAGGCAGAGCAGATCGCACAAGCCGAGGCGCAGGCCAAGAACATGAAGTTCCAGCACGCTCAGCCGGCTGCCTATGGTGGCGATGCGGAAACCGAAGCGGGCGGGGATGCACTGCCCGGGTCCACGCCGATCCAGCGCGACACCCCCAAGGTTGGCCGGAATGATCCTTGTCCTTGCGGGTCGGGCAAGAAATTCAAGCAGTGCCACGGCAGCTTGAACTGAGTAGCAGTTGCGGGCGACATGTCCGTTCCCATGAATTGACGCGCGAAGCCAGGTCTTCGCGCGGACGCCCGACGCGAATCCACCATGACTGATGCCGATCCGGACAAGCAGGCGCGAACTCACGTCGTCGCCGGCGTGCTGCGCGATATCGAGGGCCGTGTGCTCCTGGCCCGGCGCCCCTCTGGAAAGGAGTGGGCCGGCTACTGGGAGTTTCCCGGCGGCAAGGTCGATCCGCACGAAGGTGCGCAGCAGGCACTCGCACGGGAGCTCCACGAAGAGCTGGGGATTCGGGCGCAGATCGGCAAGGGGCTGATCAGCATCCCGTGCGGGGACATCCTGCTCGATGTATACGAAATCAATTCCTTCCGTGGACGCCTGCAGTCACTCGACGGGCAAGCGCTGGCATGGGCGAGTCCGAGGGACATCGACATTCGTTTGCTGCCACCTGCGGACCGCCCCGTGGTCAGCGCACTCCGGTTGCCGGATCGCTACCTGATCACGCCGGCACCTGCCCGGGAAGAAGATCCGGAATTCATGCCAGGGCTCGAAAACGCACTGCGAGCAGGCGTTCGCCTGGTCCAGTTGCGTCTGCCTGGCTGGACCAGGGCGGCGGTGGCACCCTTGGCCCGTGCGGTGCGTGATTGTTGTGCCGCGCATGATGCCCAACTGCTGCTGCACGCAGACTGGCAGTTGGCCGAATTGCTAGGTCTGGATGGCGTGCACCTTCCTGCGCGTATCGCCGCCGGCCTCAGGGATCGTCCGATCGGACACGATCGCTGGCTGGCCGTGTCATGCCACAGCCAGGAAGAAATCTCTCACGCCGCTGCGATCGGAGCTGATTTCGTCACCTTGTCCCCGATCGAACCGACGGCAAGTCATCCCGGCTCCGTTTCGTTGGGGTGGCAGCGTGCGTCCGCCCTGATTGCGCAGGCACCCATGCCGGTCTATGTGCTGGGTGGCATGGGGCCGATCGACATTGGAACTGCGCAACGAGGTGGTGCCCAGGGCATTGCAGCCATTCGCGCGCTCTGGCCATCAGGGAATGCCGGCACCTGATCGTCTGGAGGCCGGCCGCCGTCGCCGACAGAGTGCTGTTCAGCCGGCCAATTCCAGATAGCGCTGATGCAGTGTCTCAACGGCATCATCCAGGGCAGCCAGATCGCCGCTGTTGTCGATAACCTCGTCGGCCACTGCCAGCCGTTGCTCGCGCGTGGCCTGGGCATCAAGCATCTTCCCGGCGAGTTCGCGGGTGATCCCGTCCCGCTTCAGCAGGCGGGCGACCTGCATCTCGCGCGGTACATCGACAACTAGAACACGATCGACCCAGGCGTACTCGCCTGATTCGACAAACAACGGAATGACCAGCATGGCGTAGGCTGCACGCGAACCGGCGAGCGCCTCGCGCATTGCATCTCTCACCCGTGGGTGGATGATGCTTTCGAGGCGGCGCCGGGCATCCGGGTCGGCGAAAACGCGTTCCCGCATTGCGCCTCGGTCCAGGGTCCCGTCTGCAGCGAGGACATCAGATCCGAATGCTGCAACCACCTCCGCGAGTCCCTCGGTTCCCGCGGCGATGACTTCCCGGGCTACCAGATCGGCATCGATGATGTCGACGCCTCGCGCGGCAAAGCGCGTTTCCACGGCTGACTTGCCGGATGCAATCCCGCCAGTCAGCGCAACGGTGAACATTCAGGCGTCCGTTCGCCGATTGGCACCGCGATGGCTGTTGATCTGATCTCGCAGGGTCCATGTCGCCTGGCGCGCCGCGTCGGCGAATTTGTCGTCATTTCCGGCGTACAGAATGGCGCGGGAAGAACTGATCAACAGTCCGCTCCCGTCGCTGGACTGGCCGTTTCGAAGCACCGCTTCGACATCGCCGCCCTGCGCGCCGATGCCAGGCACGAGCAAGGGCATGTCACCCACGATGCGGCGCACTTCGGCCAGCTGTTCCGGCCAGGTTGCACCGGTGACCAGCAGGCAATTGCCGTTGGCGTTCCAATCCGTGGCGACCATGGCCGCCACGTGCTGGTAGAGCGGGCGTCCGCCGACATCAAGTTCCTGCAGGTCCGCGGAACCCGGATTCGAAGTGCGGCAGAGGATCACCACCCCCTTGTCGGCCCGGTCGAGGAACGGCTGCACCGAGTCGCGACCCAGATACGGATTCACGGTCACTGCATCGGCCTCGTAGCGATCGAAGGCCTCATTGGCATAGTGCTGCGCAGTCGAGCCGATGTCGCCACGCTTGGCATCGAGGATGACCGGAACGCCAGGTTGATGGGTGTGGATATGCGCAATCAGGCGCTGCAGGGCATCTTCCGCTTCCAGTGCCGCGAAGTGGGCGATCTGTGGCTTGAAGCAGCAAGCCAGGTCGGCAGTGGCATCGACGATGGCGCGGCAGAAATTGAATACCGCATCGCTGTCTCGGGCAAAGTGCGCCGGAAACCGCGAAGGCTCCGGGTCAAGCCCGACACAGACCATCGAATTGTTGCGCTGCCAGGCAGCGCGCAAGGCTTCCATGAACGTCATTGGCGGAACGGGGACCGAGAATGGGAAATGGGGAATGGGTCAGTGCGTATCCACCAGACCCGTGAATTCGACACGGTACTACCGAATCCGATCAGGGCCAATGCTGTTTCCTGCACCCAGGCCGTGTTGTCCGGATCCAATGCGACGAGCCTGCAGATTCATTCAGGCGCAGCACCTCAAGCCAGGCCTGCATGTCCGGTGAAACAACTCGCCGAACGGGGATGAATCGTCGAGGAGTCGCCTTTTCGACTCCCCGTTTTCCTTTTCCTGCCCTTAAACCAGCTTCTTGTAACGCAGACGATGCGGTGTCGATGCGTCATCGCCGAGGCGCCGCTTTTTGTCTTCTTCGTACTCGCGGTAGTTTCCGGCGAAGAATTCAACATGCGAATCGCCTTCATAGGCGAGGATGTGGGTGGCGATGCGATCAAGGAACCAGCGATCATGCGAGATCACGAACGTGTTGCCCGGGAACTCGAGCAGGGCGTCCTCCAGCGCGCGAAGGGTTTCGATGTCCAGATCGTTGGAGGGCTCGTCGAGCAGCAGTACGTTGCCGCCCTGGAGCAGGGTCTTGGCCAGGTGCAGGCGGCCACGCTCACCACCGGACAAGGTGCCGACCAGTTTCTGCTGGTCCTGTCCCTTGAAGTTGAAGCGGCCAAGATAGGCGCGCGACTGGATCTCGATGCCGTTGATATTGAGGATGTCGGCGCCGCCTGAAATTTCCTGGAAGACGTTGTGGTCGCCTTCGAGCTTCTCGCGGCTCTGGTCGACATATGCGACCTTGACCGTCTGCCCGCGCGTGATCTCACCCTTGTCCGGCTTCTCGAGGCCGATGATCATCTTGAACAGGGTCGACTTGCCGGCGCCGTTCGGGCCGATGATGCCGATGATCGCGCCATGTGGCACGACGAAGCTCAGGTCCTCGATCAGCAGGCGATCGCCGAAGGACTTGGTTACGCCCTTGAACTCCATGATCGAACTGCCAAGGCGCTCGCCCGGTGGAATGAAGATCTCGTTGGTCTCGTTGCGGCGCTGGTAGTCGACTGATTGCAGCTCTTCCATCTTGGCCAGACGCGCCTTGCCCTTGCTGCGGCCGCCCTTGGCGTTGCTGCGGGCCCATTCGAGTTCGCGCTGGATGGCTTTCTGTCGTGCCTTTTCGCTGGACTCTTCCTGTTTGAGGCGATCGCCCTTCTGCTGCAGCCACGAGGAGTAGTTGCCCTTCCATGGAATGCCACGGCCGCGATCGAGCTCGAGAATCCATTCTGCCGCGTTGTCGAGGAAGTAACGGTCATGGGTCACTGCGACCACGGTGCCTGGGAAGTCGGCCAGGAAATTCTCCAGCCATTCGACCGATTCGGCATCGAGATGGTTGGTCGGTTCATCAAGCAGGAGCATGTCCGGCTTCGACAGCAGTAGTCGGCAAAGTGCGACTCGACGTTTTTCGCCACCGGAGAGCTTGCCTACGTTCGCTTCCCATGGCGGCAGTCGCAGTGCATCGGCAGCCACTTCGAGCTGACGTTCCAGCGCGTGTGCATCGGTCACCGCAAGCAGGCTTTCGAGGCGCTGCTGCTCGGCGGCGAGCTTGTCGAAATCGGCGCCTTCCTCGGCGTAGGCCGCATAGACCTCATCCAGGCGATTCTGCGCGTTGATGACGTCGGAGACACCTTCTTCGACGACCTCGCGCACGGTCTTGTCCGGATCCACGTTCGGTTCCTGTTCAAGATAGCCGATCTTGGTGCCGGGAACGGCGCGCGCCTCGCCCTGGAAATCGGTATCGACGCCGGCCATGATGCGCAACACGGTGGATTTGCCCGCGCCGTTCAGGCCGAGCAATCCAATCTTGGCGCCTGGAAAGAATGACAACGAGATGTCCTTGATGATCTGGCGCTTGGGCGGGACGACCTTGCTGACGCCGATCATCGTGTAGATGTATTGCATGACAACTCCGGGTTTGAGCGTTGCCGACGCGGCCGATTCGGCCAAGGCAGTCGGGCATGGGAAAAAAGAGGGTCGCGGATTATCGCCGATTCAGGGGTAGGGCGTCATGCCTTCCCGGCAGGATCGGCTCGAAACTGGCAGGATCCGGTCGGGACCATGAGTGCTGGTGCCAAAGACGCAGGTAGGATGGAAGTCTGGCGGCAACATTGAAATGATCCTCCGGAGGGGCCATGCAACGTCGTGATTTCCTGAAAACATCGCTGGCATTTGGCGCGCTGGCCTCGATGCCGTGGTCGTCAGCCATTGGCAAGACAGGCCATGCGTTGCGCGTGGGCCTGATCGGCACTGGCATGCGGGGCCAGGTGCTGCTGGGCGAGCTGCTCAAGCAGGATGGCGTGGACATCGTTGCCCTGTGCGATATCGACAGCTTCGCCCTGGAGGGCGCCGCACGCATCCTGAGCGAAGCCGGGCGGCCCAAGGCGCGCATCTACACCGGTCAAGGCGACGCCTGGCGGGAGATGCTTGCCAAGGCTCGCCTCGATGCCGTGCTTGTCGCCACGCCATGGGAATTGCACGCTCCGATGTCGATGGCGGCCATGGAGGCGCGGGTTGCGGTTGGCTGCGAGGTTGTCGCCGCGGTTACCCTGGAGGAGCACTGGGAGGTCCTGCGCACCCAGTTGCGCACCGGCACGCCGTACATGTTGCTGGAGAATGTCTGCTATCGCCGTGACGTTCTGGCCACGCTGAATATGGTCCGCCAGGACGTATTCGGCGAGTTGATCCATCTGGAGGGTGGCTACGAGCACGATTTGCGCAAGGTGAAGTTCAATTCAGGCGTTCCCGGCCAGCCCTATGGTGGCGGCGTCGAATTCGGTGACAAGGGCTGGTCTGAATCGCGCTGGCGTACCCCGCATTCTGTGGCCCGCAATGGCGAACTGTATCCAAGCCACGGCATCGGTCCCTGTGCAATGTGGGCCAACATCAATCGCGGCAACCGCTTTGTGCGCATGACCAGCTACGCGAGCAAGTCACGCGGACTGCACAACCACGTGCTTGACGAAGGAGGAGCCGACCATCCGAATGCGAAGGTGCAATTCAGCCTGGGTGATGTCGTCACCACCCAGATAGCTTGCGAACAAGGCGAGACCATCCTGCTCACCCATGACACCTCCCTGCCGCGCCCTTACTCACTGGGTTTCCGCGTGCAAGGCACGAAGGGATTGTGGATGGATGTCAACGAGTCGATCTACATCGAAGGCCGCAGCGCCAAGGCGCATCAGTGGGAGCTCGCTCAGCCCTGGCTGGATCGATACGATCATCCGCTCTGGCGCAAGTATGGGGACGAAGCCGCCGGAGGCGGACACGGCGGCATGGATTTCTTCGTCGTGCGAGCGTTCGTGGAGTCCCTGAAGGCCTCGGCACCGATGCCGATCGACATCTACGACGCCGTCACCTGGAGCGCGATCACGCCCTTGTCTGAGCGATCCATCGGCCTTGGCAACATGACCGTCGAGTTTCCCGATTTCACCGCGGGTGCGTGGAAGACCAGAAAGCCGATTTTTGCGCTGGATGGGAGTTGAGCAGGCGCATGGCCGACTATCCGTGCGGGAGCCGTGTCACTTGATCAGCGCCGGCTTTCTCCCTCTCCCGAGGGGAGAGGGTGCAAAAGGCAGACGCCTGCTCAGAGGCGAGCCAGCTGCTCGCGCAGCCCGTCCTGTGTTGCGCTGAAATCGGTCAGACGCTGGCGTTCCTGTTCGACAACGGCGGCAGGCGCGTTGGCGACGAACGTCTCGTTGCCGAGTTTGCCGTTGCATTTGGCAATTTCGCCATCGATGCGCTTGATCTCCTTCTCCAGTCGCGCCTTCTCTGCATCGAGATCGATCAGGCCAGCCAGCGGAATCAGGACGCGCAGCTCGCCGACGATGGCTGATGCGGACGCCGGCTCTTCCTCGCCTTCCGCAAGCCAGCGTTGCGACTCGGTGCGGGCCAGGAACGCAATCTGGCTGGCAAAGCGATCAATGCGTTGGCGATCCTGTTTGGTGCCTCTGGCGAACAGTAGCGGGATCTGCTTGCCCGGTGAAATATTCATCTCGCTGCGGATTCCGCGAACTTCACCGAGCACCGATTTGAGCCACTCGACGTCGGCTACCGAACCAGTCTCGATTCCCGTGGAGAATTCATCGCTGCGCGGATACGGGCGTGTCGAGACACTGTCACCGACGATGCCCAGACGTGGCGCAACGTTCTGCCAGATCTCCTCAGTGATGAACGGCGTGATTGGATGCAGCGCGCGCAGGATCGCCTCGAGAACACGCAGCAGTGTTTGTCGCGTCGAGGCAATGGCTGCTGCGTCGTCGCCATTGAGTGCGGGTTTGCTCAGTTCGAGGAACCAGTCGCAATAGTCATTCCAGACGAACTCGTAGAGTGCCTGAGCAATCAGGTCAAAGCGGTACGTCTTGAACTGCGCCTCGATTTCATCAAGCGTCGCGGCAAGTCGCGAAAGAATCCATTGCTCGGCGGCGGTCACCGGCATGGCAGTGCCGGGGCTGGCAGACTCGACGTTCATGAGAACGAATCGCGCCGCATTCCAGAGCTTGTTGCAGAAATTCTTGTAACCTTCGGCACGCTTCAGATCGAAATTGATCGTGCGTCCGTAGGTCGCCAGTGCGGCGAAGGTGAAGCGCATCGCATCGGTTCCAACGGCAGCAATGCCCTCCGGATAGTCCTTGCGGATGCGCTTCTCGACCTTTTCGCGGACCTGCGGGATCAGCAGCGAAGCCGTCGATTTCCTGACCAGCGATTCGAGGTCGATGCCGTCGATCAGGTCGAGCGGATCAATCGTATTGCCCTTGGACTTGGACATCTTCTGGCCTTCGGCATCACGCACGATGGCATTGATGTAGACCTCGCGAAACGGCACCTTGCCCGTGAAGTACTGCGTCGCCATGACCATGCGCGCGACCCAGAAGAAGATGATGTCGAAGCCGGTGACCAGCACCGCACGTGGAATGAATTCCTGGTCCTTTGACCAGTCGGCGACGATCTCGCCATTCTCGGTCACCGGGCCGGGTCCCGGCCATCCCATGGTCGAGAACGGCCACAGCGCCGAGGAGAACCAGGTATCGAGGACATCCTCGTCCTGTCGCAGTGCGCCGGTCGGCTTGATCGCGGAATGGGCCAGCGCATCGGCTTCGTCCTCGCCGACGAAGATGTTTCCGGCTTCGTCATACCAGGCGGGAATCTGATGGCCCCACCAGAGCTGGCGGCTGACGCACCAGTCCTGGATATTCTCCAGCCACTGGTTGTAGGTGGTCGACCAGTTCTCCGGAACGAAGCGGATTTCGCCATCGCGCACGGCGGCCAGCGCCGGCTCGGTGATGGCCTTTCGGCCACCCGGCCCAGGCTGGCCATCGACACGTGTGTCGCTGGTCAGGTCGAGAAACCACTGATCGGTCAGCATCGGCTCGATGACGGCATCGGTGCGCTGGCTGATTGGCACCTGGAGTTTGTGCTTTTTCGTCTCGACCAGGAGCCCAAGCGCTTCCAGATCCGCAAGAATCTTCTTTCGCGCGACGAATCGATCAAGGCCGCGATAAGCCTCCGGTGCTTCCTCGACGACTTTCGCATCGAGGGTGAGAATCACGATGGGTGCAAGCTTGTGGCGCGCGCCGATCTGCGCATCGTTGAAATCATGCGCCGGAGTGATCTTCACGCAACCGGTGCCGAAATCGCGTTCGACATAGGTATCGGCAATGACCGGAATTTCACGATCGGTCAGAGGCAGCTTGAGGGTCTTGCCTATCAGCGACTGGAAGCGTTCGTCATCCGGATGCACGGCCACGGCGACATCGCCGAGCATTGTCTCGGGACGCGTCGTGGCGACGACCAGACCTTCGCCGCCATCGCTGGCCGGGTAGCGGATCGACCACAGGTTGCCGTCCTTCTCTTCGCTGTTGACCTCAAGGTCCGAGACCGCCGTCATCAGCACCGGGTCCCAGTTGACCAGACGCCGGCCACGATAGAGCAGGCCATCGCGATACCACTGCACGAATACGCGCCGTACGGCAGCGGAAAGGCCTTTGTCCATGGTGAAGCGTTCGCGTGACCAGTCCACCGAGGTGCCGATGCGGCGCATCTGGTTGCTGATCGTCGAACCCGATTCCTGCTTCCAGTCCCAGACCCGCTCGATGAATTTTTCGCGGCCGAGATCGTGGCGTGTCTTGCCCTCGGCGGCGAGCTGGTTCTCGACGATCTTCTGCGTCGCGATGCCGGCATGATCACTGCCGCCCTGCCAGAGCGTGCGTGATCCGCGCATGCGCTGGTAGCGGCTCAGCGCATCCATGACCGTCTGCTGGAAGGCATGGCCCATGTGCAGCGTGCCGGTCACGTTTGGCGGTGGCAGCAGGATGCAATACGGATCGCCGTCGCCTTGTGGCTTGAACGCACCGGAAGCCTCCCACTGCGCATACCACTTAGGTTCTATCTGGCCGGGTTCGAAGCTCTTGTCCATAAATTGGGATTCGGGATTGGGGGTTGGGATGTACGAGATTCGATATT
>NZ_JBAWHJ010000267.1:0-12485 GCF_049593775.1 Dokdonella sp. | reverse complement strand
AGCGATGACCAGCCATGCGGCTGTTGTGAAGCGTTTCCCGCCTTCGCGGGAATGACGAGCGTTAAGTCAATGCCATTCCACTCCGACCCTGTTACCCGCGCTTGGTTCATCTGCGCGGCTTGGCCCGGTGTGTCGCGACCGCCGTCCAGGGGTCTTCCGGCCATGGATGTTTCGGGTAGCGGCCCTTGAGCTCCTTCTTCACTTCCGGGTAGGTGCGCTCCCAGAATCCGTGTAAATCCCGGGTCACCTGGATAGGTCGCCCGGCCGGCGATAGCAGGTGCAAGGTCAGTGCGATTCGACCCTTGGCGATGCGTGGCGTGTCGGTCAGGCCGAACAGCTCCTGCAGCTTGACCGCAAGGATCGGTCCCGTATCGGAATAGTCGATGCGTCGATGCATGCCGCTGGGCACGCTGATCGTCACCGGTGCGTGTTCATCGAGCAGGCGACGCGTCGCGTAGTCGAGTTGCGCGGATAGCGCATCGGAGAGCGCCTCGGCGCGCAATGTGTCGAGTCGGCGCTTGTCCGCGAGCGCGGGTGCCAGCCACAGTTCGAGTGTGTCCAGCAGCTGCGCATCGGAAAAATCGGGCAGTCCGGCATCCGGCAGGGCGCCACGCAGGAATTCCACGCGCTGGCGAAGTTCGCGCGCAGGTTCGCTCCACGGCAATGCACCCAGCCCCAGTTCGCGCACGGCAGCAATCAATGCGGGCACGGCATCTTCAGGCCGCGCCGGCACACCGCGCCGGTTCAGCACGATGCCAGCGAAGCAGCGCTCCTCGAATGCTTCAACCGCGCGGGTGTCGCGGTTCCAGCGCAGGCTGCGCCGTTCGAAGAATGATTGGGGAAACTCGCGTTCAAGCAGGGCTTCGTCAAACGGTGCGGCGGCCAGTATCAGGCTGTCACGCTCCTCGTAGCGCAAGTCGATGACGACCAGCCACGGCTCGCCAAACAGGCTGCTCTCCTCGAGAAGGCGCGCGCCGCGTCCGTTGGCAAGCTGGTAGCGACGCGGATTGACCGGATCCTGACGTGCGATGCGGTCGGGAAAGGCGTGCATGAGCAGATCGCCTGCAGCGGTCAGGCTGACCGTGTTCGCAGGTGATGCAGATGTCCTGGCTCGGCGGCGCCAGGCATCAGCCGATTGGATGATTGCAGACAGGCTGGAACGGTCGGCACCAAGCTCACGACTGGTTTGCCCATCGCGATTGCGCCAGGCGTCCAGGGCACGCAGGCGAAGCCTGAAATCGTCATCACGCGAGGTAAGGCCGCGCAACGGATTGCGCGCCTCGACCAAGGCAACCAGATCACAGGCCAGCCCCGCTACGGCGTCGCTCGCACGCAGCACGGCAGCCGCCAGCCGCGGATGCGTGCCGAACGCCAGCAGGCGGCGACCGAAACCATTGATAGCTCCGTCGGACTCCACTGCTCCCAGAGCGACCAGCAGATCGTGTGCCTGCGCCGTGGCACCGGTGGGTGGAGTGTCCAGCCAGTCGAGTGCCGATGAACCCCATGCCTTCAGCTCAAGCAGCAACTGGGACAGTTCGACCTGGGCAATCTCGGGCGTGCGCGATGGATCCAGGCGTCGACTCTGCGGCCACAGGCGATAGGCAACGCCGGGCCCGACTCGTCCTGCGCGACCGGCGCGCTGGTCAGCCGAAGCTTGTGAAATGTTGATCGTTTGCAGGCGCGAAAACCCCGAGCTCGCATCGAAGCGCGGTTCACGCGCGAGGCCGGCATCGATCACCGAACGAATGCCGGGCAGGGTCAGGCTGGATTCGGCGACATTGGTCGCCAGCACCACGCGACGCGTGCCCGCTTTCGCCGCTGCCAGAGCCGCGTGCTGGTCAGCCAGACTCAGCTCGCCATGCAGGGGCAGGATCTCGGCGCTGATATCCGCAAGTACCGCACGCGCCTGCTCGATCTCGCGCCGGCCGGGCAGGAACACCAGCACGTCGCCTTCCTGATCAGCCATGGCCTGCGTGACGACGCGTCGCAGATGCGAGGTCCAGCCGCGTTCGGGCCAGGCCTCGCCACTGCGTGCAGGCGGGTGTTCGATGCGCACCGGGAAACTGCGACCGGCACTGCTCAGGCGCGGCGCGTCGAACCAGCGTGCGATGCGTTCGCCGTCCAGAGTCGCGGACATGATCACCAGGCGCAGGTCGGGGCGCAGGTTGGCCTGCACATCCAGCGCAAGCGCGGCACCGAGATCCCCGTGCAGATGACGCTCGTGGAATTCGTCGAACAGGATCGCTCCGATGCCGGGCAATTCGGGATCGGCCTGCAGCAGGCGTGTGAGGATACCTTCGGTGATCACCTCGATGCGTGTTGCCGAGGAGGTCTTCGACTCGTGGCGGATGCGGTAGCCGACCGTTTCACCGACGCGTTCACCACGTGACGCGGCCATGAACTCGGCCGCAGCACGCGCGGCGATCCGACGCGGCTCGAGCATGAGGATGCGCTTGTCGCCCAGCCACGCGGCATCAAGAAGGGCCGGTGGTACCTGGGTGGTCTTGCCAGCGCCGGGCGGTGCCTCGAGCACGAGCCTTGGATGCGCGACCAGCGACTCACACAGGGCCGGCAGGACTTCTTCGATCGGAAACGAGACTGGGGGCAAGACGATTCGGTGCTTCAGGTCAGGCCTCATCATCGCCGATTCGGGCGATTGAAATGAAAACGGCGCGAACAAGTCGCGCCGTTTTCTTCGAATTCTCGAAGCCGTGGGCTTACTCGCAGGGCAGGCCGTTCAGGCTGGCCAGGCGTATCCAGTTGCGTGTGCCGCTGCCTTGCGGCACGAACGCCGGCAGGCCCGGGTTGGAAGCGTACTGCAGCGTCATGCTGTTGCAGTCCGGGAAACTCACCGTCGCCGTACCCCAAATCGTTGGCGGATCAGCCGCGCCGGCATTGCCGCCGAGGCCGCCACCGGTCACGTAGGCCATCGGCGAGGTCGCCACCTTGGCGCCGCGCGCGATATCGACCTGGCCAGTCAGCCAGAACGGAAGTCCGCTTGGATCATAGGCCGACCAGGTGAAGTTGAGTACGAACTTGTCAATTTCACCCGTTCGCTGGAACACCTGCATGACGATGCCTTCGCCGCTCGCAGCCGGGTCGTAGTAGGCCGTGGCCAGATAGCCCGAAATCGGCAGATTCTGGAACGCGGCCGGATAGGTGGCGTTGTTCGGGTCGTAGAGCGGGATATTGTTGATGAAGAAAAGGTTGTTGTTCAGTTCGAAGTTGTTGAACTGGACACTGAAGGGCAGGTTGTAATCAAAATAGTCCGCATTGATGCCGACATAGTTCTCAAGCACATATGTGGTGCTGTAGAGAATCGGCTCATCTGGCAGGACGTCGCTGACAACGGTGTTGGGTTCTAGCGCAACCCGGGGAAGCTGGGTGTAGCCCGGCGCGCTCTGCTTGATATTCACGCCAGGGAACAACGGATAGATTTCATCGTCGCCCTCATACTGAGCTTGGCGCTCAATCCGCATAAGGGTTGCCGAGTTGAAAAAAGTTGAACTGCTGCAGGCAACGCGCCAGATCCGAATCGTCACGCCCTCAAGAACAAATGATCCATCATTGGAATTGTAGGCAGCAAGATTGGCGATTGTGCTGTACACAGGACCGCTGGTCACATCCGGAAGCGGATCTGCCAGGCAGCTCGGAGGATAGGTGTTGTAGGGATTCGGCGTAGGCAGCGAAGGGGTCGCCGAATTGACCGCAGCTACAGCCTTTGGCGCAGCCGCTTCAGCGCGCCTTGCCAACAATGATTGCCGCTCCAACTGTGCCGCACTGACCCGCGCGGCTCGATCCGGATCATTGACCGCTTGAAGTCGGGTTTCGGCGAACGCGGATACGGCTGTTGTTGCCAAAACGGCGGCCATAAGTAAACGCACAGGTGATTTCATCGCGGCACTCCAGCGTAGATGGGATTTGTCGCGTCGAGTCTCGCAGTGACGCGGTGAATTGGCAATGAACCTTGTCTTTCAAACCGTGATCTGGGCGGATCGGGAGCCAGTCTGCATAATGGAGGTTCTACCCGCGCAGGCCTCCCATGCAACTGATTGATATTGGCGCCAACCTGACCCACGAATCGTTCCGACCGGATTTCGACCAGGTCCTCGGGCGCGCGCAAGCCCATGGCGTCGCCCAGATGGTCGTGACCGGCGCCAGTGCGCCTGGCAGCCGCATGGCGCTGTCCCTGGCCCAGTCGCATCCGGTGCTGCTGTTCGCCACCGCTGGCGTGCATCCGCACCATGCGGTCGACTACGACGATGCCACCGACGCACTGCTGCGTGAGCTGGTTCAGTCCGAACACGTGAAAGCGGTCGGCGAGACCGGCCTCGACTATCACCGCAACTATTCGCCACAGGCAGTCCAGATCGAGGCATTCGAGCGCCAGCTGGAGATCGCGGCAAGCTGCGGCAAGCCGCTGTTCCTGCACCAGCGTGATGCGCATGCCGATTTCATGGCCGTGATGAAGGCCTTCGACGGACGCCTCGGCAAGGTCGTCGTGCATTGCTTCACCGGCACCCGCGAGGAGATGGTCGACTATCTCGACGCCGGCTGGCATATCGGCATCACGGGCTGGCTCTGCGACGAACGCCGCGGCACCCACTTGCGCGAACTCGTGCGCGAGATCCCGGCCGATCGCCTCATGATAGAAACCGACTCACCCTACCTGCTGCCACGCACGGTCACGCCCAAACCCTCACACCGCCGCAACGAACCGATGTACCTCAGGCATATCGTCGAGGAACTCGCGCGCGATCGCGGTGAGGATGTTGAAGTGACGGCAGCGAACGCGACCGCGACGAGCCGGGCTTTCTTCGGGATCTAGCAAAGGTCTGTTGCGTCTCGGCCGTCGGTGGAAGCCGCGATGCCCGTTCCCGTCATGCTGGAGATGTTGGGGTTCGCAAGCTCACCACCAACCTGCAATTCCGCAGCATTTCGATTCACCGCAGGTTGGTGGCGAGCGAACGTGAACCCCAACAGAAATCTCCTCGAAACCGACCGCGAACCTCAGCTCCGCAAACCAATCCCGCGCTTGAGCAGCCACAGTCCGAGCGCACCGAGCACGACGACAAACCCGATCATCAGCGCAAACGCGATCCAGACCGGGATATCGCTGGTGCCGAGCAGGCCGTAGCGGAACGCATTGACCATGTAGAACACCGGGTTGGCGTGGGTCATGACCTGAGCCCAGTCCGGCAGCATCTTGACCGAATAGAACACGCCGCCGAGGTAGGTCAACGGGGTCAGGATGAAGGTCGGCACGATGGCAACGTCGTCGAACTTTTTTGCATAGACCGCGTTGACGAAGCCGGCCAGCGAGAAGATCGTCGCGCCGAGCAACACCGTGGCAATCGTGATCAGCGGATGCGGAATGCGCACGTCGGTAAACAGCATCGCGATGCAGAAAACGATGATGCCGACCAGCACGCCGCGCAGCACCGCGCCGGCGACGTAGCCGCCGAGGATGACCCAGTTCGGCATTGGGCTGACCAGCATCTCCTCGATGTGGCGGCCGAACTTGGCGCCGAAGAAACTGGATGAAATATTGCCGTAGCTGTTCTGGATGATCGACATCATGACCAGGCCGGGCACGATGAAATCCATGTAGTCGTAGCCGCCCATGTCGCCGATTCGGCTGCCGATCAGGCTGCCGAAAATCAGGAAATAGAGCGTCATCGTGATCGCCGGCGGGACCAGGGTCTGGCCCCAGATGCGCAGGATGCGCATGACTTCGCGGCGCGCGATGGTGAATAGCGCGACGAGATTCGGATGTGCCGATGGGTTACTCATGTCGCCGTCTCCTTGCCACCGGTCAGGCGCACGAACAATTCTTCGAGGCGATTGGTCTTGGTGCGCATCGAGCGCACGCGGATACCGGCTGCATCAAGACTGGCGAATACGCCGTTGAGGTCGCGCGCACGCGGCATTTCAAGTTCCAGCGTGTGGCTGTCATCGGCGCGGATCGTGACCCCATCTATGCCTGGCAACTGCGCAGGCAGATCACCGTCAATATCGAGTATGAAGCCCTCGACATCGAGTTTGGCCAGCAGGGTCTTCATCGGCCCGTTCTCGATGATGCGCCCACCATCGATGATGGCCAGATTGCGGCAAAGGCTTTCGGCTTCCTCGAGGTAGTGCGTGGTCAGTATCACCGTGGTGCCGGCCGCGTTGACTTCCTTGAGGGTGCGCCACATGCCGCGCCGGATCTCGATGTCGACACCTGCGGTGGGCTCATCGAGAATCAGCAGGCGCGGCCGCGTCATCATCGCGCGGGCAATCATCAGGCGCCGTTTCATGCCGCCCGACAACGTGCGTGACATGGTGTGTGCCTTGTCCCAGAGCTGGGCGCGGCGCAACTCCTCTTCGGCACGCACCTTGGCTTCCGCGCGTGGAATGCCATAGAAGCCGGCATAGTTGCAGAGGATGTCGAAGGGCTTCTCGAAGAAGTTGAAATTGACTTCCTGCGGGACCAGGCCGAGCAGGCGCATGGCCGCCTCGCGGTCTTTGGCGATGTCGACGCCGAATACCTTGACCGAACCCGAGCTGGCATTGACCAGTGAGCTGACCACGCCGATCAGGGTCGACTTGCCGGCGCCATTGGGGCCGAGCAGGGCGAAAAAATCACCGGGTTGCACGCACAGCGAAACGCCCTTGAGGGCTTCGACGCCACCGGCGTAGATCTTGCGCAGCTCGTGGATTTCGAGCGCGGGAGGTGTGCTCATGGGGAATTTCAGGCTTGATTGGGCGAGGAGGCGGATCTGGCCCTGATAGTATAGCGGGCTACTTCCAGTACCCAAGTTCGCCGTGGCCATCATTCAATTTCCGCTTCGCCTGGTCTCCGCCCACATGATCGCCCCGGCCGTGCGCCACATGGCATTCGAGCGAGCCGATGGCGAGCCATTCGCCTTCATCCCGGGTCAGTTCATCCAGATCCACTTCAACTATGACGACGGCAAGCCGACCAAACGCAGCTATTCGGTGGGTACGGTCGGCCATGGTGACAGCACGCCGATCAGCCAGATCGAAATCGCCGTGTCCTATGTCGATGGTGGTGCGGCCACGGCCTTGCTCGGCAATCTCGCGGTTGGAGAGACTGTCGATGCCAGCGGCCCCTATGGTCGCTTCTGCCTGATGGACGCCGATACCAATTCGCGCTACGTGCTGGTTGCGACCGGCACCGGGGTGACGCCGTATCGCGCCATGCTGCCGCTGATCGCAAAACTCGTGCAGAGCCGTGGTTGCACCTTCGAGCTGGTCTACGGCGCACGCAATGATGCGGATCTGCTTTATGGCGAAGAGTTCTGCGCCTTCGCCGAGGCCACGCCCGGATTTCGCTTCCACCCCTGCTTCAGTCGCGAACCGCGTGCAGTACCGAGAGCCGGTGATGTCCGTGGTCGCGTGCAGGTGGCGCTCGAAGCGCTAAAGCCCAGCATCGAGAACGATATCGTCTATCTGTGCGGCAACCCGGACATGGTCGATCAGAGCTTCGCAACCCTGAAGGAAGCCGGCCTGCCGGTACCGCATATCCGCCGCGAGAAGTACATCTCGTCGCGTTGAGTGGGGCATCCAGGGTAGTGCACGGGTGCGGCGCAAGTGTTTATCCGGCCGCCGAAGAACTTCCATCATTCGTGGTGCACCTTCTTAGCGTCGTAGGAAGCGGCTTCAGCCGCGGTGCCTTTTCTCGAGATGCGTTTTCATCGGACATCAGGAACAGGAGCATCGCGGCTGAAGCCGCTTCCTACGGAAAGGCCGAACAGCGCGGCGCTTCCAGATCAATGTAAAGCGCCCTTGACATTCGACCGGGAGAACCTTTACGCTTGTGTCAAGCTTACTTGACACCGATTGGCTCATGAATTCAGCCCCTGAACAAACCCGAAACCTGCGCGGTTGCCTGATCTCCAGCCTGGCCTACCTGGCCACGACCGCGCTCAGCGTCTGGCTACTCAAGCAACCGCTGGCCGATGCATCTACCCTGATCCGCGCGGGGGTCAGCCTGTTGCCAGTGATTGCGATCGGATTCTCGATTCGTGAAGTCCTGCGACTGGTCCGGTCCGGCGATGAGCTGCAACGTCGAATCGATCTTGAAGCGCTGGCGGTCGCCGCTATCACGGTCGGACTGGGGTGCCTGACCCTGTCCCTGCTGGTCGGGGCCAATGTGCTCGCCGTGCAGGGCAAGACCGTGCTGATCTGGATCCTGCCGGCACTGTCGGTGGTCTACGTGCTGGCACGTATCCTGGCCCAGGCACGTTATCGATGAAAAACCGCGTGCGTGAATTGCGCAGCGCCAGCGGCTGGTCGCAAGCTGAACTGGCAGCGCAGCTGACGGTGTCGCGCCAGACCATCAATGCGATCGAAACCGGCAAGTACGACCCGAGTCTTCCTCTTGCGTTCGCGATTGCGCGCCTGTTCGGCGAGGCAATCGAAGCAATTTTCACCCCTGATCCTTGATACGGACCCTGTGCAATGACCTTGTGGAAACGCTATCTGATCGACATGGGGCCGGCGACGGTCTTCTATATCGGCAGTGTCATCGTTGCCTTGTTACTGGGCAAGTCGCTCGAGCCTGGCCTGATGCGCACTCTATGCGCCTTGTTGCCGATGCCTTCAATCCTGTTCATGGCCCATGCCGAGCTCAAGCGATTGCGACGTCGCGATGAGCTGCGTCAACGCATCGAACTGGAGGCCATGACGATCGCGTTCTCGATTTCGATTTGTGCGATCACGATGCTGGCCATCTTCGAGCTGCTCGCCGGTGTTGTCATCAGCATGCCAGCCGCCAGTATCTTGATGGTGGCCAGCTGGATTGGCGCGCAGCTGTGGACGCGCTTTCGCTACCAGTATTGGTGGCAGCAGGGCGAGAACGCTGATGAAGCCTGAGCGCAGTCCGCATACAAACCCTTGCCACATGAACCCGATGCTGGAAAAACGATGAAAAAAAGCCACCAGATTTCCCTCGTTGCCGCGCTTGTCGTGCTCATGCTGGGCTATTCGAAAATGCGTGGAGATTCGGTCTCGGATGCTGCACCGACTTCGACGCGCGGGGACTATCTTGTCCCGGCCCTTGCCGAGACCATCCGCTTCGGCAGCCTGGAATTCAAATCCTGCCAGCTGGCGCGCAAGCACTCGGCTGCGACCACCGAAGCGTATTGCGCGCCTTTCGAGGTGCCGGAGAATCGAGCGGATCCGGCCAGCCGCACGATTTCGCTGCGCCTTGCCCTGATCACGGCACCCGCGGCAGCCGATGATGATTTTATCGTCTTCCTCGCCGGCGGACCTGGGCAATCCGCCGTGGACAGCTGGCCGCAAATCGCGCCAGCGCTGGCATCGGCGCGCAAGCATCGCCATGTGCTGTTGCTCGATCAGCGCGGTACTGGCGAGTCGAACGCGCTGGAATGCAAGGCGCTCGGTGACGAAGAGGCGATGCTGGAATTCAATCTGCAGCGCATGGCCGAGCTGACCCGCGCGTGTGCCACCGAAGTCAGCACGCATGCTGATCCGCGCTACTACACGACCACCGAAGCAGTGGCTGATCTCGAGGAGCTGCGTCAGGCACTTGGCGCACCGCGTTTCGACCTTGTGGGTGTCTCCTATGGCACCCGAGTCGCCCAGCACTATCTGAAGCGCCATGCCGATGGCGTGCGCAGCGTCGTTCTCGACAGCGTCGTTCCGAACGAACTCGCGCTCGGTGGTGACTTCGCAGGCAATCTGGATGCGGCCTTGAAGGCGCAGTTTGCGAATTGCGCAGCCAGCGCGGCCTGTGTTGCGGCCTTTCCTGATCCGCACGCGGACATGATGCGATTGCATGAGCAGTTGCGCGAACAGCCGCGCGAAGTGCGCTATCCGGATCCGGTCAGCTTCGAACCGCGCACGGCACGCCTCGATGCATTCGGCCTGGCCGGCTTGATTCGCCTGTTCGCATACTCGCCTGAAACAGCCGCGCTGATTCCACATACGGTGGCCCAGGCACTCACCGGAAACGATGCAGCGCTGATGGGCCAGATGGCTGTCATCGGGCAAGGTGTAGAAGAACTGGCCGGCAGCGGCATGCAGCTTTCAGTGGTCTGCGCCGAAGATGCAGATCGGCTGGTTGCCGATGAAGGTTTCGCCGATACCCTGCTTGGCAACCAGATGGTCGAAGTGATGCGGACGCAATGCGCGATCTGGCCGCATGGCGAGCGCCCGGCCGACTTCAATGAACCGGCAAGCGGCGATACCCCGGTGCTCGTCCTCGAAGGCGAACTCGATCCTGTGACGCCGCCGCGTTATGGCGAACAGGTGATTGCGAATCTCGACAAGGCGAGGCTCATCGTCGCCAGGGGACAGGGCCATAACGTGATCGGGCGCGGCTGCCTGCCGAAACTGGTCAGTGAATTCATGGATACGCTGGACCCTGCGGCGCTCGACGCCGCCTGCGTCGACGAGCTCGGTCCGATACCCCACTTCATCGATTTCAACGGAGCAGCGCCATGATTGAACTCAAGGATCTGCACAAGGCATTCGGCGTCGTGAAGGCAGTCGACGGGGTGTCCTTCACTGCGCGTGACGGCGAGATCACCGGATTGCTCGGGCCGAACGGTGCCGGCAAGACCACGACCTTGCGCATGCTCTACACCTTGATGAAGCCCGATAGCGGCGAGGTCATGGTCGATGGAATCGATGCTGCTGTCGATCCGATTGCGGTGCGCCGCCGACTCGGCGTGCTGCCCGATGCACGTGGTCTCTACAAGCGCCTGAGTTCACGCGAGAACATCGAATACTTTGGGCGACTTCAAGGCATGGACGAGGCACTTATCCGCTCGCGCTGCGATGCCCTGATCGAGGCACTGGACATGGGCGAAATTGCCGAGCGCCGCACCGAAGGCTTTTCCCAGGGCCAGCGGGTAAAGACCGCCATCGCACGTGCCCTGATTCACGATCCGAAGAACTGCATTCTCGACGAGCCAACCAATGGCCTTGACGTGATGGCAACCCGTGCCATGCGCGACTTCCTGCGTCGTCTCAAGGACGAGGGCCGTTGCGTGCTGTTCTCCAGCCACATCATGCAGGAGGTCGGTGCGCTGTGTGATCGCATCGTCGTCATTGCCCATGGCCGGGTAGTCGCCGATGCCTCGCCCGAGGAACTGCGCGAACTGGCGGGCACACCCAATCTCGAAGATGCCTTCGTCAAGGTCATCGGCTCCGCAGAAGGACTCGCAGCATGAAATCCATACTGACTGTTTTCTGGAAGGAAGTGCGCGAGAACATTCGCGATCGGCGCACCGTGCTCAATACGCTGGTGACCGGTCCGCTGATGGCACCGCTGATCTTTGTCCTGCTGATCAACGGCATTGTTTCGCGCGAACTCGACAAGGCCGAGAAGCCGCTGCCGGTACCCGTGATCGGCGCCGAGCAGGCACCCAACCTGATTGATGCGCTGAAACAGAACGGCATCATCATCGAAGATGCCATTGATGATCCCGAACGTGCGGTGCGCGAGCAGGAAGTCGATCTCGTGCTTCGCATTCCGGATTCCTATGGTGAGGCCTGGAGCAAGGGCGAGCCGGCTCAGGTCGAGCTGATCTACGACGAATCACAGCGTGATGCGCAGGGATCGGTAGCCCGATTGCGCGCGATCATCGATGGCTATGCCCAGCGCACCTCGACCATGCGCGTGCTGGCGCGCGGGCTGTCCCCATCGATCATGCGACCGATCGTGGTGGCCAATCGTGACCAGTCCACGGCCCAGGCGCGAGGCGGCATGATGTTCTCGATGCTGCCGTACTTCTTCATTCTGGGTGCCTTCATTGGTGGTATGGCGCTGGCCATCGACACCACGGCCGGCGAGCGTGAGCGCCAGTCGCTGGAACCATTGTTTGCCAATCCGGTTGCGCGTTCGAAGATCCTGCTCGGAAAGCTCGGTGCAACCGGCGCGTTTGCACTGACCACCTTGTTGCTCAGCATCGTCGCGTTCTCATTCGCAGGCCAGTTCATGCCGACCGAGAAACTCGGCATGACACTCTCGATCGGTCCACATTTCGCCTTGCTGACCCTTCTGACGATGTTTCCGCTCGTATTCCTGATCTCCTCGTTGCAGACCCTGGCTGCGGCTTTCGCCAAGACCTTCCGCGAAGCGCAGACCTACCTGTCACTGCTGATGTTCGTGCCGGCCGTACCAACCCTGCTGATGTCGGTATTCCCGTTCAAGACCGAAACCTGGATGTATGCCGTGCCCCTGGTCGGCCAGCAAGTCACGATCACGCGCCTGATGCGCGGCGAATTCGTGGCGGGTTCCGAGATCGCCCTGTGCGTCGCCTGCACCTCGCTGGCCGCCATCGTGGTCTATTTCATCACCGCGCGAATCTACAACGGCGAACGCCTGGCCATTTCGACCTGAGGATTGAGTTCCTGCAGGAAGCGGCTTCAGCCGCGATGCACTTTTCGTGTCGCTCCGGCGCTCAATGGCCCAACGGTCATACAAGGCATCGCGGCTGAAGCCGCTTCCT
>NZ_JBAWHJ010000266.1:0-8135 GCF_049593775.1 Dokdonella sp. | reverse complement strand
TCCCAATGAGATGTCTTGGTGCGTGTGCTGCATGGTGCCAAGTCTGGCTGTGATCAGACCGCCGAACGCGTCTGATTCATTCGTTTCACGACCCGCCTCGCCCGAAACGCCGGGCAGCGGCCTGCTTCTCCGTGGCCGGCACTTGCACCATCGTGGAGGTCTTGCGTCGTGGGACACGGAACAGAAACAGGAAGGGTAACGCGAACAGGGTCATCCACATCATCAGCCAGAAGTCATTGATATAGGCAATTGCGGCAGCTTGCCGCGTCACCTCCGCATTCAGTGCTGCCAGTCCTTGCTGCGTATCCGTATTCAGGATTCCCCCTGGAAGATTGAGGGAATAGGGTGTTATTCGCGACGCAAGTTCCTCGTGGTTGATCTGGGTACCTCTGGCGACCAGGGTAAACATGATCGAAATTCCCACGCTTGAACCAATATTCCGGGCCAGGCTGAAGATGCCTGCGGCCTCGGTGCGGGCCGACCCTGGCAAGGTCGCATAGGCCAGCGTGGAGACCGGCACGAAGACCAGACCCAGCCCCAGCCCTTGCAGCACGCCGACATTGATGATCGGCCACATTGGCACGTCCGGGCCGAACTGGGCGCTCAATCCAAGCGACAGGGCGATCATGAGGATGCCGATCGCCATCGGCTTGCGTGGATCAGTCCCGCGTGCGAGCAGGCGCCCTACCACGGTCATCGCAACAAGCGTTCCAATCCCGCGTGGTGCGAGCAGGAGGCCTGTGGTCACAACCGGATAGTTCATCAGGTTCTGCAGATAGGGTGGCATCAGCGCCATGGTCGCGAACAACAGGATGCCGACGATGAAGATGAAGAACGTGGCGACCCCGAAATTGCGATCGCGCAGCAAGCCCAGGTTGACGAAGGTACGTTCGCTGCTGCGCCAGTGGACCCAATAGAGGTAGAAACCGAGGAAGGCGAGCGCGCAGTCGATCTGGATCTCGATCGAGGAAAACCAGTCCCTTTCATTGCCGCGGTCGAGCAACAGCTGCAAGGCAGCAATGCCGACGGCAAGGAATACAAAGCCCCGCCAGTCAAATCGACTGCGGTAGGTATCATCAGCCGGCACGCTGGCCATGACTCCGAGAAGGGCGACGATGCCAATCGGCACGTTGATCAGGAATACCCAGTGCCAGCTGTAGTTCTCGGTGAGCCAGCCTCCCAGTGGTGGACCCACAATCGGACCCACCATCACACCCATGCCCCACAGCGCCATGGCCGCGCCATGCTTTTCCGGCGGAAATGCATCCAGCAGCGAAGATTGCGAAATCGGTACGAGGGCTGCGCCGAACAATCCCTGGAGTACCCGGAATGCGACCATTTCGGTGATGCTGGAGGCCAGGCCACACAGGACGGAAGCAACGGTGAATCCGGCGATGGCAACCATCAGCAGATGCCTGCGGCCAAAACGCGCGGCCAGCCATCCGGTAGCGGGCGTGGCGATTGCTGCGGCGACGATATAGGAGGTCAGGATCCAGGCGGCCTGATCCTGCGTTGCCGACAGGGAACCCTGCATGTCTGGCAAGGCAACATTGGCGATGGTCGAGTCGATCACCTGCATCAGGGTCGCCAGCATGATCGAGACGACCAGCAGCGGCAGGTTGTTGACCTCGCGATGCGAGGCGACGGTAGCCATGGTGTTTCCTGATGTTGGCCGGAACTTCGCCGGAGTACTCGATTACAAGGCGGCCGCCCCTAGGGTCGGCCACGCGGGTATCGAGGGATTGCGCAGGTCCGGGCGCGTGCGCTGGCATAGGAAAAGTGTGTGATCCAGAATCCGTCTACGCACGCGAATTGCGCCTGATCAACTGCCTCAGCGACTCATTGCGACTTCTTCTTTTGACCCTGCACTACTTGTCCAGCGTCCGAGCGGGGAGTGCTCCTTGCCGGTGTCAATCTTCACGTCGGCACTCATGCCTGCACGCAGTACGAGCCCATCGGCACTGGTCTGCGCAATTTCGAAACGTACGGGAATTCGCTGCACGATCTTGACCCAGTTGCCGGTCGCATTCTGTGCAGGAAGAATCGAGAATTGCGAACCGGACGCCGGACTGATCGATGACACGGTTGCAGGCCATTTGCGGCCGGGATAGGTGTCGACCACGATCTCCGCAGACTGGCCCACGCGAACGTTGGTCAGATCGGTTTCCTTGAAATTGCCTTCGACCCAGACGCTATGGGCAACCAGCGGCATGGCTGCCTGGCCGATGGTGAGATAGTCACCGGGTTGCAGATGCATCTTGCCGACCGTGCCGTCGATGGGCGCACGAACTTCAGCGTGAGACAGGTCGAGATTCGCCTTGGCCAACTGTGCCTTGGCAACCTTGTAGCCGGACAGCTTGTCCAGCGGCGTGTTGACTGCTCCACCCAGCATGGTCCGCGACTTGGCCAGCGTCGCCGCATCGGCATCGCGCGTTCCGCGCGCCGTGGCGACGTCATTGTCAGCATCATCAAGTACCTTCTGCGCGACAATGCCTTTCGCGCGCAATTCACGAATGCGCTGCAACTGTGCTTCGTGGTTGCGCAGGGTCGCTTCCGACGCCCGCAGGTCGGCACTGGCCGAACGGTAGGTATCACGCGAAGCGTTGAGGTAGTCGCCGGCCGCTTCGATCTGTGCTTGCATCTGGTCGACCGCGATCTGCAGGGGCTCGGGATCGATACGGAACAACAGGTCACCCTTGCGCACCGCCTGGTTTTCCCGAACGGCAACCTCAACGACAAGACCGCTGATCTGCGGTGCGATCGTGACCTGATCAGCCTGGACGTAGGCATTGTCTGTCGAGGTATAGCGCCCCGATGTGATGTAGAAATATCCCGCGACCAGGGCCACGGCCAGAGGACCTGCGATCCAGAGGATGCGGTTGCTGCGTTGTCTCTTTCCACTGCTCGCAGCGGTTTCGGCATCGGCCACGACTTCGTTTTCCAGTTTCTTGTTCATGACGGGTCCGTTGTCAGCTTGAGGTGAATTCAGCGCCGGCCTCGGTGCCGGATTCGATGGCGGAAAGATTGCTTCGAATTTTTCCCAGCACGCGTTCGAAGGCTTCGAAATCCGCAGTGCTTACGCCGGCCAGGGCCTCGCGCCGCAGTTCACTCGCGAGTACCTCCATGTCGTCGGTGACTGCGTGCGCCCTGCTCGTCAGATGCAGGCGCCAGCAACGTCGATCATTCGGATCAGCACGGCGCTCAACAAAGCCGGCGGCGGCCAGGCGATCAATTACCCGACCGACAGCAATCGCCTCCATCTCGAGGAACTCGGCCAATTCTGTCTGGCTCATGCCTTCACGCCGACGAATGGCCTTGAGCGCACGCCATTGCGCACGGGTCAGGGCATAGCGGATCGCGCGACGGTCGAAATGCTTGCGGAACAGGCAGGTGACGTCATGCAGGGTGTAGGCGAACGACTGGTGGGATGTATTCATGGTTGCCGAGGATATTATGTCCTAGGCAGGTAATTTACAACACCGATCAGTGCATTATTGCGTTCTCGAATATTAAATGGTTTACAATCAGATACTTGAATCCGCCATCCACTTGGCTTTCCGGGGCAGGCATCCGATAGCATGCGAATGATCGAGATCCGTGACACAGACATCACCGACCTTCACGTTGATGCCATCGTCAACGCCGCCAACGAGAGCCTGCTTGGCGGCGGCGGCGTTGACGGCGCCATTCACCGGGCTGCCGGCCCCGGCCTTCTGAGTGCCTGCCGTCGCCTGCCTGAAGTGCGACCTGGCATACGCTGCCCGACCGGCGAGGCCCGTATGACCGAAGGCTTCGCTCTGCCTGCACGGCTCATCATCCACACGGTCGGGCCAGTCTGGGAAGGCGGTGAAGAAGGCGAGCCCGCTCTGCTGACAGCGTGCTATCGCAATGTCCTCGGCATGGCTCGCGATCACTCACTGAAGTCACTGGCGTTCCCGGCCATCAGTTGCGGCGTATTCGGCTATCCGCCGGAGATGGCCGCGGTGATTGCGCTTGCGGAAATCGCTAAATCCCGGTGGTCCGGGCTGAAGATCACGCTCTGTTGCCGTGGCGACCACATCTTGCGGAGCTACCGGGATGCGGCGGAAAAGCTCGCGCTTGAAGTGGAATGAACCAGCAACCGCTATTCGCAGGTTGCGCTGTGTGCCCGATGCACTGCGGCATCCTTCAAAACTGCATCCGGAGTCGAGCGTTGCCCTGCGTGGTGCCGAAGCAGGACGCCGACATTGATGCTGCACCCTGAAAACAAGCAGGGCACATCATCGAGCGTAATCCAGGGCTGCGGTCAGGGCTGCTTGCCGCGCCTCTCACGCAGGTACACCGACTTGCCAGGCCCTGCCCCAACCACGCGTTCTTCCATATCGAACAACTTGCTCGCCGCGACCAGCTCACGCAGCTTGCGGAAGCCGTAGTTGCGCGGATCGAAATCGGGTGCCTGTTTGGCAATATGACTGCCGACCGGTGAAAGATTGGCCCAGCCGGTGTCATCCGATGCCGCCTCAACGGCCTTGCGAAGCAGGCCGGCCAGCTTGCGGTCCTTGCCAATCGCCCTGGTGGCCTCGGACTGCTTGGCAGGCGCATCAATTTCGTCGTCCTTCTCGACCAGGATCTCGGTGTAGATGAACTTGTCGCACGCCGCCACGAATGGTGTTGGCGTCTTGCGTTCGCCGAATCCGTATACGGTCAACCCCGACTCGCGAATGCGCATCGCGATTCGAGTGAAATCGCTGTCGCTGGAAACAATGCAGAAGCCATCGAAGCGCTCGCTGTAAAGCAAATCCATCGCGTCGATGATCATTGCCGAATCAGTCGCATTCTTGCCGGTGGTGTAGCGAAATTGCTGAATCGGCTGGATCGAGTGCGAGAGCAAGACCACTTTCCAGCCTTTCAGCTGCGGGCTGGTCCAGTCACCATAAATGCGCTTGACGCTGGCCGTGCCGTACTTGCTGATCTCGGCCAGCAGACCATCGACGATCGATGGCTGGGCGTTGTCGGCATCGATAAGCACGGCAAGTTTGCTGGATGCGGGACTGGTCATCGGTAATGCTCCCTGGCTGGATGTGTCGAGCATAGCGCCTGTGAGTCAGGATGCGGCATTCGCCCACCTTGGCAGTCAGTTGCCAACTCTTTGCAAAATGGAACGGGTCGATCAACGATTTCGGTTCTCGTGGCGACTCGTGCGCATGCAACTGGCGCAAAGCGATCTATCAAGTGCATCCGCAGGAATGACTCAGCCTGGCCGGTAGGCATCGAGCATGTCGGCCATATCCTCGGCAAGTGCTTCGATCTGTGCGCCGGGCACATTGCGTTCAGCAAATGCGCGCAATCCGATGATCTGTGTTTGCAGCAAGCGAGCCAGTCGAGGGCAATCCACATCCGCACGCAATTCTCCGGCTGCCCTGGCCTGCTCGAGCGCCTCGCAAAGTCCATGTTCGATGGTTGCAAGCATTGCCTCGACCTGAGACTTCAATGCGGCGTCTTCGGCGTTGACCTCAAGCAAGGTCTTAACCAGCATGCAAGCCTGCGCGGGAGCATCGGTGCCACAAGGGCGTGCAAATGAACGCAAGTAACGCTTCAGCCCCTCCACGACATCTGGAGATCTCTCCACAATTTGACGAAAGTCATCGCCTGCACGGGAGGCATACGCATCCAGCGCTTCCGCGAACAAGCCACTTTTGCTGCCGAAGGTGGCGTAGAGGCTGCCAGGACGCATATCCAGAGCACCTTCGATATTCTTCATGGAAGATGCGTGGTAGCCCCTGGACCAGAACAGTTCAACGGCTCTATCGAGGGCGACTTGGCGATCAAAACGCGCTGTGCGGGGCATGGTGTCTCTCGGACAAGGCCGCGATGAAGACGGCCGAAGTGGATTTGAATGATCGCTCAATAATAGCTTGACTACCGTCCGGGCTGCAATTAGGCTTGCTGGCATATCTGAACGATCACTCAAAAAGGAAACGCCGAATGAGCACGTTTACGTTGCACGACCTGAACAGCGCCCCTGAAGCCGCCAAGCCACTGCTGGAAGAATCCCAGAACGCCTTCGGCATGATTCCGGGCTTGCATGCGGTGATGGCGGAAGCTCCCGTGCTGCTGGAGGGCTACCGGGTACTCCACGGCCTGTTTCTCGACAGCAGCTTCAACGCAGACGAAAAAACCGTGGTGTGGCAGACGATCAACGTCGAACATGCCTGCCACTACTGCGTGCCCGCACATACGGGCATTGCCAAGTCGATGAAGGTATCAGACGACGTGAGCAATGCGCTGCGCGATGAAACACCTCTGCCCACCGCCAAGCTTGAAGCATTGCGCAATTTCACTCTTGCGATGCTGCGTCAGCGTGGCGAACTTGAGGAAAATCAACTGCAGGAATTCCTTGCAGCCGGCTATACCAGGCAAAACGTGCTGGAGGTCATCCTCGGCCTCAGCCAGAAAGTCATGAGCAACTACACCAATCATCTTGCCAAGACCCCTGTCGACGAACCTTTCAAGCGCTATGCCTGGGAAAAAAAATCATCCAGATAGCGGGAGATACGTCGGAGCAACCGTCCGTCGTGACGTACAACCTTCTAACAACGAAGGATCATCCGGTGAGCAGACTGAAAACGTGTCGCTGCTGGCAAGCGACCATTCAGCAAGCGGTTCGTCCTCCGTCCACGCATTCCTCGGCAACGGCGGGCAGGCTCAAAGCCCGCTCGCCAGGATCTCGATGAACGCAGGCGAGTCCGTGGCGTTGTCGGCTGATCCGCCTGCAGAGCAATTCGGTTCATCCCGCACTCGAATCAGGAAATGCGCATGACGGTCCAACTCAATGGAACTACCGAACGCTCTGCACGAAGTGAATTGCGACACCCGCTTGCAGGCGCCCGACAAGCGAGCGATACCTCGTTGAAGAATCTACCCAACGCGCTTCGGGCACGATTGCTGTATGCAGCCGGCCTCTTCGGCGCCGTGATGGGCGTCCTGTTCATCATCATCCAGCCCGTGTTCGGCATGGAGACGCTCACGAGTCGGCATGCTCAAATGTATCAGCAGCTTGGACACTGGAGCAGTGGAGCTGCCGTAGCCATTGCATGGATCGCTCACATGTCCGTATCCGTGATCTATGGCTTCCTCAGCGGCATCGTCGTCCTGAGATCCACGCGCCTGCCAATTGTTGCTCTGTTTACTTTAGTCTTTTCATGGCTGACGACGCTCTTGGCGCCGCCCGCAAATGCCATCATCGTCCAGCTTGTTTCCTTTCAAGAGATCAACGCCGGCGGATTGCCCGGCATGAATTTCAGCCTCGATGCGAAGTTCATGTTGCACCTCATGTTTTTTGCCGCGATCGGTGCAGCCTTGCATGCCTACAGGAAACACCTCAGCGTGTAGACCAGCACGGATGCAGGATTGAACCAGCGCCTGACAACTGCAACCGCAAGCTGCATGATGCAACGCAATCGAACTGCGGAACGCTCAGCCAAGGCCCTTCCATACAGTGGCAAGGTGCCAGGCCCTCGCCCGGCATTGGCGGCACCGGAAGGAAGCAGGCCCGCGAATGGCCATCAAGGCTCAACTGCCCACTCATGACGCTTCACCGAAAGCCGGACGCTCCACAATCACGGCCACCTGCCCCGCACAAGAAAAACAGAGGTACGAATCATGTCAGTCACGAACAACTATGAACCGCCCAGGATCTGGACCATGGATTCCGAAAGTGGCGGAAAATGGGCCACGATCAATCGCCCCATTGCCGGGCCCACACACGAGGCCACGCTGCCCCGTGGGCAACACCCTTTGCAGTTGTACTCGCTGGCAACGCCCAATGGTCAGAAGGTCACCATCATGCTCGAGGAGCTTCTGGCTGCAGGAGAGGCGGGTGCCGAGTACGACGCTCACCTGATCGAGATTGCCGAAGGACAGCAATTTTCGTCGGGATTCGTTGAGGTCAATCCAAACTCCAAGATCCCGGCTCTCTTCGATACCGAAACCGGCAGCCGCGTTTTCGAAAGTGGTGCGATTCTTCTCTACCTGGGGGAGAAATTCGGCCACTTCATGCCCAAACAAGCTGCAGCGCGTACCGAGGTCATGAACTGGCTGTTCTGGCTGCAGGGCTCGGCCCCCTATCTGGGCGGCGGATTCGGGCACTTCTATGC
>NZ_JBAWHJ010000265.1:0-2951 GCF_049593775.1 Dokdonella sp. | reverse complement strand
GCAGCGGGCGCGACAACCCGGCTGGCAATGTCGTAGACAAACCAGTCGTTGCCACTGCGAAACTGCAGTGAGCGGGCGTCCGCGCTGAATTGCGGCGACGCCTCGGCTTGCGGAGTCCTGGTTACCTGGATCAGGCGGTCATTGCGAACATCGCGAATGAACACGTCGCCACTGCGAATGAACGCCGCTTGCTGGCGGCTGCGGTCGAACACCGCGTTCGCGCCATCCGCGCCGGCCATCAGTGCCGGATCAATGATGACATCTTCGCCGGTAGCCAGGTCGACCCGATGCAGGTCGCGAACCGTCGAACCATTGCGCTTCAGCTGGTAGTAGATCGACTTGCCGTCGACGCTCCAGTAAGGCGATTCTACGGGCGGTCCGATCCAGTCCGGATCGGCCATGGATTGCTCCAGCGTGATGGCACTTGCCGGCATGCAAAGCACGCATAGCCAGACAAACAGGGTCGCAGCTGCAAATCGGAACATCCTGGAAATCTCCGGAAAATCAATCGCACAGGATACCTTCTCGATACCCGCCTGCAATGCGCCGAAAGTCAGTCGTGGCCGACAGCGCGATCAGCGGGTGTGCTTGGCAATCGGAGTCGAATCGTGCAGCCTGCCGGATTGATTACGTTGAGGATTGATCATGTTGCTCGAGTGCGTGGAAAAGGAAACCGGGCAAAGCCCGCGATTTGCGGTGATCTGGATGCACGGCCTGGGGGCCGACGGAAATGATTTCTTACCCATGGTTCCCGAGATCGTGGCTGCCCACTGGCCATCGGGCCGCTTCGTTTTTCCGCATGCGCCGAGACGGCCGGTCACCATCAACGGCGGCATGTCGATGCGAGCCTGGTATGACATCACCGGGATGGAAATCGCACAGCGCCAGGACGAAGCTGGCATCCGCACGTCGATCGAACAGATCGAGGCCCTGATCGCGCGCGAAATCGAGCGTGGCATACCCGCTTCAAACATCATTCTCGCCGGCTTCTCGCAGGGCGCGGCGATGTCGATCTCGGCAGGGTTGCGCCATGCCGGGCGATTGGCAGGAATCATTGCACTGTCAGGTTACCTTCCGCTCGAACGGCAGCTGGAGGCCGAGCGATCATCGGCCAATGCCGATGTGCCGATCTTCATGGGTCATGGCAGCCTTGACCCGGTCGTGCCGCAGACCCTCGGCATGCTCAGCCGCGACTTCCTGCGCTCCCACGGATACACGGTGGACTGGCACAGCTACGCCATGGCGCATCAGGTGTGCATCGAAGAGATCGCCGATCTGCGTGGCTGGATTGGTGAAAGGGTCGGCAGTCTGACCTGACACCCGTTGCATAATCGATCTACCGGCTTTGACTCTGGAAAGGGGCGGCATGGCTGAAACCGAAAAGCACCGCTGGTTGCCGCAGTTCTGCAGCCTGCCAACCTTGTTCGCGCTGATGGTGGTGGCGGAGATCGTTGCCCTGGTCATCGCCATGGCACCGGATCGCGCAGCGCGTTCGTGGGTCAGCGAGCTCGCTATCGCCAGTGTCTTTGTGCAATGGCTGGCCCTTCTCAATGCCGTGGTCCTGTGTTCTTCGCGTGACGCACTGGAGCGTTTGCCGGTACGTGTCGGCTTCATCGTCGCCTGGGCGCTTGCGGTGGCCACTACCGCGCTGGGCAGTGCGGTCGTCTATTCGATGGATCATGCGCTCGGATTCGGCCTCACTGCACCGCCCGGATCAGGCTGGCGGTTCTCACTCGGCAATGCCGCGATCTGTGCCCTGATCGCGGCGGCCCTGTTGCGCTATCTGTACATTCGCGAGTTGTGGCAGGAGCGTATCCAGGCCGCCGCCAAGGCACAGGTGGATGCCTTGCAGGCACGCATCCGGCCACATTTCCTGTTCAACAGCATGAATACGATCGCCAGCCTGATTCGCAAGCGGCCGCAGGATGCCGAGCGTGCGGTGGAGGACTTGTCCGACCTGTTTCGCGCCGCACTGGGTGCACGCGAAACCCTGGCGACTCTGGGCGAGGAGCTGGACCTGATCGGACACTACCTGCGCATCGAAAGTCTGCGTCTCGGAGACAGGCTGCGACTGGACCTTGACCTTGACGAACTGCCGCGAGACCTGCCCTTGCCCGCCTTGCTGCTGCAACCGCTGGTGGAAAACGCCGTGTACCACGGTATCCAGCGCCTCCCCGCAGGAGGCACACTGAGCATTGGCGGCAAGCGCGAGAACGGTCGCGTCGAAATCGTGGTGCGCAACCCGGTGCCCGAAGATGCGTCACTTCCGCGCAACGCGCATGCGCTTTCCAATGTGCGGGCACGTATCGAGTACCATTTCGGCGACAAGGGTGTGCTGCTTGTGCAGCCTGAGCGTGGAGAATTCACGGTGACCGTGCGATTGCCGGATGTGACAGCTCGATGAGGACACTGGTCGTCGACGACGAAGCCCTCGCCCGTGAGCGCCTGATCGACCTGCTTGGCGAACTTCCGGACATCGAAGTGATCGGCGAAGCCGGTGATGGCCGTGAAGCCATCGAAGGTGTTGAACAGTTGCGCCCCGATCTGGTCTTGATGGATATCCGCATGCCGCGCATGGATGGTCTCGAAGCGGCCCGCCATCTGGGCAAATTCGATCACGCTCCCGCCATCGTCTTTTGCACGGCCTACGATGAACACGCACTGGCCGCGTTCGATGCCAACGCCGTCGACTACCTGCTCAAGCCAATCCGGATTGATCGATTGCGTACCGCCATCGAGCGCGCGGGACGCTTCAGTCGGGAGACGATAGAGGAGCTTGAACGTGACGAGACCGGCCGGCGCGAACGCAGCCATCTGTGTGCACGCGTGCGTGGCAACCTTGTGCTCGTGCCCATTTCAGAAATCGACTACCTGCTGGCCGAGGACAAATACGTGATCGTTCATCATGCAGGCAGCGAGGTGCTGATCGAGGAGCCGTTGAAGGCGCTGGA
>NZ_JBAWHJ010000264.1:0-1785 GCF_049593775.1 Dokdonella sp. | reverse complement strand
CCCATGCGCCGGGTGCGGTCGCGATAGCAGCCACCATCGCGACCCATCGCAATGAATGCCTGATCGCATTCATGGCATCGGTGGTCCCATCATGGCCCTGAATGACGGATCGGGTGTGCCGAATACGCATCGCGGGATGTAGGGGTAATCATCGGTGATGGTGTAGTAGTAGATGCCGCCCGGGTATTCCGGAGTTACACCGAAGCGCCCGCCGCATTGATCGGTATCACCCGACCCCGCCACGTACTCCCAATCCTGCCGGAAGGTTCCGTCATAGGCGCCGAATGGTGCGCTGGCTCGAGTCCCCGAACGCAATTCCCAACTGGCCTGGATCACACGCAGGCCGCTGTTCGCGTCATCGGGATCGTTGTAGCCATAGCGCAGGTAGTAGGGAAATCCATCCGCCGCGTAGCCACCAAGAATCATCCGTGAAGGCACGCCATTGGTTTCGCCCAGCGCATTGATCACGCTCTCCATCAGGCCGTGATAGTGATACGCACCAGTAGGCTGCACATGGGCGTTGTTGCAATCCGTACCGAGCCAGGTGAATTGCGCACCGGCCGTGCTCTGTTCAGCCAGGCCGGGCGTGATCGCCTCGTAACTCCACACGCGCTGGTTCAGGTAGCTCTCGGCGGTGTCGCGCTCAAGCTTCACGCCATTGAGGCTGACACCAAACTCCTGCATGTCGGTTGCAATGCCGGTCAGCGTGGGCGTGTTTGAAAATTCATAGGCAACGACTTGCCCGCTGATCGTGTTCGGGTTGCCGGCATTCGGGAACGTGCCCGTGGTGTGGTCAGGGATGCCGTTGCCGGTGATGGCGGTTTTCGCTCCATTGTCTGACACCGCCACTGCCGGAGCAGCCACCGGAAGCTTGTCGCACGACCACTGCGAACGCGAAGAAAAGTCACCGAGGACGGTGCGGTCCGCTGAGCTGTCCGCGCCCACCCAGATTTCAACCGATACACGATCGGCAACCGCCGAGCCGGCTCCGTTGGAAGCTGTCAGCTCGTAGACAAGGGTCTGGCTGGAAGCAACGGCCGGCAGGGTCAGAATCGGATTGAGGACAGAATTGCTGCTGAGTGAGGTTGTCGGGCCTTCGACTTGTTGCCACGACAACTCGGTATAGCCGCTGGCAAATGCATTCAACTGCAGGCTTCTGCCCGCGACGGAGACAAGGCCATAACCGGCATCCACGACCAGCTCGAATCCATCGCGGAAAACCTCATCGACCACGCCGGATGGAGCGCTGTCGTCAGACGAGGTGGCGACCTGAAGGGCAACAGCATCGCCAGAGAATCCGCATGCGGCACCGACAAGACCGAGGCCAATGCCCAGGGACTGGAGACTCGACCTCATCGGTCTGCACCACCGCCCTTTCCACCCGGCCCGCGGCCTTGCGGCCTGCCTTCACGGTTCGGCTGGGCAGCCTTGAACTCGACATACTGGTCTTCGGTCAGGATCGACATCAGGCCGGCGTCAACTGCGGCGCGGCTGGCTTCCCTGTCCTTTCCCGATCCCATGTTGTCCTGGAGCAGTGTGGTCACTGATGCCTGTTGCTCGGCAGTCAAGCCGAGATGCTCGGTCATGCCCTGGACCCGTTGCTCGACGCTGGGTGGGGGGCCACCTTGCGCCATGGCGAACGCGGACATGCACAGCAGGCTGGCGCACAGGAGTTTCCGGGTGATTTTCATGATGAACGATCTCGTGGGGATTCAGGTTTCGATGATCATCCTGAACTGCGAATCTGTAGAGAAAGTGGAGAAGCGAAAATCGCTTTGCGCTTGC
>NZ_JBAWHJ010000263.1:0-5980 GCF_049593775.1 Dokdonella sp. | reverse complement strand
GCAGTTTGTTGCGCTGCTCAACGCTCATCTCGCCGCGCTGCACGGCGTCATTGAGCAGGATCTTGATGTTCACTTCGTGGTCGGAGGTGTCCACACCAGCCGAGTTGTCGATGAAGTCCGTGTTCAGAAGCACGCCGTTGAGTGCCGCCTCGATGCGGCCACGCTGGGTCATGCCCAGGTTGCCACCCTCGCCGATCACCTTGCAGCGCAGTTCGTCACCGTTGATTCGAATCGGATTGTTGGCACGATCGCCGGCATCGGCATGGGATTCGCCGGTCGACTTCACATAGGTACCGATGCCGCCATTCCAGAGCAGGTCGACCGGGGCCTTGAGAATTGCCGTCAGCAACTCGTTCGGTGAAATTTCCTGTTCGCCGCCTTCGATACCGATGGCTGCAGCCGCTTCAGCGGACAGCTTGATGGTCTTGGCCGAACGCGGATAGACCCCGCCACCTGCGGAGATCAGCGTGGCGTCATAGTCGGCCCACGACGAACGCGGCACCTTGAACATGCGCTGGCGCTCGACATAGCTGCTGGCGGAATCCGGGTTTGGATCAATGAATACATGGCGGTGATCGAACGCCGCAACCAGTCGGATGTGCTTTGACAACAACATGCCGTTGCCGAACACGTCGCCGGACATGTCGCCGACACCCACGCAGGTGAAATCTTCGCTTTGACTGTCACGCCCGAGCGCACGGAAATGACGCTTGACCGATTCCCAGGCGCCCTTTGCGGTGATTCCCATTCCCTTGTGGTCATAGCCAACCGATCCGCCGGATGCGAACGCATCGCCCAGCCAGTAATCGTGTTCGGCACTGACCGCGTTGGCGATATCCGAGAACGTTGCGGTTCCCTTGTCCGCGGCGACGACCAGGTAAGGATCCGGATCGTCATGGCGCACGACATCCTGCGGGTGAACCAGCTCGCCCTCGACGAGGTTGTCGGTGACATCCAGCAGGCCGTTGATGAACATCCGGTAGCACGCCACGCCTTCGGCCAGCACCGCATCACGTTCGCCGCTGGCCGGCGGACGCTTGACGAAGAACCCGCCCTTCGAACCGACCGGAACGATCACCGTGTTCTTGACCATCTGCGCCTTGACCAGGCCCAGCACTTCGGTACGGAAATCTTCGCGTCGATCCGACCAGCGCAAGCCGCCGCGGGCGACGGGGCCGAAGCGCAGGTGCACGCCTTCCACTCGCGGCGAATAGACGAAGATTTCACGATACGGACGCGGCTTCGGCAATTCACTCAGCTGCGAGGGGTCGAACTTGAGGCTCATGTACTCGTGCGGCTTGCCGTCCACGCACTGGTAGAAGTTGGTGCGCAACGTGGCCCGGATAACGGCACTGAAACCGCGAAGGATACGATCCTCGTCGAGACTTGCGACGCGACCCAGCAGGGTGTGGATGGTCCAGGCGATGACACGAACCTGGGTATCACGATCAAGATTTCGTGACGAGACGAGCTCGTCGATCAGACCCGGGTTGTCTGTCTTGGCCTGTTCCGGCATCAGCGTTTCCATTTCCGCACGCAGACGGGAACGCGCCTCCTCGATGACCTCGACGCCGCCATCAAGGCGCGCAGGATCGAACTTGGCCTCGAACAGCTCGACCAGCAACCCGGCCATGTCCGGGTAGTTGGCCAGGGTCTGCTCCATGTAGCTCTGCGAGAACGGCACACCGGTCTGCAGCAGGTACTTGCAATAGCCACGCAGGACGCTGACCTGACGCCAGTTGAGCTGCGCGCTCAGGATCAACTTGTTGAAACCATCGTTCTCGGCGTCACCACGCCAGATGCGCTCGAATGCCTCCTGGAACGGCTTGCGCACGTTCTCCAGATCAAATACCAGGCGCCCCGGTCGCACGAGGATGTCCTGGATCGTGATGGCATTGCCACCACCCTTGATCTCGTAAAGGTTTTCCGTAAGCACGTTGAGGCCGAGATTCTCGAGCAGCGGAATCACTTCGGACAACGTGATATCGGCACCAAGACGGAACACCTTGAAATGCAGTACGCCCTCATGCTTTCGCGAGGGATACAGGTTGAGCTGGACGTCATCGGCATCGGCAAGTGCCGCAGCGAGTTCGACGTCGACTGCCGCATTCTGTGGCGTCACTTTCTCGATATAGCCGGCCGGCAAGGCCTTGCCGTAGCGACTGGCCAGCTTGCCGCCGCGATCCTCGCCATGGCGTTCGATCAGGATCTCGCGCAAGTCGTCCTGCCAGTTGCGCACGATCTCGGCGATGGCCGCTTCGAGCTCCGCCACGTTCCAGGCCGGGCGTTCACCCGGGTCGGGCCGCACGATCATGTGCACGCGGGCCAGGGGAGACTCGTCCAGCAGAACGGTTGAATCAATTCGAGCGGCGCGGAAATACGACTTCAGCATCGACTCGATGCGCTCGCGCACATCGGTGTTGAAGCGGTCGCGCGGCACATAGGCCAGTACGGAGAAGAAGCGTCCGTAGCGGTCGCGGCGAACGAACAGGCGGGTTCGCGCACGCTCGCGCAAATCGAGCACCGCCATGGCGATCTCGTAAAGTTCATCCACCGTGCACTGGAACACCTCGTCGCGCGGCAGCGTGTCGAGGATATGGCGCAGCGCCTTGCCCGAGTGCGAATCGCGCTTGAGTCCCGAGCGCTTGAGTATCGTTTCGTAGTTGGTGCGCAGCAGCGGCACCTGCTTGGGCGGCGTCATGTATGCCGACGAAGTCAGCAGGCCGAGGAAGCGCTGTTCCAGAACGGGCATGCCTTTGCCGTCGAAGCCCAGGACCGAGAGATAGTCCATGTGCCCGGGGCGATGTACGCGCGAACGAGAGTTGGTCTTGGTCAGGATGAGTGCGCCGACGGCACCCGATTTTTCCAGGTCCCTGGCTGCCAGCGATTTCAGGGATCGCGCGGCGAATCCCTTTTCGGAGCCGCGCATGATGCCAAGACCGGTTCCTTCGACGGGCTTGAGGACTTCCTCGCCAGCTTCCTCGACGACGCGATATTCACGGTAGCCGACAAAGGTGAAGTGATCATCCGCAATCCACTTGAGGAACTCTTGCGCTTCGGCAAGGGAATCCTTGTCGAACGGCAAGTTCAGGCTTGGCATCTTCTCTGCGATCTCGAGCATCTTGGCCTTCATTTGCGGCCAGTCCGTCACTGAAGAACGTACATCCTCGACGGCTGCCGTGATCGCCTGACGCAGGGCCTCGATCTCTTCGGCATTGCCAATCTTGTCGACCTCGAAAAGCATGATCGATTCGGCCGAGCCAGAGGTGCTCTGCTCATCACCGAAGGACAGCACGTGGCCGCCCGGATCACGCTCGACATTGAAAATCGGGTGGACCACGGCGTGGGTCATCAAGCCCGCCTGGTTGATCGCCATTGAAACCGAATCGACCAGGAATGGCATGTCGTCCGTGCACACCGCGATCATCGTATGGCCGCTTTCGAACCCTTCCTGATCCACCTGCGGATTGAACACACGAATCTTCGCGGTGTTCGGTGATCGCTGGCGCAGATACTCGAGCATGAACTGGGAGATACGCGCCCAATTGCCTGCGTCGCGCCCGTTGATGTCGTCAGCCGGAACATGGCGGAAGAAGTGCGCGGCGAAGGTCTGTGCCTCGCGCTGGCGGGCTGCTCCTGACTCGGTCGAAATCTGACTCAGGATGGGTTCTAGACGCTGTGCATCGTTGGCGGCACTGGGAGCATTCATTGCAGATTTTCTGGATAGCGGCAGTGGGCGCGGAGGATACGCTGCACCCCAGAGGGAATCCACCCGAAGACAGACAATGAGCTATAGAGCAGGGCAACGTCGGCATCAGCTGCGCAGTGCAATTGCTGCAGTGCGAGGTAGCCAATCTGAACGCTAGCCCACTGCCCTTCTCCGGCTTCGGACTTTTCAGGTTATTCGCCTCGCGTTTGGCACGGCTGTTGCTACATGAAAATCAAATCCAGGTTCATTGACGGTTGCCAGACGCAGTCCGATGTCAGATTCAATCACTTCAGGCAGCACCAGCGTGACAAGTGTTGCCACTCGACGTGCATTCGGCCGGCGCGTCAACGCGCTGTTCCTGCTGCTTGCGATCGTCCTCGGCTCGGTTGCGGTCCAGGTCTACCGGGTAGTCGGAGAATTTCTTGCGGCGTCAGAATGGGTTGCCCATTCGATGCTCGTGCGCCAGGAGATAACCCAGACACTGGCCAGCCTGCACGATTCCGAGGCCAGCCAGCGCGCCTACCTGATCTCGGGCAGCGTGGAGCGCCTTGCGGATTTCACCGCCGGCATGCCGGCAGTTTTCGAACACAGTCGCAAGTTGCAGGAACTGGTCGCCGACAACGAAGTTCAGGGCAAAAACGCGAATCGGATGGCCGCGCTGATCGCAGCCCGACTAAGTGCCATGCGTGAGGTACTCGAAGTCTACGAGCAAGGCGGATTGGGCGCAGCACGCGCAACCCCACAGATGCAGCGCTCCCGCACCGACGACCTGCAGATCGACGAACTGGGCACGCGCATGCTGCGAGTGGAACAGGAGTTGCTCACGGAGCACGAGGGTCGCACGGTCAACCAGGCCAACCTGACCCGGAAACTGACGGTAGGCGCCATCTTGTTCAGCGTATTCATCCTTGGCCTGGCCCTGGGCATAGTCCGTCGTGAGCAACGCCAGCGCCTGTCCAGCATGGACGAGGCAAGTGTAGCCAATGAGGATCTGCGCCGAAGTCTCGTCGAGGCGCAACGGCTAAGCCAGACGCTCCGACAACTCTCCGAACTCGGCGACATGCTGCAGGGCTGTCGCAGCATCGGAGAAGCTGCGCGGGGACTGAGCGTATCGCTGCCACTTCTGCTGCCCGATATCTCCGGCTCAATTCAACTGATCAACGCCTCGCAGAACCTTGTCGAGACCGTCGGCCAGTGGGGTGGATCGCCTGCCAAGGACGACGCCCTGTTTGCTCCAGACGACTGCTGGGCTTTGCGACGCGGCCATCCATATCCTCTTGCGGGCACGATCCCGGCGTTCACGTGCAAGCATCTGGAACACTCGATCAGTCTGCACCCGCAACACGACAACCTGTGCATCCCGATGATGGCACAGGGGGAAATACTCGGCGTCGTGACCTTGACTGCCACGCGCAAGATCAGCGATGTGGAGCGCCGAAACGCCAACGCGGCGTGCGAGCAGATTTCGATGGCTCTGGCCAACCTGAAATTGCAGGAAACCCTGCGCACCCAATCATTGCGCGACCCGCTGACCGGCCTGTTCAATCGACGTTATCTTGAAGCCTCCCTTGAGCGCGAGGTCCAGCGTGCGGAGCGCCGGGGCAGTCCGCTCAGCGTGCTCATGCTCGACATCGATCACTTCAAGCGTTTCAACGACAACCACGGCCATGACGCAGGCGATGCCTTGCTGGTCCAGTTCGGCATCATGCTGGCCAGGGTCATCCGCAGCGAAGATATCGCCTGCCGCTACGGCGGCGAGGAATTTACCGTGCTGCTGCACGAAACCGACCGCGCGCAGGCGCTGGAACGTGCGGAACAGATCCGCCTCGCCACCCGGGCACTGCTGGTTGAACATCGGCGCCAGAAACTTGGACCAGTCAGTGTCTCGATCGGTCTGGCGACGTTCTCCGAACACGGGCGCTCTCCAGCAGACCTTCTGCACAGCGCAGATCGTGCGCTCTACGCCGCCAAGCGCGGCGGACGTGACCAGGTGCAAGTGGCAAACGACTCAGGCGCCGTTGATGGCGCGAAGTCTGCGGAGATCCTCAGGCTGTTCTAGCCACGCCATGCCGGGTGATCCCGGGCATGGCGGCAATGATGGCGGCGCCGTCGCGATATCGAGCGGCACCCTTGCCCTCGGGAATGGCTTGTCTCAGCGCAGCCCGGTTTCGTTGCGGGCGATAACCAGACGCTGGATTTCGCTGGTTCCCTCGTAGATCTCGGTGATCTTTGCGTCGCGGAAATAGCGTTCCAGCGGCATCTCCTTGGAGT
>NZ_JBAWHJ010000262.1:0-1581 GCF_049593775.1 Dokdonella sp. | reverse complement strand
GAGCTACGGCGGCTACCTGACGACGATGCTGCTGGCCAAGGCATCCAGCGACATTGCCGCCGGCGTTGCCGTGGCTCCGGTTACCGACTGGACCCTGTACGACACCCACTATACCGAGCGCTACCTGTCGACGCCCGAGGACAATGCGGCCGGCTACATTCGCAGCGCTCCGTTCGCCTGGCTTGACGGCATGAGTTCGCCGCTGTTGCTGATTCACGGCATGGCCGATGACAATGTGTTGTTCTCCAATTCCACCCTGCTCATGGCGGAATTGCAAAAGCGCGGCGTGCAGTTTGATCTGATGACTTATCCAGGTGGCAAGCACAGCCTCTCTTCGGATTCGATGAAGATGCATGTGTTCAACCTGATCGTGAGCTGGCTTGACCGGCAGCTTGATCCGGACAAGGTCGTCGTGACAGAAAAGGCAGCCGACGCGCAGGATTGATTTGCTGGAACGGCAGCAGGTACTGGACTGAGGCAGGCCACGAGAAGCCGGATGCGAGAGCCGTGTTCCTGCGTGAATGTGGAGTCTGAATACAGCCAACCGGGAAGCCCAGAATGATTCGAGTAACCGTGATCCTGCTTGCCCTGCTGTGCAGTGCCGGCGCGTGCGCTGAAGAGCGCATTCTCGAGTTCCACAGCGATATCGCGATCGCTCACGACGCCTCGATGAGCGTCACCGAGACGATCCGCGTGCGCGCCGAAGGCAATCGTATTCGCCGAGGCATCTACCGCGACTTCCCGACCCGCTACACCGACGCCAATGGCAATCGCGTACATGTGGTGTTCGAACCACTCGGGGTCGCCCGCGATGGCAAACCCGAGCCGTGGCACGCCGAGGCCTTGTCCAATGGCGTGCGCGTCTATTTTGGTGATGCGAACGTCTATCTCGGCCGTGGCGAGTTCACCTACACGTTTCGCTATCGCACGGCACGCCAGCTCGGCCACTTCGAATCACACGACGAGCTCTACTGGAACGTGACCGGAAACGGTTGGGATTTCATCATCGATCGCGCCAGTGCAACCGTCTCCTTGCCTGAACAAGTGGATCAAAGCCGCATAACGCTTGAAGGCTACACGGGCCCGCAAGGTTCGAAAGCGCAAGACTATGCAACCAGCGTTGATGCACACGGCCGCGCGATGATCGAGACAACGCGTGCCCTGCCTCCCGGGAATGGCCTGACCCTGGTCGAGAGCTTTCCGAAAGGCGTCATTGTCGTTCCCGACCTGGAACAGAAACTGCGCTGGTTCGCTGCGGACAATCGTCGTGAAGCGGTACTCGGTCTGGGCCTGCTGTTGCTGACCGGCTTCCTCGGCCTGCAATGGTGGCGGGTCGGACGCGACCCGAAGGGCAGCGTGATCATTCCAGAGTACGATCCACCGGATAACCTGTCCCCGGCCGCGGTGCGCTACATCCGCAGGATGGGCTACGACGATCGTTGTTTTGCCGCCGACATTGTCGAGCTCGGTGTACTCGGTGCGGTCAGGATCAACAAGGAAACCTACTCCAGATACGTGGTTGAACGCAGCCGGGAAGACGCGGCAAGCTTACAATTACCCGATACCACGAAGGTCCTGTAT
>NZ_JBAWHJ010000261.1:0-17289 GCF_049593775.1 Dokdonella sp. | reverse complement strand
TGTCCACATCGCGAAACGCCGTGTCGTCGAACGGATGCGCCGCGAATCCGGTAGTGGCAATCAACTCTCGACAAACGACTTGAGGCGCCCCAACGCCTGATCCCATTGCCTGGATACGACATCCATGTAGGCAGTCGCATCGTGCAGTCGTTGCGGGTTCAGGGCATAGAGGTTCTCGCGGCCGGACTTCCTGCTACTGACGACGCCGGCATCTTCGAGTACCCGCAAGTGCTTGGTGATTGCCTGGCGGGTCAGGGTGGAATTCTCTGCTAGCTGACTGATCGAACACTGCGAGCCGTTGCTGAGTCGTGTGACAAGGCCGAGTCGTGTCGGATCGCCGAGTGCCGCGAAAATGTTCGCGGTCTCGGGTGCTTCCTCCAGCAACCGTCCGAGTGCGCTACTCGACATGCTGCTTGATGTTCTTCATCTGCGTTTCCCAGCCGTGGGTATTCATGCGCAGCGCTTCGGGGCGGCGGCCTGCAGGAATCTTGTCGAAGCCGGATTCAACGACTCTGAGCAGCGTTCCGCCGGATGTTGGTTGCAGCGTGAATTCGACCAGGGTCGGTTCTTCCTTCGAGTAGTCGGTATTCGCTTCGACGGCATAGGGGTGCCAGGTAAACGCGAAACGGTGCTCCGGTTCGATGGCCGTGACCGTGGCTTCCCATTTCACGTGCTCGAAGCCGGGATGGGTGAACTTGCCGCGAGTGATTTCCTGCAGCCGGAAAGGTCCCTCCAGCTTGATCCTGAACCATTGTTCGAATTGTTCGTGGTCGGTCAGCGCCTGCCAGACACGGGATACAGGTGCGCTGATTTCGATTTCCTTGGTGATGCTGTTGGTCATATGCCACCTCCTGGTTGCATATCAGGCTCGCACGTCCCGGGACTAAATGCAACCTGAAAGTTGCGCAATGGTGGCTGGAGCCTGTACAGGTGCAAGCGCAGATTCCCTAGCGATAGTCCCGATGACAGTCTTCACAGGCGTTCCTGAGATCGGTCAACGCTTGGGCGCGCTGCTGGCAGGGTGTGTCCCCGGCCTTGTAAATGGCCTTCCTGAGATTTTCGACATACAGCTGGAATACCCGATCCGGAGTCTGGCCAGCCGGGAAGGCAACCTCGATGTCGCCGACCAGCATGGCCAGCTTGCTCATGGCATAGCGATCGTCTTCGCACTGCAGCTTGTCGGCGGCAGCGCTGGCTGATTCCAGTTCGTGCTTCATGACGCTCATCAGCGCCTCGGGATAGGGATCCCTGCGACTGAGGATATTGGCGGCGGTTGTGGCGGTAATCGCACCGACGAGCAGGCCGACCAGCAAGCAAACAACGTAGCGCATGAAGGATAGTTCCGAGTGAGGACTCCCGAATGGTAGCGAGTTCCGTCCTGCGTTTGGATCTGCGTCCACCGTGCCTGCGTGATAATCTCCCGCGCCGCATGAATACGACCCTGGAAAACAGCTTGCCGATGGACGAACGCTTCCGTGGCCTTGATCGGCTCTACGGTCAGGGCAGCAGTGCGCGCCTTGCCGCCAAGCGGGTCTGCATTGTCGGTATCGGTGGTGTCGGATCCTGGGTTGTCGAGGCGCTGGCCCGCAGTGCGGTTGGGAATCTCACGCTGATCGATGCGGACGATGTCTGCGTCAGCAATACCAATCGCCAGTTGCATGCGCTCGAAGGCCAGTACGGTCGCGACAAGGTCGAGGTAATGGCCGAGCGCGCGCGGGCCATCAATCCCGCGATCCAGGTGGAAACCTTTGCGGATTTTCTGACCTCGGCCAACCTGGAGGCGTTGCTGGATCGCGGCTACGACCTTGTCATCGATTGCTGCGACGCGTTCCGCACCAAGGTCGAGATGATTGCCTGGTGCCGGCGGCGAAAGCTGCCATTGATCGTGAGTGGTTCGGCCGGTGGGCGAATCGATCCGACACTGGTCCGCGTACGTGATCTTTCGCGTACCGAACACGATGCCATGCTCGCCCTGATCCGCAAGAAGTTGCGCGAGGAGTTTCGCTTCCCGCGCGGACCCAAGCGCTACTTCGGCGTGCAGGCGATCTACTCACTGGAAAATGTGCGCTATCCGCAGGCCGATGGCAGCGTCTGTGGCCTGCGTCCGGAATCGGGGGAGGGCGGACTCAAGCTGGATTGCGGGGGCGGTCTCGGCGCAGCTACGCACGTGACCGCCACGTTTGCCTTTGTCGCCGTGGCCGCGGCAATCAAGAAGCTGCTCGCAACGAGCGAATCCTGAGGCGAGTCAGCGGCCGGCTGACGGGTGCTGCGTCTGGCTGAATTCCGGCAGCTTGAACAAGCGCTCGGCATTCGTGGTGGTCAAGAGTGCCGTCTGCTCTTCACTCGTATTGCGCAGCTCGGCGACAACGGTCAGCAATTCGCGCAGTCGGGATGGTTCATTGCGCTCGCCCTGGTGCCCTGACAATGGCTGATCGGGCGAATCGGTTTCCAGCAAGAGGAATTCGCCGGGCATTTCCGCGACCAGATTGCGCAGCCGATGGGCGCGCGGATACGTTGCCGGCCCGCCGATACCCAGCATGAAATCGAGCTTGTAGAACGCCTCGGCTTGTTGGGTGCTGCCCGAAAAGCTGTGGATGACACCGCGCAGCTTTCCGATCCGCCGGATACAGGCGGCCACTGCATCGAAGGCACGCCTGGCATGGACGACGACGGGCAGGTCGAAGTCTCGGGCCAGTTCCAGTTGGCGCTCGAAGAACATGGTCTGGGTTTCGCGGTCGAGTCCGTCTACGAAGAAATCGAGTCCGCACTCGCCAATCGCCACAGGTCTCCGTTTCTCGACGAGTCCGGCCAGTTCGTCGAGGTGCTCAACCCTATGCTGCGCCAGGAACATCGGATGCAGGCCAAAGGCTGGATAGAGCCCAGGGTTGTCGGCGCAAAGCTCGCCAAGCTTTTTCCAGCCCGAACGTGCAATGGCCGGGACGATCTGTCGATGGACGCCCACGCTTGCAGCACGCATCAGGACTTCGCTTCGATCAGTGCCGAAGGCTTCCGTGTCGATGTGGCTATGGCTATCAATCAGCATGGCTGGGGCCGGGTTTCATCCTGACGGTGGCAGGCGCGAGAATCGCCACGCTGTTAGCGCACAACCAGCCAGGCAGCGAGTCCAAGGAACATGCCCAGGCTGACGATATCGGTTGCCTTGGTCAGGAAAATGCTCGAAGCGGTGGCTGGATCGGCGCCAACCTTGCGCAGTATCTGCGGGACTCCGGCACCGACCAGACCTGCGACTCCGCAACTGGCGGTCATTGCCATCCAGGTGATGGTGGCCAGCAGCCATGCATCGGGATTGTCCTGGTTGCTTGCGAGCAGGTACATCGCGGTGCCGCCAAGCAGCCCGGTCAACGAACCGTTGACCATGCCCAGCCATGATTCCTTGCCTATGAGACGCCAGCCTTGTCCGGGTTTGAGTTCGCCGAAGGTCATTCCTCGCAGGGTGACGGCCAGCGCCTGACATCCGGTGTTGTTGCACTGGTCGGAGAGTACGGGCAGGAAGACTGCAAGCAGGACAATGTGGTTGATGGTGTCCTGGAATATCCCGACCACCGCCGCTGTGGCAAATGTTGCAACCAGGTTCAATTGCAGCCACGGATGTCGGAACTTGAGGCTGCGCATCCACGATGTACTCAGGCGCTCTTCCTTCTCGACGCCGACCATGGAACCCGCTTGCGCGCTGATCTCGAATGCCTGCTCCTCGAAGATGACCGAGCCGCGTACCACGCCGATGAGGCGGCCATCGATGTCGCAGACCGGGTAGACCGGGTAGTGGCGGCGCACCACTTCGCGCATTGCGTCCACGACATCCGTATCCGGTCGCAGGGAGAATGGATGCGGCACCATGATTTCTTCAAGACGCTGGTCGGGGCGGGCGAATACCAGTTCGCGAAAGGTAACCACGCCGATCAGACTGTGCTTGGTATCGACCACAAACACATAGGTGACCAGGGTCCGCGATGCGACGGGACGCAAGCTCTCCAGTGCGCTGGAGACCTGCACATCCGGAGTGAAGGCTTCGGGTGCGGGTTCCATCAGGCGCCCGACCGAACCCTCGGGCCAATTGCGGCTGGATTGCCATTGCTCGCTGGTGCCCTGGCCCGCTGCGAAGGCGATCCTGCCACGCCGTTCCGGACCGAATCGATCCAGTATGGCGAGTCCGCGCCCCGGTCCCATGGCATGCAGTAAAGCGGCGATCGAATCGTCCGGCTGAACGCTCAATCGGCGTGCAGCAGCTTCGGCATCCATGTTGCGCAGATCATCGAGTTGCGTGGTTTGTTCGGGCATAGACTTTTGATCCTGGACTGCGCGCGATGCTAACCCATGCCTGTTGCGGAGGACAGGCATGGGCAGGTTGGCAACGGCGCCGGGTGGCGTGTTTGGCAGGACACTGCGTTGCCCATGGCGGCCTGTCGAATACCTGCCTGATCAGGATGCTCGTGCCGCGGCATACCCTGTCTGCCGAGTCAGTGCCGCTGGGTTTTCGCTGCGCCTTTGCATGCAGCCGCCGCTGGCGATGAAATCCAGGCACGCCATTCATCAACATCATCATCATTGGGCGGAGGTTCATCTGTGGATGACATTCTTGCCAGTGTGTCTTTCCAGTCAAACTGTCCTTGCGAGGAGCAGATCCATGATGTTTCGAACAGTGATAGCGATATTTTCAATGCTTGCCATCGTTGCGTGCGCTCCCATGCAGCCCAACGGCTATGGCGGAGGCTATCCGCCTGCTGGAGCAAGGGCGGAGTCAGGGACCGTGATGGACATCCAATCCATCGGGCAGCGCAATTCAAGCTCCGGCGGGGGCGCGGTGCTCGGAGCCGTAATCGGCGGAGCGCTGGGCAACCAGGTCGGCAAGGGTGATGGGCGAACAGCGGCGACCATTGCCGGTGCGGTGGCTGGCGGGGTGATAGGAAACAACGTCGAAAAACGCAACAACGGATACCGCACCATTTACCGGATCCTGGTTCGCATGAATGGCTCGGGCCGAACCTTCACCTTCGAGCAACCGGATTCCTACGGACTTCGTCGCGGCGATCCCATCTACATCGACAATGGCTACGTGGTGCCTGGCTGGTAAGTCCGCCTCGCGTGTAGTGACATCGCTGAAACGAAAAAAGCCGGCCCAATGGCCGGCTTTTTTCGTTTCATGAATCTGTGTTTCTAGTTGATGCTGTAGAAACTGTGCGCGCCGATGACTGCGACTGGATGGCCCTTGCTCCAGGCAGGAGACGCAAGATCGCCGGCGACGAAATGGCTGGCATCCGGTACGACGAATTCGCGTTGTTCGACCGGCAGGTCCCACATCTGCATGGCGTGGTCCGCCACCAGCCACGCTTTCTCCCAAGCTTCAGGATTGCGCAACATGTAATTCTTGTTGGTTGTGGAAATCGCGAACTGCAAACGTGCGTTGACGACATCACAAACGCTGTCGCCCCAGCGTCCGTCATCACGGCGACGCATGGCGACTTCGGCTACTGCAGCTTGCCCCAACTGCGACTCGCTGCGCGCTTCGAGGTAAACCATCGCAGCCAGGCACGTTCGATCGGCCTCATGGGCCGGCATTACAGATGCCAGCCAAAGTAACCATGCCAATTTCATTGTTTGTTTCTCCTGCAAACCTGACTGCCGGTTTCGCACACGGCGGCATCTGCATTGCGATGCCTGGAACCGTGGGTGCTACCTTTCAGCCATCAGATATCCGCTCGACTTCAAGTCGGACATCACGATGCGCAGGCGGTTCCGGTTGCGAATTGCCTAATTCGTTACCACCGCACTGCACGTGTTGGAATTAACCGGCGCGCGTCTGCTGCGCCTCCTGATCCGGGTCTAGTCGTCTGCCTGTCGCGGCGGTCGTTCCGACTCGGTGTTTCGTATCTCTAGCAAAGATGACTGAACGGTATCTGGATCATCAAAACTGAAAGTTGCGGGCGGGCATGAACACCACCACTCATACGACTCGGCGCGGAGATTACTTCCTCGTTGTGGAGTTGTCACTCAAAAACGAACCTGAACATGAACGCGGTGTTCAGTTTGGGCTTGAATGAATGCTGCGGTGCAGCGTCAGGTTCGATCGATGAAGTGCGGCAGCAACGCCGCATGACGCGTGCAGCTACGCGCTGACAAGGCTATCCATCATGTCGAATATGTCGATGTGTAGTCGGCTTGTGCCTGTGCTCTCGTCTGGCTGGGCGTGCGACTGGCGAACCTACTTGTATCCGTAGAACCCGCTGAGCATTTTCTGGTCGCCGTCGTAGTCTTCGGCGGACGCTGGAACGAACTTGGTCACGCCCAATTCGAGCAGCAGCTCTGCAAGCTCGGGAGCGCCTTCGACGTTGAGCAGGGCATCGCGCACCTTGTTGCGAACGTCCTCGGGCACGTTGGGTGAGGCAAGAATGGCGGGGCCGGCAAACTCTCTGGAGGTGAACACGGTGATGTGGCTCGGGTTGCCAAAAGTCTCGAGCATCCAGGTCGGGAAGATCATGGCGTCGGCTTCGCCACTATTGAGTATGTCCATGGCATCTCGCCATGAAGTCGAGTTGGACTTGATCTCCGGTTGCTGGACCGGATCCGGGAAAATCTCGGCGAGCAGTGCATAGCCCAGGCTGGGGGCAGGCATGGTCGCGATGCTCGCGTTTTCCAGGCCCTTCGTACTGTTGCTCTCGCCCTCGAACTACGGGCTGGCGAGCAAGGTGTATGAGGTGGGCTGCAACCTGTGGACAAGCGGGATGAATTGCGAGCGCTTGATGCGATAGTCGGCGAAATGGGCTTCGTCGTAGGAAAAGTCGGTATTGTCAGGCTGCCGGATTTCGCGCCAGTAGTCCGAGTAGTTTGAGGGAATATCAAGAACGAAGGTTTCGCCGGTGGCCTTGCTCAGATAGTCGAGCAGCGGCTTGTAGATTTCCTCCGCTGCCTCTGGCGTGTAGGTCGGTTCCGGGGTGAAGCGATATTGGGCTGCCGCGGCCAGCGATGCAGTCGTCAGGAGGGCGAGACATGCCAGGCCCGTTGCGAGGTGGCCATACGTGCTTTTGCGGGTCAAGCTGCTCATGCGTCCTGTTTCCTTTTCTCGTCTTTGCTGCGGCTCGGACGAATCATGCAAGGTCCTTACCAATTTTGCTGCCACGGACAGTCGGTTACGCCTTTTCCATGTTCGTAATCCTGGCGCCTGATGCCAGTCGCAGGCCAGTGCCATCTGTCAGGCCTGCGGGCAGGATTGCCAATGCCTGAATGCCTGCGTTCGGGGACTGCGCTGCATAGAGGATGCGCCCTGCGGCCGCATCACTCAAATCCTCGTGAATCCATTCGCCGTCAGGCGGCAAATGGTCGCCTTCGATGGCGAGGCGTACGCAATGGCGCTTGTTGCCGCCGCGATAGTGCAAGCGTGCGACGATTTCCTGTCCCGGATAGCAGCCTTTACTCAGGCTCACAGCCGAAAGCCGCTCAAGGCCGAGGGCCGGCGGGGTGAATTCTCCCGACAGCTCGGCCGCGATCCACGGAAGCCCGGCGGCAATATCAGCCGAGCGCCATTCGAGGAGGCGTGCAGTGTCCTGGGTCGAGTCTGGCCGCCCAAGGCTGATAGTGACTTGTCGAAGCGGCAGGCCGGGCAGATTGATCGACCAGTTGTCATCGCCGTATGCGAGCGCCTGCTCTGGCTTGTCGACCATGGGGGTTTCAAGCAGGCACGCTTCAGGCAGGGCGGTGATTGTCAGGCGGGATCGAAAAATGAAGCGCGACAGTCCGCTCGCCATGTCATTGGCATTGCCCATGGGTAGCCATGCAAGCAATTGCCCGGATTGCAGGTGGAGAAGGGCGAAAAGGAAGCGCACGCGCCCCTGAGGATCAAGCCAGGCGTTCCAATGCCAACTGCCGACGGGCAGGGCCGACACATCGTTGCTGAATTGGGATTGCGCGAAGGTTTCTGCCTCCGGCCCCGACATCTCGACGATTTCCGCACTGTCCATGAACTTGCTCAAGGTCGTTGCCATCTCCTGAAAAACACATTTTCTTCACCGCACGATCTTACTTGCAACGGACGCAGGTTGACGTGCCGGTTGTCAGAAAGCGCCGTGGGCATTAAGATTTTGCAGTTGACAAATCTCATGTCGAAGCCCAAACCACACCCTGACGCGATAAAGAATGTGCCCGCTCCAGATGAGCAGGCCGATGCGTCACGCGTCGAGGAAACGCCCGAAGAAATCGGCGGGCGCGGTGGTCTGGACCCCGTTCGCTACGGCGATTGGGAAAAAGATGGTCGCTGCATCGACTTCCGGGACAACCGTCCCGGATTCTGACCTTCGGGTCGCCAGCCAACAGCAAGGGCCTGCACCATGCCTCCAAACGCTCGACCGCTGTCTCCGCATCTGCAGGTTTATCGCTGGCAGATCCAGATGGTCACCTCGATCCTGCACCGGGCGACCGGTGTCATTCTCGTCGTCGGCAGTCTTCTCGCCGCTGCATCGCTTGCCGCGCTCGCCAGCGGGCCGGATGCATGGGCCTGTGTACTCGGCCTCGCTGCGACCTGGTACGGGCAAGTGGTTCTGATCGGCTGGACCTGGGCTCTGGCCTACCACTGGTTGAACGGCATACGCCATCTTCTGCAGGATGCGGGCCTCGGCTTCTCGATCGCCCGTTTCGTCAGCAACTCCTGGGTTTCGGTGATCGGCAGTTTCGTGCTGACGGCAATCATCTGGATACTTGTCTGCAGTCGCGGAGGTGCCGCATGAGCCAGGCCGACAAATTCCGCCACCCGATCAAGAACGCGCGTGGCCTCGGCTCGGCGAAAGACGGCGTGCACCATTTCATGGTCCAGCGCATCACCGCCGTCGCCCTGCTGGCCTTGTGCGTCTATGTTGTCTGGTTGTTGATGACGCTGATCGGTTCGGACTATCCGCAAGCCCGCGCCGCAGTCGCCAACCCCTGCAACGCAATCCTGCTGATTGCCTTTCTGGTGGCCATGTTCTGGCACGGGCAACTGGGCATGCAGGTCGTCATCGAGGATTACGTGCACAAACCGTGGCTGGCGCTGACGTGCCAGTTGCTGGTGAAGTTTGTCTGTGCCCTCGCTGCCCTGGCGAGCATTCTCGCCGTGGTTCGAATCGCATTGGGGGCTTGAACATGTCTGCTTACAAGATCCAGGAACATCAGTACGACATGATCGTCGTTGGCGCCGGTGGGGCTGGCTTGCGCGCAACCTTCGGTCTGGCGTCAAAGGGGCTGAAGACGGTCTGTCTCACCAAGGTCTTTCCCACCCGTTCGCATACCGTGGCGGCGCAGGGTGGAATCTCTGCAGCGCTCGGCAACATGGGTGAGGACGACTGGCGCTATCACTATTTCGACACGATCAAGGGATCCGACTGGCTCGGCGACCAGGACGCGATCGAGTACATGTGCAAGGAAGCGCCGGCTGCAATCATCGAGCTGGAACACTACGGCGTACCGTTCTCGCGCACCGAGGACGGCAAGATCTATCAGCGTCCCTTCGGCGGAATGACGACCCAGTACGGTGAAGGCCCGGCTGCCCAGCGCACCTGCGCGGCCGCCGATCGTACCGGCCACGCGATGCTGCATACCCTGTACCAGCAATCGCTCGCGCATGACGCGCGCTTCATGATCGAATATTTCGCACTCGACCTGATCTGGGACAGTGAAGGCACCTGTTGCGGCGTGCTTGCCCTGGACATGGCCGAAGGAACCCTGCATCTGTTCCGCGGCCACGGCGTGGTACTGGCAACCGGCGGCTATGGTCGCGCCTATTTCAGTGCCACATCGGCGCATACCTGCACCGGTGACGGCGGCGGCCTCATGCTTCGCTCTGGTCTGGCCATGCAGGACATGGAGTTCGTCCAGTTTCATCCTACCGGCATCTACGGTGCCGGTTGCCTGATCACCGAGGGTGTTCGAGGCGAAGGCGGCATCCTGCGCAATTCCAGTGGCGAGCGCTTCATGGAGCGATATGCGCCGCACTACAAGGATCTGGCATCACGCGATGTGGTCAGCCGGTCGATGACGATCGAGATCCGCGAGGGCCGTGGCGTTGGTCCCGAAAAGGATCACATCCTGCTCGACCTGACCCATCTTGGTCATGAGGTCATCAACGAAAAGCTTCCAGGCATCGCCGAGAGTGCGCGCATTTTCGCCAATGTCGATGTAACCCGGCAGCCGATTCCGGTATTGCCGACCGTGCACTACAACATGGGTGGCATACCGACCAACTACCACGGCGAAGTGGTGCAGAAGGTTGGCGAGAACCCGGACCAGGTCGTGCAGGGCCTGTACGCCATCGGCGAGGCTGCCTGCGTCTCCGTGCATGGTGCGAACCGTCTGGGGTCCAATTCATTGCTCGACCTGGTCGTCTTTGGTCGCGCCGTTGCCAATCGTTGCGCCGAAACCATCAAGCCGGGCATGCCGCACAAGGTGTTGCCGACAACAGCCTGCGACAAGGCACTGGCCAACCTCGACAAGCTGCGCAATGCCGATGGCGCGTCACCGACTGCAAAAATCCGGCTCAACATGCAGCGCACGATGCAAAGCGATGCTGCTGTCTTCCGTACGTCGAAGACATTGACCGAAGGCTGCGACAAGATGGCGAAAGTGTTCGCCAGCTTCGAAGACGTCAAGGTCAGTGATCGTTCGCTCGTATGGAATTCGGATCTGATCGAAACCTACGAATTGCAGAACCTGCTTTACAACGCAGTGGCCACCATCAACTCGGCGGAACAGCGCAAGGAAAGTCGTGGTGCCCACGCACACGAAGACTTCCCCGATCGTGACGATGCGAACTGGCAGAAACACACCTTGGTCAAGGTCGACGAGAAGGGAGCTTCAAGCTTCGATTTCCGCCCCGTGCATATGTACACGCTGAGCGATGATGTCGAGGTAATACCGCCCAAGAAGCGGGTGTATTAGGGCAGGGATTCGAGTTTTGGGAATCGGGATTCGCAAAAGCGCTCTGCAGCGCGGTTGTCCACCCGAAAATTGAATCGCTTCATTTGTATTGATGCTCAAAATGCTGCGGGTCACGGTTATGGTTCGCACGGAGAATTCCAGTCATGGCTGAGTTTGCACTTCCAAAAAACTCGAAGATCCAGCAGGGCAAGCGTTATCCGGCCAAGGCCGGCGCGACGAATGTTCGTGAATTCCGGGTCTATCGCTGGAGCCCGGATGACGGGGACAATCCGCGCATCGACACCTACGAGGTCGACATGTCGACCTGCGGACCGATGGTTCTGGATGCCCTGATCAAGATCAAGAACGAGATCGATCCGACCCTGACCTTCCGCCGCTCCTGTCGCGAAGGCATTTGCGGTTCGTGCGCGATGAATATAGACGGCACGAATACGCTGGCCTGCACCAAGGCCATCGAGGACTGTTCGAAGGGCGACGTGCCGATCTATCCGTTGCCGCACATGTCGGTGGTCAAGGATCTGGTCCCGGACATGACGCATTTCTATGCGCAGTACGCCTCGATCAAGCCCTGGCTGCGCACGCAAAGCGCGGCACCGCCCAAAGAACGCCTGCAATCGAAAGAAGACCGCGCCAAGCTCGATGGCCTCTACGAGTGCATTCTCTGTGCCTGCTGCTCGACCAGTTGCCCAAGCTACTGGTGGAATGGCGATCGCTATCTGGGTCCGGCCATCCTGCTGCAGGCCTACCGCTGGATCGTCGACAGTCGTGACGAGGATACCGGCGAGCGCCTCGACGAACTCGAGGATCCGTTCCGCCTGTATCGCTGCCACACCATCATGAATTGCACGCGTACCTGTCCCAAGGGGCTGAATCCCGCCAAGGCGATTGCAGAGATCAAGAAGCTCATGATCGAGCGACGCGCCTGAGCACGGCGATCCCCTGCTGATGGACGCCGAGATCAAGCGACTGCGCTGGAGGTGCCGGCGTGGCACGCGTGAACTCGATCAACTGGTGGGCTGGTGGCTGGACGAACGCCATGCCGACGCAGATGCCACGCTTCGCGAAGGATTTGCCGGTTTGCTCGAGCAGCAGGATCCGGATCTCTGGAACTGGATCCTCGGAAATGGATCACCATCCGATGCGAATCAGGCTCGCGTGATTGATGAAATCCGCGCCCGCAATCGCGTTTGACTACCGGCCCAGTCGCCTGCTTGGTTTGGCGATCGCGTGCATGACCGTGCTGGCCGTGGTGGCGACAGTGCTCAATGGCCTGGATCTTCAATGGCGATTGTTGCTGGCGCTGATTGCAGCTTCCTTCGGGAGTTTCGCCCTGTTTCGACACCTGCAACCCCGATATCTCCGTATCGCCCGGGGTGAGGGTGGCTGGATCCTCGTCGATGGCCATGGTGTTGATCATCCGGCCAGCCTGATTGGCCACGTCGATCGCGGTGGCTTGCTGGTGCTTGAGTTCGTTGACGACACCGTTGCTCGTACGCGATTCATCCTCGCTGCAGACAATTGTGAGGGCGATTTGCGCAGGCGTCTGCTGCTGGTGCTGGCTGCTGGTGAACCCAGGCAACAGTTGGTGCAAACCCGGTGATGTCGGGCAGATTCAGGCAGCGGGCTTGCCGCCCCATGCTGGCTTGCGGCACTCTTTCAGCTCGGCGCGGTCCAGTCTCGGGGGCCTGACCCCGTGCAACGTCTCCCAAGGATAGTAATCCGGCATGTTCCGACCGCTCGAATTCTTCATCGGCTTGCGCTATACGCGCGCCAAGCGCCGCAATCATTTCATCTCGTTCATATCGCTGGTTTCGATCATGGGTATCGCAGTCGGCGTGACCGCGCTGATCACCGTGATTTCGGTGATGAATGGATTCGACCATGAGCTGAAGAGCCGCATCCTCGGCATGGTGGCGCATGCCACTGTGGAAGGCGTGGGGGAAAGCGTGCGCGACTGGCCTGAAGCACTGAAGCGTGCGGAAGCCAACCCTGATGTGCTTGGAGCGGCGCCCTATGTCGAGCGCGAAGCGATGCTTCAGGGCGAGCGTGTCTCCGGCTCGATCGTGCGCGGCGTGCTTCCCGAATACGAGCCCAGGGTTTCGGAGATCGATCGAAAGATGGTCGAGGGAGCGTTGTCGGACCTGGTGCCCGGGGAATTCAAGATCCTGCTGGGGCGCGAACTGGCGATGAAGCTCGGTGTTGAGGTGGGCGACTACGCCACTGTCATCACGCCGGAAGTCAGTACCTCGCCAGTGGGCGTGCAACCCCGCTTCAAGCGTTTCATGGTCAGTGGCATCTTTGAAATCGGCATGCAGGAATATGACGGTGCCCTGGCGGTCGTGCACATGCAGGATGCCGAGACACTCTACCGGCTCAATGGTCCGACCGGCATTCGCCTGCGCCTTGATGACATGTTCCGCGCGTACGCCGTGGCCAGGGACATTTCCGGCCAGCTTGGTCAATCCTATCGGGTTACAGACTGGATGCAGGGACACAGCAATTTCTTCAAGGCCATCGCCATGGAGAAAAAGGTCATGTTTCTGATCCTTTCCCTGATCGTGGCAGTAGCGGCATTCAACCTCGTCTCGACCCTGGTCATGCTGGTCACCGACAAGCAGGCCGACATCGCCATCTTGCGCACCCTCGGGCAAAGTCCGGGCAGCATCATGGGCGTGTTCATGGTGCAGGGCGTATTGGTGGGCACGCTTGGCATCGTTCTGGGTGTCGGCTTTGGAGTGATGCTTTCACTCAATCTTTCGGCACTCGTGCGCTGGGTCGAGGAGACTTTTGGCGTTTCCTTCCTGTCGGCGGATGTCTACTACATCAGCGAGCTTCCATCGGAGCTGCAATGGAACGACGTCGGCTGGATTACGGTGACGGCTTTCCTGTTCTGCATCCTGGCCACCTTGTATCCCGCCTGGCGCGCGGCACGTATCGATCCGGCAGCGGCGCTTCGTTATGAGTAGTGTTCAATTGAAAGAGTCCGCCGGGTCCGGCAAGTCTGTGATCCTTCGCGCGAATCGTGTCGCCAAGATCTACAAGGAAGGCGACTTGCGAACGGATGTTCTGCACGATGTCAGCTTCCAGGTGCATCGAGGTGAAACGGTTTCGATCGTTGGCGCCTCTGGTACCGGCAAGAGCACCTTGCTGCATATCCTCGGTGGACTGGATACCGCAACGGCTGGCGAGATCGAGGTTGAAGGCCAGGTCATGTCACGCTTGTCCGACAGGGCACGCGGCGACTTGCGCAACCGCTCGCTTGGTTTCATCTATCAATTCCATCACCTGCTGCCCGAGTTCACCGCGCTGGAAAATGTCTGCATGCCGCTGTTGATCCGGGGCACTTCGATTCCGGAGGCGCGGAAGCTGGCTACGGAGTTGCTTGAGCGCGTCGGGCTGGGCGCCCGCATCGGGCACAAGCCCGGCGAGCTCAGTGGCGGAGAGCGCCAGCGCGCGGCGGTGGCCCGTGCATTGGTGACCCGTCCAGCCTGCGTGCTGGGAGATGAGCCCACCGGCAACCTCGACGAGGAGAATGCCGCCCAGGTCTATCAACTCATGCTCGAGCTCAATCGCGAGATCGGTACGGCACTTGTGCTGGTTACGCACGATCGCGGACTTGCCGCGCGCATGGATCGCACTCTGGAACTGCGTGGCGGAAGCATTCATGAACTCGGTGCCGATGCCGGCGTTTGAGGTCATGCCGGAGTAGGCTCCTGCTTCTCGCAGGCTGCGCAATCACGAGCATGATTTGGCAAGATGGAATAATGTCGCTAGCGTGATGGGTGCGGCGCAGCGAGCTCGACGCTCAGGTTCGATGACATTGGTTTCCAGGAAGGAACGATGCAATGCAGGAAGCAGGAGGACCAGATCCACATCGCTCAGGGTTCGCGATCAGGCGCTGGACCCTTCCTGGTCTGACGCCATTCCGTGCGTTCTGCCTGGTGGCCGGTGTCGTGACAGCGCACACGCTGCCATCGCTGCCACCTGCATGGGCCTCCATCTGCGGAATCCTGTTGTCCGTGATCCTGCTTTTTCGGACACGCCGGGGCGTTGCGCCGGTCTGGTTCCTGCTCGGTTTTTCCTGGGCCCTGCTGCGTGCCAGTGGCGCGCTCGAGGCGCAACTTCCCAACGAGCTGCATGGCCGTGATTTCGATGTCGTCGGGACGGTAATCGATCTTCCGCAGGCGGGCCCGGACAGTACGCGTTTCAGCTTCAATATCGAGACTGCCGAGCTCGATGGAGCAAGGCTTCCGTTGCGCGGCAATGTTCGACTGAACTGGTACGACAGCGCACCCGTGCTGGCGCCTTGCTCACGCTGGACGTTGCGCCTGCGGCTGCGCCCTCCGCGCGGACTCGTCAATCCCGGTGGCAATGACGGTGAGCGCAGTTCGGCACAGCGGGCCTGGGTGGCCGCGGGCTACGTGCGCGATTCCCCAGGCAATGCCTCGATGGGCGAGCAGACAGGCATTTGCGTGGATGGCTGGCGGCAATCCATCGCCCAGGCCATCCAGGGTGCGCTGGGCCCGGATTCGGCGAGATCGCTGTTGCGCGCCCTGGCTGTCGGCGACCAGCAAGCCATCAGTCAGGCCGACTGGCAGGTATTGCGCGCTACAGGAACAGGACATCTGATCTCGATATCCGGATTGCATGTCGGCTTGTTCGCCGCGTTCGGTGCATTGTTGGCACGACTCTTCTGGAAGCTGTTCCCGCGAATGACGCTGCGACTTCCCGGCCCGCTGATAGAAGCGCCCGTGGCGATGGCCTGCGCCCTGGGGTACGGCTTGCTCGCCGGCATGGGGATTCCGACAGTGCGCACCCTGGTGATGATCGGGGTCGGACTGATGGCGCGCTACTCGCGGCGGTCCACCTCGGTAGCCCAAGCCCTTGCCCTGGCCGCCATGGCCGTTGTCCTGTGGGATCCGCTGGCGACGCTGTCGGCGGGATTCTGGTTGTCCTTCATGGGTGTGGCGATACTTCTCGCGACAACATCGTCAACGCGCATGGAACGGCCAGCTTGGCGCGAGATGCCGCGCATGCAGCTGGTGTTGAGCATGGCCATGTTGCCCCTGACTGTCTGGTTCTTTGGCCAGGCCTCCTTGATCGGCCCACTGGCCAACCTGATTGCGGTGCCCTGGATCAGTCTGGTCATCGTGCCCCTGAACGTCTCGGGCAGCCTGTTTGTCGCCTGGCTGCCGGCAGTGGGCCTGCCATTGTTGCGACTTGCGGACACCTTGCTTGCCGGCTTCTGGCCGATCATGCAATGGATGTCGGAATTGCCTTCGGCCCAGCGCTACTTCGCCGCGTCACCAACGTGGGCATTCGCCCTCGCCATAGCAGGTATCGGCTGGAGCCTGATGCCATTTGGCCTCCGGACTCGCGCACTTGGCCTGTTCCTGGTGTTGCCCCTGGTCCTCCCGTCCCGAGAACATCTCGGTGAAGGCGAATTCGAAGCCTGGATGCTGGATGTAGGTCAGGGGCTATCGGTGGTCGTGCGTACGCCCGAGCAATATTGGCTGTACGACGCGGGGCCGCGCTATGCCAGCGGATTCGACGTCGGCGACGCGGTCGTCGTGCCGAGCCTGCACGCGCTGGGTGTCGGTGCTCTGGAGCGGATCGTCATCAGTCACGGTGACAGCGATCATTCCGGGGGTGCCATGGCCGTGCATCTGGCATTTTCGGACGCCCCGATTGAAAGCGGGGAGCCGGAGCGTCTGATCATGGCGGCGGGTGCCTGCCAGGCGGGGCAGGCCTGGAGTTCAGGCGGCGTCAGCATGCGTACCTTGCACGCCGCGGGTGCAGGGCAGGGCAAGAGCAACGATCGTTCCTGTGTCATCGCGGTAACGGGCTACCATGGAAGTCTGCTGCTGACCGGTGACGCCACCGATCGCGTGGAGCCGGCCATCGCATCGTTGGCCACGGACCTGCCAAGACCACTGGTCTTGCAAGTTCCTCATCACGGCAGCAAGACAGCTTCGTCTGGAGGATTCCTCGACACACTGGCACCACAACTGGCTTTGGTCTCGTCGGGCTACCGGAACCAGTTCGGTCATCCGGCAGAGGTAGTCCGCAACCGCTACGCCGAGCGCTCCATCGACCTGCTCAATACTGCCGAGTCCGGTTATCTGCACGTGCGTTTCGTTTCCGCCGGACTGGAAATCGAGCGCGGTCGCGAGCTCGAGTCCGCCTGGTGGCGGCGGCCTTGAGCGAGTGAGATTGGTGAAGCCACCGGGCCGGAACCCGGAATCGCGACGCTGCGCGCAAGACCGTTTGCACACGCTGGTATCATCGGCGCTCGGATCGCGGTCAGATGCAACGCGTCCCTATTGCCCAAAGTCTCAAGGAGTTGCTCCAAGTGCTTGAAATTCTTATTGC
>NZ_JBAWHJ010000260.1:0-25864 GCF_049593775.1 Dokdonella sp. | reverse complement strand
CGAAGGCCACGGATTCAGCAAGAAGAAGAATCAGATCGAAGGGTACGGCAAGATCCTGGCCTTCCTCGATACCTATCTGAAGGGTGACGGAGTGGCTGCCCAGCCGTAGCGGAAAATTCAGCGGATGTCTGCACGACGACCAGCCGGGTTGCCTCTCGGCCGCCCGGTCAGTCCTTGATGGATCAGGAGATCTGCGAGCCGTGCAACGCGGTCTGAGAGCTTTGGCAGTGATCGTTCTTATCGCGTTCGCAAGCGCCGCAAAGGCTGAGGATCTCCCGGTGATCGGAGGCCCGTGCGAGGGATGTGAGTTCGCTCTGGTCGGCATGCCGAAGCACATGACATCGTCCTCGCGCATTGTGCCGCAAGGCAAGCCAGGCGAAGCGATGATCCTCGAGCGCGTCGTGCGTCTTGCCGATGGCACACCTGCGTCCGGCATCGTCGTCTACGCTTACCAGACCAATGCACTCGGCATCTATCCGAAGGCTGCGACGCGGCACGGCGGATTTCGTGGCTGGGTGCGCAGTGATGTCGAAGGCCGCTATGGATTCCTGACGATTCGGCCAGGCGCCTATCCGTCGCGTGACATTCCCGAACACATCCACATGCATGTCGTCGAACCGGGCAAGGGCACTTGCTACATCGACGACATCACCTTCAGCGACGATCCGTTGCAGGCCGATGCGCATCGTGCGCAATTGCACACTGAGCGCGGCGGACCGGGTGAAGCAGGCCGCAGCGCGACGACCAGGGCGTCTAGCTGGTTCATCGCGACATCATGCTCGGCATGAACATCCCTGGCTATCCGCGCTGACGAGAACCATCGTTCCTGGCCAGGATGGCAGCGTGTCGTAGAGATCGATGAACGGCAGCACGACGAATTCAGGCGATACACAATTGTTACTGATTGCGCTGATGCAGCGATCTCAGGTCTCGGCCCATTGGCGCAGCAGGTTGTGATAGACGTTGGTCAGTGAGAGCACGGACTTCTCGTCGGCACCGCTGTGGGTCAGCGTCTGGATCGCAACATCCATGTCGAACAGCAGGCGTCGTCGGGTGTCGTCACGGATCATGCTTTGCACCCAGAAGAACGACGCCAGCCGGGCGCCATGCGTGACAGGCTGGACCTGGTGCAGGCTGCTGGCCGGATACACGATCAGATCACCCGCTGGCAACTTCACCTCGTGTTCGCCGTAGGTGTCGCTGACCACGAGTTCACCGCCTTCATATTCGTCGGGCTCACTGAGAAACAGCGTACACGCGATGTCGGTGCGCAGATGGCCGGCATGCTGGCCGCCTGGCGAAGCAAGCGACATCACCGAGCCATCCACATGAAAGCCGTAGGTCCCGCCGCCTTCATAGCAGTTGAACCGCGGAGGCAGCGTGCGCAGCGGCAGGGCGGCAGCGAAGTACAGGGGGCTTGCGGCCAGTGCGTCGAGGACGACCTGGCCGAGCTCCTGGCGCAGCGGGGAGGCATCCGGAAGCTGGCGATTCCGTTTTACCCGCGCTCCCTGCGCGCCCACCGTTTCCTTTCCATCTGTCCAGTTGGCAGACGCAAGCGCAGAACGAATTCTGGCGACCTGCGTCTTGTCGAGTACGTCGGGAACATGCAGCAACATGGCGTGCCCTTTGGCGCTCTGACGCGGTTGGTCAGAAGCTGAGGTTGGCTGTCAGCAGGAACGAACGTGGAACACCCGGCGTATAACGATAACCGCTCTTGTTGATGGCGGCCACGTACTCTTCATCGAACAGATTGTAGGCGTTCAATTGCAGGTCAACATGTTCGTTGAATGCATAGCTGACGACAGCATCGACGACCCAGTAGCTGTCGGTCGATTCCGGAGTGCCGAGTGCACCATCGGTTCCACGCTTGAGCGCACCGGAATAGCGGACGCCACCGCCGATGGTCAGGTTGAACGGCAGTCGATACGTGGTCCACGAGGTGAATGCGTGTTCCGGCGTATAGGTGAGTCCGGCAGAGCCATCCTGGGCTACGTTGGTACCGTCGACCACATCGGCATCCATGCTGGTGTATCCGGCGGAAATCGACCAGTTCGGATTGATGTTGCCAACGACACCAAGCTCGATGCCTTGAACGCGCTTTTCGCCAGTCTGGTAGTAGTTGAGATCAACCGGATCCTGCACGAGCTCGTTGGTGATGTTGGTTCGATAGAGTGCAGCGCTCAGGAACAGTTTCTGGTCGATCAGTTCCCACTTGGTACCGATTTCCGCGGTGTCGGATTCCTGCGGGTCGTAGATCGGATTGTTGAGATTGTTCGCAGAGGCGCTCAGCTCCAGCGAGCCACCACCCGGAGGTTGTTGGGATATTTCGTAGTTCGCGTAAATGCTGCCGTTCTCGGCCGGCTTGTACAACGCACCGAGTTTCCAGCTGAACAGGTTGTCGCGAATGCGGTCATCGACGCCGGTGATCAGGGTGCCCGGCGGGAGATCGCCGCAAACCGGCGCGCCACGCGATCCACATATGACCACGCTGTCGAAGTCGGTTTCATAGTTGTCCAGGCGTGCGCCGGCGTTAAGTTGCCATTGCTCGTTGAGCGTCACCGTGTTGAAGGCGTACACGGCAACGGTGTCGCTGCTGCCGGAGTACTTCGCGCCCGTGGGCCCCCAGGTCAGTCCAGTCACGTCAGGATTGGGCGCATAGATGTTGGCAGCAGGCCAGCTTGTGTCATCGAGCACGCCGATTCCCTTGCCGTCGAGTTCTTCGCGTGACAACTCGATACCTACGCTGAGATCGTTTTCGACAGAACCCGATTCCATGTGCATGAGCAGGTTGGTCTGGTTGGCAAGGATGTCATAGACCTGGTCCTTGAACGTTGGAATGCTGCGCGTCATGGACCACGTTGTCGGGTCATTCAGATCGGGCGTGACGATGCTTTCGGAATTGCCTCGGTAGGCGGTGAGCATGTAGTCCTGCGAATTGCGTCCCCAGCGGGTCGTGTTCTGCAGCGCCATGCCATTGTCGAAATCGTGTTCGACGCGCGCCGTGAACATGTTCGAGTCGGCATTGTCGTAGTCAGAAGTGGTGCCATAGAAGTTGTCGGGGTCGACCATCGGCGCTTCGCCGATCTGCGGGCGTTCCGGATCCGGTGAGGTGTAGCCCGGGAGGCCGATCGTGAAAACACCGCCATCAGGGAGGTTTTCCTGCTTGACGTACAAGTAGTTGAGGTAGAGGCGCGTGGTGGTACCCAGACCAAAAGCCAGAGAAGGCGCAATGCCCCAGCGGTTGTTCTCGACCTCGTCGCGACCGGGGACGCCGCTATCCTGGGCCATGACGTTGAGGCGGAAAGCCGAACTGTCGTTGATGCTGCTGTTCCAGTCTGCTGTCATGCGCTGCTGGCTGTCAGTGCCCAGCGAGATGGCCGCAGAAAGTGCGTTGCCGGCCATTGCCTGCTTGGACACCATGTTGATCACGCCGCCGGGTGCGGATCGACCGTAGTCGGTACCGGCCGCGCCCTTGGTCACCTCGATCTGATCGATATTGAACAGGTCTCGTGATGCCGTGCCGAGATCGCGCATGCCGTCGACGAAGATGCTCGACGAGGCATCGAAGCCGCGCAGGTTTACCGCATCGCCGGTCGTCGTATTGCCGTTTTCACCGACATAGAAGGTGCCTGTGCCGGGGCTGTTGCGCAGCGCCTCAGTCAGCGTTGTCGCCCCCTGGTTGTCGAACAGCTGGCTGGAGATGACCTGGATGGTCTGCGTGGTATCGACCAGCGGCTTCACGAACTTGGGCGACGCCAGTTCATCGACCTTGTAGCCGTCGTTTGAAAATCCTTCGACCGAGATCGTGTTCAACTCAGCGGCATTGGCCGAATCAGGCATCAAGTGCTCGTTCTGGGCGAGCGCTGCCGATACCGGAAACGCCAGTGCCATTCCGGTGGTCAGTGCGGCGAGTAGCGGCTGGTTGCTCGAGCGTAGGGTGTTTGCGTGCTTGCGGCTCTTGATCGGTGACATGGACGATTCCTGGTTTGATGTTTCCGGGTTGGCTGCAAACGGCTGGCCCAGGCCGAACAGTCAGGCCGACAGACCGCCAACACCGCACATCGGGGCTGATCGGCCATCGCGGCCCGGTCCGTTGAAGTACGGACTTATCGGGGGGAGAAGACGAGCGGGATTAAAACGCAAATGCGAATGAGTTGCAATACGTCACAACAGCAAGGCAGGAAAGGATCGTGCCGCGCATGGAGCAATCAGGTGGACAGATTTCGATACGTGCCACACACACGCGAAGAACGTCGTGCATCGGACGAGATGGCGGATACGGGGGGTACCTTGCCTGCCAGTTCAACCTGCCGTTTGCGCGTCTTCTTTCAGTTCAGAGAAGAGCCTATGCCTGACATACGCAGCGGTAGATGGATCCAGGGCGGTGCGAACAACGCGTTCGAAAGCGGACTCCATCCGGTCGCGATGGGCTTGATTTGTCGTGCGCCAACATTCGGCCAGGCCTTCGGCAAGAGACGCCTTCGACAGTGCGCACGTAACCAGGTCCGCATTCGCCTGGGGATGCCACCCTACGCTCGCGAGCAACGTCACCGCACCTGCGGTGCCTACGAAGTTGCCCTCGTCCCCCTGAGGGGTCTCGCCAGAAAGAGCCCTGGTCATGATGGCGTCCAGACAGGATGCAAAAAGAAAAAGCGCTCCTCTTGCTACATCCTTGTTCGATTCATCTCTCTTGAGCAAATAGGCCGACTCGATCGCGTCGGTCATCGCGTGCTTGAGCTCACCGGGGCGCAACTCGAAATCTTGAAGCATTGCCTGCGTGCGAAGTGCCGATGCAAGGGCGCACAGATACGCGTAGAGATTGTTTGTCTTGATGCCGCCGCAGGTATCAAGCCGCAAGGTGCGGCCTGTCGCAGCTGCAAACCTGCGAAGATTCTGTAAACGTGCGCGCCGATTCAGTTGCACGGCAACAACAACCGCCATTACCGCCAACAGCAGCAAGAACAGGCTGATCAACACAGACGAATTCTCCTGAATCAATTCCCTGGAACGGAGCACACCCGGAAAAGCGCCGCGAAACTCAAGCTACCCTGCACTATAGCCGGTTCGACCGGGATGGCCCGTGTAGCGGCGGGCCCGTATCAATTGTTTCCCAAGCCAAGCTAAATGCCGTAGCGCGACAATTGAACGATCGGCCAAGGAAGACGCTAGGCTATGAAACACCCGCTGATAAATATCGACAAGCTGTTGCGTCGACGGGTTGAATCCAAGACGAATCCCTGTCACCGGTTTGGCTGAAGATCCCCGGGTCGGCGCGCTGCTAGCGTTCAATTGATCAGGTCAGCGTGAACGATAGCGGCATCCAGTCGGGCCAAACCGCGTGGCTCGGTGGTCTTCAATCGCACGATTGCAGCCAGGCGCGCGGCGATACGCCAACTGTCTGGACGAAGCTGCGCGACAAGGCGGACGCGCTGCTGAATCCGAGTTGATGGCTGGTCGCCTTGATCGACAGGCCACTCTTGAGCAGCGACTTGGCGATCGATATGCGCCAGCGCTGCAGGTAGGCCACCGGCGTCGAACCGATCACTTCATGGAACGTGGCAGCGAAGGCGCTGCGTGACATGCCAGCGATCTCGGCCATCGAGGTCAGCGTCCAGGGCCCTTCCGGATGCTCGTGGACAGCCGTCAGAACCCTTGCCAGGCGTGGATGGGACAAGCCAGCCAGCAGCCCTTCCTGCAAACCGACTTCATGCGGATGATCAAGCAGCCAGCGAAGCAACTGCAGCAGAAGCACTTCGAACAGGCGGTCGGCAAGCAGACGATGGCCGCAACGTACGCGCGCGGCTTCGGCGAACAACAGGTCGAGGGTTTGCGCGAGCCCATCAACCCGATCCAGTGGAAGGACGACGACCGGCGGTAGTGCGGCCACGAGTGGATGCTGCGATCCGCCCTCGAAGTTCAGCGTTGCGCAGACCAGATCCGAGCCGTCTACGGGCGGGTTCTCGAACGCATGTTCAATCGCGCGCGGGTAGAACAACAGGGTCGGCTCGGACAGCGCTACGCGCACGGGCGTTCCGTCTGCGGAGCGATGGCTGACCACCATGTTGCCGCGCTTGAGCAGGTGCAGGAACGCGCGACCGGGCTTTGCGTCGAGTGTAGTCAGGCCACATAGCGCGCCACTGTGAAACAGGTGTGCGTGAACACGGAAGCGCTCCAGCATCGATGAAAGACGATCAATCGATTCCACGGCAGGTCACTCATGATTGGACGAAATGAGTCATATCATGGACTAAATGAGCCTCATAGTCCTGAATTCTTCTGCATACTTCGGTCAGGCGAACGATCGGGAGCGAAACCCCTGCCGGGCGCCGAATGTCCCCCAATCCCCAGAAATCAGGAGTACAGCCATGAATCGAGTCCCCTTGATCGACCGCAGTTCCACTTCACCCGACCGCAAGAGCGTGCTTGATGCCATCAATGGCGCGTTTGGAGCCACGCCCAACATGTTCCGGGCCGTGGCCAATTCACCGGCCGCGCTGAACAGCCTTTGGGGTTCGTTTGGCGCCCTCGGTAGCGGCGTGCTCGACCCCAAGCTCGCTGAGCAGATCGCCGTGGCGGTGGCCAATCGCAACGCCTGCGAGTATTGCCTGGCTGCTCACACGGCGTTGGGCAGGAAGGCCGGGGCGAGTGCCGGGGAAATGCGCGAGGCGCAGTTGGGAGGATCGGCAGATCCCCGCACCCGGGCGGCCTTGCAATTCGCGCTCAAGCTGGTTGACCAGCGCGGACAGCTTGATGACGCAGACGTGAGCACGCTTCGCAGCGCCGGCTACGACGACGAGCAGATCGTCGAGATCGTCGCCCATGTTGCCCTGAACCTGTTCACCAACTACGTCAATATCGCGCTTTCCGTTCCGCTTGATTTCCCGGCGGTCACGCTGAGCAAGGCAGCCTGAACCTGATTCGCTTCACACCGGCTTGCGGCGACGCATTGTCGTTGCAAGCCAACTTCTGACCGTGGCGACCTTCGCTGACGTGCTGCCAAAGACTTCACTCCCCGCAATCACACGGAGCGCACCGTGAACTCGAACAATCCGCTTGCACCAGAGATCGAAGCCAGTGACTGGCTCAATACGGACAGACCCTTGTCACTCGCCGGGTTGCGTGGACGCGTGGTGGTGCTGCACGCGTTCCAGATGTTGTGTCCGGGCTGTGTGTCGCATGGCCTGCCGCAGGCAAGGCGCATTCGCGAGGTGTTCTCCGAGGAGGATGTTGCAGTCATCGGCCTGCACACCGTATTCGAGCACCATGACGTCATGGGTGCAGACGCACTGCGCGTATTCGTGCATGAATACCGAATCGGATTTCCAGTTGGAATCGACAAGGCCGCAGGCAACGGAGGCATTCCGTTGACCATGCAGAACTATGCCTTGCGCGGGACACCAAGCCTGCTTCTGATCGATCGCCGTGGACACCTGCGCTTGAACCACTTCGGGCGAATCGATGACCTGCAAATGGGTGCGCTGATTGGCCAATGGGTGAATGACTCTGCTGATTCCACTTCAGCTTCCACTTTCACGGCAGACGATGTCGCCCCTGGCCGCTGCAGCGTTGAGCGAAATTCCTGACTGACGCTCAGCCGCAATGTCGCAGAGCGATCTGCAGGGCCTGGCGCACGCGCAATCCCAAGAAGTGTTCGCAATGCACGCCCTGCGGCGCTATAACCATGGATGCCGCACGCGGCCCAATGAGCGCCATCACGCAGGAGGAAGATCATGAATCGTTCCGCACTTGCACCACTTGGCTTGCTTGCCCTTCTGGCAGCAACAGCTGCCGCCCAGGCCGCCGATTCGGCATCAGGTGCCGTAAGTCTGGAGAACGTCGATTTCACCGTGGTCGACGGGCTCGCCTTCGCGAATCGGGAAGGGCTTGCCATCTCCCTGTCGAGCACCGATTTCGACAAGCAAAAAATGCGCAAGGACGGCAAGGTGGATATCTTCGACCGCATGCGCCACAGCGGGCAGGTCGTGTCGATCAATATCGACAAGGGCAAGCCGACCATGTGCGTCGACTACGCCTTCCAGGAGGGCGACACCGCTAGCAGCGGCAGCTATTGCGAAACCGGCGTGGCCGATGCAGTCGAGATTACCCGGCTCGATGACAATCGGGTTGCCGGCAGCATGAACTGGAACAACGGGAAGGACACCACGATTGAGGTCACGTTCGATCTTGCCATCGAGCCGGATGGCAAATGACGGCGACCCGGAGTGGCAGCGGCTACTCACGCAAATCGGGCCGAATTCGAGGTTGGGCCGTGCGATCGGCAAGCATGCCGGCAGGGGGCAGTAGGTCGGGCCTGATGTGGCAAAGTGGTGATCGGAGCTGCGTTGCCGGATCGAGGTCGTACACTGCAGGCATCCCGCACTGCTGAAGTACCGCAATGACTGAAACTGTCCGCCTGTCAAAACGCGTCGCCGAACTCGTCGGGTGCTCGCGCGCCGATGCCGAACGCTATGTCGAAGGGGGCTGGGTTTCCGTCGATGGGGAACTCGTGGATCGACCGCAACACAAGGTGACCACCGAGGCCGTCACGATCGATGCGGATGCCAATCTCGCCCCTCCGGAGCCGGCCACGATCCTCTTGCACAAGCCAGCTGGCTACGACGCGATCACCGGATCGAATCCCGCGTCCGCGCTGGCAGTTCCATCCGCGCGCTGGGCCGACGATGCCAGCGGCATTCGCCTGTTCAAGCGCCATTTCGCCAATCTGACCCCGATGGTGCCGCTTGATCGTGATGCCAGTGGCCTGATCGTGCTGACCCAGGACGGGCGCGTCTGGCGTCGTCTGTCCGAGGATGGTGACGAGATCGAGCACGAGTACATTGTCGAAGTCAGTGGCGAAATGGCTCCCTGGGGTCTGCGCCGACTGAATCATGGTCTCAGCTACGAGGGGCGCGAACTGCCGCCGTGCAAGGTCAGTTGGCAAAACGAAATTCGTCTGCGCTTCGCCATCAAGGGCGCTCAGGGCGGACAACTGCGTGACATGTGCCGACAGGTCAACCTGCAGGTTGTCTCGATCCGCCGCATCCGGGTCGGCCGTATCCCGCTCGGCAAGATACCGGAAGGCGCATGGCGCTACCTCCCTTCGGGCGAGCGCTTCTGATATCTCCCTGCCGGCAGACTTGTCCTCTGGCGTGAGACTGGTTGGGTTGATTCGGCCCTGAACCCAAGCCGTCCCGCTGCGACATGGCGTTCTCCCGCCATTCGGCCACCGCGCCTCAAGTACCGCTCTACAGAAACGAAGAAGCCGCATCAACTGCGGCTTCCCCTGTTTGCGACGGTATGCGCTGGTCAGTCTGCGGTCTTGACCAGTTTGGGCGATGTCGCAAATGGCTTGATGCCGAAATGCGGATAGATTTCGGCAGGGAAGTAGACAACGCCGCCCTTGACCACCATGCGTACCTGTCCGATCGCCTTGAGGTCCTCGGTCGGGTCACCGGGGACCAGCAGGAAATCGGCCAGCTTTCCCTTCTCGATCGAGCCAAGGGATTGATCCCGCCCCAGGTATTCAGCCATGTCGAACGTTGCCCTCCTGAGCACCTCGGCGTTCGAGAAGCCGATCATCTTGAACAGTTCGAGTTCGCGATGCAGGGTGAAGGATCCGCCCATGTCGGTGCCGGGTATCAGCAGGATTCCGCGCTCGCGCATCATGCGCAAGGTGTCGAGGATCTGTTTCCAGGCACCTTCGTAGGCTTCGGAATCTCCTTCGCCCGACGCATCGATCCAGGCCAGGCGCGCGTCGCGCTGTTCGCTGATCGGCATGTTCTCGATGGTGGCGGCCAGGCCGGCGGGAACCTCGCCATTGCGGCCGAGCAGCAGGCGTTCGTGGATGCCGATCGTGGGCTCGACGGCAACGTGCTTCGATGCGATGTGCTGCAGGGTCTGCTGCACATCCTCGGATTGCAGGTCGAGTGGCGGCAGGCGCTTGAGTGCGGTCAGACGCAGCAGGGTGCGCGTATCCTCGCCGGGCTCGAGAACCCAGCCCAGCATGATCTGGTTGATGTGGGTGAGTTCGTCGTAACCGGCATCGACCATTGCGTCGGCGGTCGAGAAGGCGGGAACGTGGCCGCTGACGCGCATGCCCAGTCGATGAGCTTCCGCTGCATTCTGCCTGGCCCAGTCCGGATTCATGCTGTTGTAGAGCTTGATCTGCCAGTAGCCGCGCGCCGCGTACCAGCGCACCGCATCGAGTGCGGTCTGCTGGTCGTGCACGAGGATGCCGTTGTTGTTGTTGAACGGGCTCTTGCCCTCGATCATGCCGCTGCGCGTGATGCGCGGGCCGGCCATGACGCCCTGGTCGATCTTGCGGATCAAGGTATCAAGCACTGCGTTGTCGTTGCCCATGTCGCGCATCGAGGTGACGCCCGCAGCGATGTTGAGCAAGGCCTGCTCGCTGGAAAGATGTCCGTGCATGTCGTTGAGGCCGGCGATCACGCTGCCGCCCTCTCCATCGATCACGACCTCGCCCGGTGTAGTCGGGCTGTCAAGAGGCTCCACGCTGCTGATGTGCTCTCCGCTGACAACGACGGAAACGGGTTCGCTAAGTTTGAGCGATTGCGGGTCAAACACACGCACGTTGCGCAGTCGGATGGGTGCGTCGTAGTGATGCGCGGTTTCCCTCTGGATGGTCTCGAAGCGTTCCGTCGCCAGTCGGTCAGCCACGCCGCGCAACCTCGCCTCTTCATCCTCATAGCCTTTGCGGATGACGATGAACTTCGAGGAAATCAGCGCAAAGAGCGCCTTGTCCTTGTCAAGCAGGACATAGGAAGGATTCAGGTCAAGTCCGTTCAGCGCGTAGGCTTGAACTGAAAGTGCGCCGGGCTTGCCCTTGACCGATATTTCCTCGCCTTCGGAAAGCGTAAGTGTCCCGGCCGGGAGCGCGGGCAGGCTGCGATCGGCATCGGCCAGCAGTGCGCGTGCATACATTCCGAGACCCCAGGGGCTACTACCCTGGGCGATATAGATTGATGGCTGCGTGACGGACTTGCTGCCGACACCGGTAGAGTCGGTCCAGCTAGCCATGTTGCCTTCGCGGTTGAAGCGTTCGTCAATCTTGTTGCCGAAGGTCGATGCACCCGAGATGGTCCATGAGGTCGGCAGTCCCGCCTGGTCGAGAGTGATGGTCTCGGCGATGGTCGGGCCGCGACCATTGCTCTTGTAGTCGTAGTCGATCTGGATTGCGCCATTCTTCTCGACCGCATCCAGATGCCCGATGACCGTCCCGCCACGAATCACCGAATACGATTCGTCGCCAAGAGCTGCCTGGGTCGAGAATGCCCAAATGCCAGCAAGCACGATAGCGAGTGCGATCTTCATTCACGCTTTCCCCTGTCCGGACAAGACCAACTACTTTGCCCATCGAGTGGATGCTCTGCAAGCGTGAAGGCATCCACTGCCGTACGTCTCGGCAGGCGCTTCCAGAAGCACCGAACGCCTTGCACGGAGTGAGGCCAGCCAGAATCAGCGAGGGATCCGTCAGGCCTGCCAGGCGAACCATGCATCACGATGGCTCGTCAGTTCCGGTTTGCCGGCTATCTGCACGCAAGAATCGAAAATCGGCAGGGAGACAGGAGGATCCACTGTTTTCATTGCCGAAAGATGGTCCAGCTTCGCGTCGAATCAGCTGCCGTCGCTGGCTTTCAGGGTCAATTCGGCCCATTGCTCGGGATCGGCGGCATTCCACTTGCGCAGATAATCGTTCTTCTTCTCGCGGATGTCGGCCTCGTGTTCACGAAACCACTGCTCGCTCTCGGGCGTATTGCTTATCCAGGCAGTGTCGGCCATCCATTCGCGGAAGTCCGCTGATCCGATGTTGCGATCTGCCGTTGGGTCGGTATGGATGGGGAGCAGCGAGAATCTCGCCTTCCAGAATCCCGGGCGCGGACTGACCAGTGCGTAGTAGGTCTTGCCGGCTTCGAGATGGGCAATCATGAAGTCTGCATTCTCACCGACCACCATGAACAGATGCTCGCCGGGATCGGCCTGCCATCCAATCTTGGTGCCGCTCGAAACGATGCCGATGAACTGGTCCGAATCCTTTCCGGTCTGATAGACCGATGACTGGACTGCGCCACCGAAGTTCGATACGCGAAGGAACACGATCATGGCCTTCCCTGGAGCAGGGACGGGTGCCGCGCTTGCGCCATCGCTACGAACCATCTTCGAAGACTGGCAGCCTGCAAGGCTGGCAACAAAAAGCAGGGCCACGGCCCAATGCATGATGCGCATCACTGGATTCCTTGAGATTGGGAGAAAACGGAAAACAGCGGCTACTGTATATCAGGAATGGAATCGCCGTCCCGGTCACAGGCAGCGCTGCATCCGACCGGCGGCGCAACGGCCGTCATCCGAATCTCCCTCCATGAGACCGGGCCGCGCGAGGATGGCCCTGCAGCCACGGCTGCATTTCCCCCTTCGGCAATGCCATTGGGCGCGGTTCGTAGCTGCGAACCGCGCCATTTTTTTGCGGGGCTTACTCGGCAGCGGCCGGTCGCGAGAAATCGGCGCCGGGCTTCCACTGCGGGAACGTTGTTTCATCGGCCAGCTTGCGGCCCACTGCGTACAGCGCTTCAAGATCGGCAACCACGCCACGATAGTCCCAGTTCGGATCGTAGTTGTCGGCCGGCTTGTGGTAATGGTTGGTCGTGTAGTCGTGGGAAGCGGCACGACCGGCCTCCTCGCCGCCGTCGACCAGATCAAGTCCACCCGATGCATAGAGTGCAGGCACGCCGGCACGTGCGAAATTGACGTGATCGGAACGGAAGAAGAATCCCTTCTCGGGCTCCTCGTCACCGTTGATGACGCGTCCCTGTGCCGCGGCCGCTTCAGCAATGTATTCGTCAAGCTCGGACTGGCCGAGTCCGATCACCGTGACATTTTTGGTCGGTCCGATGACGCCCATCGCATCAATGTTGATGTTGGCGGCAATCTTTTCCGCTGCGACCGGTGAATGAGCTACCAGGTACTGGGCGCCGAGCAAGCCGGATTCCTCCAGGGTGACCGCAGCAAAGTAGACCGAACGCTGTGGCGCTGGCTTCTGGTCCGCGAAGGCCTCGGCGATTTCAAGAATGGCTGCGACGCCGGTCGCATTGTCGATGGCACCGTTGTAGATCTGGTCGCCGCTGAGCAACTCGTCCTTGCCCAGGTGATCCCAGTGCGCGGTGTAGACGATGGCTTCATCCGGTCGCTCGCTGCCGGGCAGGTAACCGACGACGTTCTCCGAGCTGGTCACGTCGACCTTGCTCTGGAACTTCACCGAAAGCCTGGCATCGAGGCTGACCGGCTTGAACCCGCGAAGATCGGCACTCTTCTTTAGTGCGGCGAAATCGGCGCCAGCGGCGGCGAACAGCTCGGTGGCCGCTTCCTCACTGAACCAGCCAGCCGTTTCAAGCCTCGGTGCCGGGTCTTCGCTGGCCGGCAACGACAACTGCGCGCCGGTCCAGCCGTTCTGAACGATGGCCCACGGATAGCCGGCTCCGGGCGTCTCGTGCACGATAAACAGCGCAGCAGCACCCTGACGCGCAGCTTCCTCATACTTGTAGGTCCAGCGGCCGTAATAGGTCAGGGTCGGCCCCTTGAACAGCTCGGGATCCTGATTGCCCCAACCCGGATCATTGACCAGCACGATGACCGTCTTGCCCTTGACGTCAATGTCGGCATAGTCGTTCCAGTCCGGTGCCGAGACGCCGTAGCCGGCAAAAACGATTTCGGAGTCCGCCAGATCGACAGCGGTGCTGCCATTCAGACTGCCGACCACCATGTTCTCGCCGATGCCGAAACGTGCCGAGGCCACGGTCCCTTTCACTTCGACGTGGACGCCCTCGGGATCGATTACTTCGGTCTGCATCATCGGCACGGTCTGGAACCAGCTTCCGTCCACGCCCGGCTTGAGGCCGATGCGCTCGAACTGATCCTTGATGTACGCGGTGGTCATGCGCTCGCCAATCGTGCCGGGCTTGCGTCCTTCGAACTCGTCAGATGCGAGCTTCTTGAGGCGCGCGGCGAAATCTTCGGCACTGATCGCCGCCGAGAACTGGCCGTCGCTGGTGGGCTGCACCGGATCGGGTTTGCTGCTGGCGGCGGCTGCCGGTTCTGCAGGTGTTGCGGCGGGTTTGGCCGGTTCCTGCTGATTGCAGGCGGCGAGAACTACGACGATCGCGCTGACCAGGGCGATACGAACCATGGGGCATCTCCGGTTGATGGGCAATCGGTCATTCTAGCCCGCCGGCTGACCGTTTCGCCTGCAACCAGGTCCGGCCGCCTGCGGCCGGCCCGTATATTCTGCATCAATCAGGGGTTTTCGCCGGCGAACTTGACTGGTGTGGCACCCCTGACCGAGCCAATACTTGCGCTGTCACTGACCAGCAGTTCGACGTCACGCTCAAACTCAAGTGTGCCCTTGACCACAGCACGCGGGCCAATCACGACGCGTGGCGGTTTGCTCGAGCCGAAGTTGAACCAGCTGTTCGATTTTTCGATCAGGATGCCACCATCGACGATCGAATCTGCGCCGATCTCGATGTCACCGCTGACCGACTGGATGCGTCCGCCAACATGCGCTGCGCGCAGGCGGATGTCACCGTTCACGTTGGCGAGATCACCGCTGACATCGGCTCCGTTTTCCAGAACCAGGGATCCATTGACGGTTTCGACATCCCTGGATACCCGGGATTGGCTGCCAATCGTGATGCGTCCATTGACTGTATCGGCCGACCGGATGCTCGCGTTGTTGCCGACATCGATCGACCCGTTGACGGTCCCCACTTCGTTGGCCTGGACATTGTCGCCGAGTCGGATCGAGCCGTTGACGGTACCGAGATCGCCAACCGTTTCGCCCGATTCGATGCGAATCGAGCTGTTGACCTTGCTGATGTCTTCACTGGCCAGCGCGCTGGACGCAACGATGGCCGAACCGGCGATCAGCACTGAAAGGAAAATGGGACGCAGCATGGTGATTCTCCTGATGGTTTGCCGATGTTTGGATGCAGATTCTCGCGACAGGGTTTAGTCACGACGTTTTTATTCGGTTCCGCTGATCAGGAGTGCGCGTCTGCAACTGCGGCCTTGCCTGTTCAATGGCGTATCGATCATGGATTGCCCGCTTCCGGTACCATTTCCGTTCGTGCAGGGTTTTCCCTGCGAATCGAAACGCGAGCTTGCCCATGCCCCGACCGAAACCCGTGCTGCTGCTGATCCTCGATGGCTGGGGTCACCGCGAGGAAACCGCACACAATGCCATCGCCATGGCCGATTGTCCCAACTGGCGAAAGTTGTTGGCGGAATGTCCGCACGCCCTGGTCGACACCCATGGCCTGAGCGTGGGCTTGCCGGAAGGGCAGATGGGCAACTCTGAAGTCGGCCACATGAACATCGGTTCCGGGCGCGTCGTCTACCAGGACCTGACCCGGATTGATGCAGCGATCGCAGAAGGCAGCTTTGCCAGCAACCCTGCACTGCGTGAGGCCTGCGCGGCGGCCAACAGGAACAACGCCTGTCTGCATGTCTTCGGATTGCTTTCGCCGGGCGGCGTGCACAGTCATGAGCAGCACATTTTCGCGATGATCGATGTCGCCGCGAATGCGGGTGTCGCACGCATCGCCGTGCACGCGTTCCTGGATGGTCGTGATACGCCGCCGCGCAGCGCCGGCGATTCGCTGCAGCGCCTGCAGGCCAAATGCGACGAACACCCTGCAGCACGAATCGCGACGATCAGCGGGCGCTACTACGCCATGGATCGCGACCAGCGCTGGGATCGCGTCAAGCTGGCGTGCGATGCGATCGTGGATGCGCAGGCTGATCATCACGCGGCAACGGCGCGGGACGCCCTCGATGCCACTTACGCGCGCGATGAAAATGACGAGTTCGTGCTGCCTACCGTGATCGGTACCGGCGTGCCAATGGAAGATGGCGACGCCGTCGTGTTCATGAATTTCCGTGCAGATCGCGCGCGCCAGCTTAGCCGGGTCTTCGTCGAGCCGGATTTCGATGGTTTCGCTTTCGCGCGCAAGCCGAAACTTTCGGCGTTCGTCACCTTGACCGAATATTCCGCCGATTTGCCGGTGACTGCGGTTGCATTCGCAGCGCAGTCGATGGAAAACACGCTCGGCGAAGTGCTCGCCGGGCATGGTCTGAGCCAATTGCGAATCGCCGAAACAGAAAAGTATGCCCACGTGACGTTCTTCTTTTCCGGCGGACGCGAGGCAGCATTCACTGGCGAACAACGCATCCTGATTCCGAGCCCCCAAGTTGCCACTTATGACCTGAAGCCCGAAATGAGCCTCCCGGAGCTGACTGATCGGCTGGTGGCCGAGATTCGGGCTCGTGCTTTCGATTTCATCGTCTGCAATGTGGCCAATGCCGACATGGTCGGACACAGCGGTATCGAGGCTGCCGGTATCGAAGCGGCCGAGGCCATCGATCTCGCATTGGGTCGGATCGCCGAGGCCATCCGCGAAAGTGGTGGTGAAATGCTGGTTACGGCGGATCACGGCAATCTGGAACAAATGGTGGATGATCAGGGCATCGCGCATACCCAGCACACCGTGGGGCCGGTACCGCTGGTCTATGTCGGGCGCAAGGCAAAGCTTCGCAACGGTGCCTTGCGTGATCTGGCACCGAGTGTGCTGGCCTTGATGGGGATCGAACCTCCCGCGCAGATGACGGGCAGCAGCCTCGTAGAATTCGTCGATTGATGCCGATCCGGATCCTCGCAGCGCTCGCCCTGAGCCTGGCTCTTGGGGCCCAGGCGCAAAACCGGCCCGACCCGGCATCTATCAGCGAGAAGGAGGCGCAGGCGCGCCTTGAGTCGGTTCGTGCCGAAATTCGAGCGCTATCCCAGGCCGTGCAGGCCACCGACAATGAGCGCAGTGAGGCAACCCGGGCGCTGCGTGCGCTGGAGACCGCCATTGCCGACAGCATCGGTGAAGTGCGCGCCATCGACGAGCAACTGGCAAGCCAGAAGGAGAAGCTGGCCGAGCTCGAACAGACGCGCACCGGACTATCGGAGAAGCTTGCAGCCCAGCGCGAAGCGCTTGCCGTGCTGTTGCGCTCAGCGTATGCGCTGGGTCGCAGCGAGGAGCTCAAGCTGCTGTTGCAGCAGGAAGATGTCGGTGAGATCGCACGCGTGCTTGCCTATCATCGATATTTCCAGCGCGCTCGTGTCGAGCGCATCGACGATCTGCTGGAAGACCTGAACCAGCTCGCGGTTGTGCAACTGGCGATCGAGCAGCAGAACCTCGAGTTGGATGCGACCCGCGCCCAGAGCGAGCAGGAAGCTGAAGTCCTGCGCGGGCAGCGTGTCGAGCGCGAGGCAATGCTGGTGGAACTGGATCAGAGGCTGGACTCACAGCAAGCGCGACTTGCGCTGATGGCCAAGGATGAAAAAGGTCTGGTTCAGCTGCTCGAGCGCCTGCAGGATGTCTTCGCGGATATTCCTGAACAACCTGACGGCGCGGAACCGTTTGCCCGCCTGCGTGGTCAATTGCCCATGCCGGTCGATGGCACGGTGCTGGTTCGTTTCGGCGGCAACGATACGAATGGCCGGCGCCTGTCCGGCTGGCTGATTGGCGCAGCGAGCGGCACGCCGGTCAAGGCTGTTGCGCGCGGACGCGTAGCCTATGCCGATTGGCTGAAAGGCTACGGCATGCTGCTGATCCTGGATCACGGCGATGGCTACATGAGTCTGTATGGATACAACGATTCGCTGCGCCGGGACGTCGGTGACTGGGTATCGGCGGGCGAAATCGTCGCCACCACAGGTTCCAGCGGTGGTCAGCGATCCGCTGCCCTGTACTTCGAACTGCGCAATCAGGGCAAGGCGGTCAACCCGAAGTCCTGGTTGCGCTGAACAAGGTGTTGCACGAGATTGCGGAAAATCGCTGTGTCTGCCTTGAAATTCACCGGTTTCATGCCGATACCTTCATTCTGCAGGCTGCTTGTGGCGGTTTCCTGCGGGCACTGCCCTCGCCACCCGGCCACCGCGCGATCACGCGAGTCATCCCGTGACGTGCGTTGGATCGAGCCCCTGCCCACTCGCGCTATGATCAGCGCGACACTTTCGAGGTTTTGATGATGTTCCCGCGTTTGCCTGCTTCACTGCTGACACTGGTCAGTGCTCTCATGTTCTGCGCTGTTGTCCATGCGGCAGATCCGGCGCCTGCGGGCGAAATGCCGGACGATGAACTCCATGAAAGCATGGCCGGGCAAGACGTCGATGCTGGCGAAAAGCCAACGCCCGCTGGCCAGATCAGCCTGGATGATGTGCGCAAGTTCACCGCCGTGCTGAGCCTGGTCAAGCAGGCCTATGTCGAGGAAGTCGACGATCACGCTCTCATGCAGGCGGCCATCAAGGGCCTTCTGGTCGGCCTCGATCCGCACAGTGAATACCTGGAGGCCGGTGCGCTCAGTCAGCTCACCGAAGACACTTCCGGCAGCTATGTAGGCCTCGGAATCGAAGTCACCACCGTTGACGGCGCCTTGCGCGTGATTGCACCCATTGATGACACGCCGGCTGCACGCGCGGGTATCAAGTCCGGCGATTCCATCCTGCGCATCGACAACGTGCCGATCCAGGCCGAGAACCTGAATGACGCCGTCGACATGCTGCGCGGCCCGCCGGGCACCGACGTCACCTTGTCGATCCTGCGCGAAGGCAGCAACTTGCCTCTGGACATCAAGCTGAAGCGGGAAACGATTCGGGTCGCCAGTGTGCGCGGGCGCATGCTTGAGCCCGGCTATGCCTATCTGCGTATCAGCCAGTTCCAGGCCGAAACCGGCACCGACCTGCGCAAACGAGTCGCACGCCTGCGCAAGGACAATGGCAAGCCGCTGAGCGGCGCCATCCTCGATCTGCGCAGCAATCCCGGAGGCCTGTTGACCTCGGCTGTCGAAGTCAGCGACCTGTTTCTTGATGCGGGTGGCATCGTCACCACCAAGGGCCGGATCCGCGAGGCCGAAATGGCTTTCCGCGCGACCCCGGGCGATGCCCTGGAGGGTGTGCCGCTGGTGGTACTGATCGACAACGGCAGCGCGTCGGCGGCGGAAATCGTCGCCGGTGCACTCAAGGACAATCATCGCGCCCTGCTCATGGGCAGGCGCAGCTTTGGCAAGGGGTCGGTGCAGACCGTGCTTACCCTGGACGACGAACACGCGCTCAAATTGACTACGGCCCGCTACTACACGCCGAGCGGCGTATCCATTCAGGCATCTGGCATCCAGCCGGACATTGTCCTGGCCGATCTCGCCCTGAGCGAGAACGAAGGACAGGCTCTGGCCGGCATCAGTGAGCGGGACCTGCGCAATCACCTGAAGGGGGATGATGATCCCGAGAATGAGGTTGCGCCGGTCGTGTTGACCCCGGTTCGGTCGGGCGCGCCCAGCGATTACGCCCTCAGCGAGGCCCTCAACGCCCTCAAGGCGATGGCCTTGCAGCGTCGCCAGGCACCCGCCGCCACGGTTCCTGAAGGCCAGGGCAAAGGCTGAACGTGGAAGAATCCGGCATTGCCGGTGGTGTCGCGCACCCATTCAGTGGCTCACGCGGTAAACTTGCGGACTATTCGACCCGCCAAACTGGTAGGTGGCGAATCGTCCTGAATTTGATGAGAGGGTTTGAGGAATGAAGAGTCGCAATCTCGCAGCCGCCCTGTGCTGCCTCGGCGGATCCCTGTTCGCCACGGCATCCATGGCCCAGCAGATTTACAGTAACGGACCCTTCATAACGAACCCCGGCGCGCATGTGCCCAGCGGTGATGTCAGCCTGGCCCAGGATGTCACCTATCCTGGCTATACCATGCTGGGCATGAACGCCGGTCCGAACTTTCGGCTTGCCGACGATTTCTTCGTGCCCGCAGGGCATATCTGGACTGTCAACAGCGCAACCCTGTATGCCTACCAGTTCGGTTCGGATGGTGCGGATTTCACCGATGCACGCGTGATAATATGGATCGGTCAGCCGGATGGATTCGCGAGCATCAAGGTGTTTGACGGCACGGCCGAGAATCTGCTCGTTTCGACAACACCCGTCGCCTATCGATCGGCGCAGTCCTTCTCCGCGCCCTACAGCAACAGCGATCGCCGGATCGTGGCCATTTCCATTGCGCTCCCCGATCTCGAGCTTTCCGGGGGGCAGTACTGGCTTGACTGGCAGCTGAAGGGACCGGATCCGGGAACCAGCGTGTTCACGCCGCCGGTCAGCATCCTCGGCCAGCCCTATACGTCTGTCGATGGTTTCGCACGCAAGAAGTGCCCGGCTACGGTGGAAGATCCCAACGACAGCTGCGCCACCTCGCCAGGCCAGTGGCAGTTGTTCGAGAATGGTACGGCGCCCTATCTGGTCGACCTGCCGTTCGTCATCAACGGCGTCGACATCGAAAACGTGATCTTCAACGACGGCTTCGATACGCCTGATCCAACGCCTTGATCCTATTCTGAACCTGGTGTTTCCCGGCAAGCATGCGTGTCCTGCAGGCGCATGATCTGAAGGCCTCCGTTCGCGGATGCGCTGCGGCTCACAGCAATCCGCATGCCGGGTCCCAAAAGGCTGAAATTCCCGCCGCTGCGCTCCAGCTTGCCATTGCTGTCGGCCTCGGGAACACTGGATTCCCGTGATCAGGCATGTGCCCGCTGACTGATGTCGCCACTGACAGTCGAACTCGCCAGCCACTATGTGCATGTACGCGTGCTGCTGGGCATGGTTGTCGGTCTGGGTCTGACTCACCTCATCCGCAATTTCGCCCGCATCATCGATCGACCGGTTCGCTTGAAGGCCTACTGGATCCACCTGCTGTGGGCGATCTCGATGTTCATCTACCTGCTGCACTTCTGGTGGTGGGAGTTCCGACTTTCCCACACGGTCGAATGGACCTTCGAGATCTACCTGTTCGTCACCGTGTACGCCTTGCTGCTGTACCTGCTCTGCACGATCCTGTTCCCCGACGTGCTCGAAGAGGGCAAGGACTACCGCAGCCTCTTCTATGACCGCCGGGCCTGGTTTTTCGGATTGCTGGCGCTGGCTTACATGGTCGATTTCGTAGACACCCTGATCAAGGGCGAAGCATATTTCCGCGCCACAGGCAGCGAATACATTGTTCGCAACCTGGGCTACGTTGCGATGTGCGGCGTCGCAATCGCGACACGCAATCCGGTCTTCCACGGCTTCTTTGCCTGCGTGGGACTCGCCTACCAGGTATCCTGGATCATCCGCCAGTTCCAGACGCTCAACTAGCGGGCTGAATCGTGATCACGTTGACATCCACGGCCTTGCATTCGTTGTCCGTGCAGGTGCCGCTGATCCACACCTCGCCCTGGCCAAGCATGACTCCCTGCGCATTGACCAGCACATCCGCATAGCTTGTCTCCACGATCGCCTTGACGATGGCAGGCGTCATGAACGCCTCATAGTGCTTTTCGAATGCAGCAGCATCATCAAGCGTGAGCTTGCGACCCTTGACATCCACATCAATCGGAAACCGTACAAGCTTGGCGGCCGAACTGGCATCGTGGCTTGCAACCGCATGCTTGAAACTGTCGATGACTTTCCGGTAAGTCGCATGGTCGCCGAGCACCTCATCGATGGTTGCATCGACTGCCGCTGCCGACGAGTCCGACTCTGTCGCGGGTTCCGCATCAGTATTTGGCACAGGCTCTGTTGCGTGTACTTCAGTGGCGGCTGTTTCGGTTGCCGGCATCGCGGTAGCCGGGGCCTGGACACGTGTGGAGACCGGCGCTTCGGTCTCCTGCGATTGGCAGCCCGCGATCAGGCTCAGTGACAAGCCAAAAAGTGCGCCAGCGCATCGCAGGCGCAGGGAAGCAGTCATCTGGCGACTCCAATCGGTGAGTTGACCAGATGAGCTTACACCGAACCGGATTCATGCCTTTTCCAACCACGAAGCGGAAACGCGGGAAGCGCATCCGCCGTTCCGGTACTCGGCCATCGCAGGGATGGGTGTCGAACCCGCCCCCTCGCGCCTGTCCACCTGCTTCCGCAAGGCAGTGCCGATCGGAACGAAGATCCTCGCTGGCGAAAATGTCTCGAGAAAATCAGGCGGTCGTCAAGCCACCCCGGCAGCTACCTTGAACGGGCAGCCGGTCTTCGACTTCACGTCGTCAAGCGTGACTCCGGGATGCAGTTCGGTCAGGGTCAGGCCGCCACCTTCGGCAACATCGAACACGCAAAGATTGGTGATGATCATGTCGACGCAGGCCTTGCCTGTCAGCGGCAATTCGCACTGCTTGAGAATCTTCGGCGAACCATCCTTCGCGGTGTGCTCCATCAGCACAACGACACGCTTTACGCCGGCGACCAGATCCATCGCGCCACCGGGGCCCTTGACCATCTTGCCCGGAACCATCCAGTTGGCGAGGTCACCGTTCTCGGAGACTTCGAGTCCGCCGAGAATTGAAAGATCGATATGCCCGCCGCGGATCATCGCGAACGAATCAGCACTCGAGAAGAAGCTGCTGCCCGGAATTGTCGTGATGGTCTGCTTGCCGGCATTGATCAGGTCGGCATCGACGGTGGCTTCAGTCGGGAACGGGCCGATGCCCAGCAGGCCATTTTCCGATTGCAAGGTGACGCTGACGCCATCGGGAATGTAGTTGGCCACCAGGGTCGGAATGCCGATGCCGAGGTTCACACAGAAACCGTCCTGCAATTCCTTCGCAGCACGTTGTGCCATCAGTTCGCGTACCGGATTTTCCTTGCCAGTGGGCGCAGCACCGGACAGGGTGCGAAATTCGATGCGCTTTTCATACTTGGCACCCTGGATGATGCGGTCGATGTAGATTCCCGGAGTGTGGATCTGGTCCGGCTCCAGCGTGCCGGTTTCGACCAGTTCCTCGACCTCGGCAATGGTGGTCTTGCCGCAGGTCGCAATCATCGGATTGAAGTTGCGTGCGGTCTTGCGGAAGACCAGGTTGCCGAACTTGTCACCCTTCCACGCCTTGACGATCGCGACTTCGGCCTTGATCGCCGGCTCGAGGACGTAATCAATGCCATCAAACTCCTTGGTTTCCTTGCCCTCGGCGAGCTTGGTGCCGTAGGCCGTGCGTGTATAGAAGCCCGGGATGCCGGCTCCGCCTGCGCGCAGGCGCTCGGCCAGCGTACCTTGCGGAACCAGTTCGAGCTCCAGCTCGCCAGCCAGCACCTGGCGTTCGAACTCCTTGTTCTCGCCAACATAGGAAGCAATCACCTTCTTCACCTGCCTGGTCTTCAGCAGCGGGCCCATGCCGAAATCATCGACGCCGGCGTTGTTGCCCACGATGGTCAGGCCCTTGGTGCCTGCATCGAGCAACCCCTGGATCAGGTTCTCGGGAATACCGCACAAACCGAAGCCGCCGGCGGCAATCGTCATGTTGTCAGACAGCAATCCTTCGAGGGCTGCGTTGGCGTTGGCATAGACTTTCTTCACGGCGGAATCCTTTGGTTGGCTAGCCGAAACGGGGCATCGGGACGAGCCCGGCATCCGGCAGCAGAAGGGAAGCAGACCCGCAGCCTAGTACGAGGCGCGAGGCGGTTCAATGCGACCTTTCGGACAATGGACCTGGCAGGCGAAAACGGGCGGGTGCCTGCATGCGGCACGGACTATTGCAAGGGGCGGAATTCGGACTGCAGACAGTGACTGCGCCACTGGCTGTCTAGTGATCGCGCAATTCATCGAGATCGGGCAACTGATCGGGTACGCCTGGCATCTTGCACGTGTTGATGTCGCACAAGAGCGAACGCATGGCCGGACTCGCTTGCACCATCAGGTGGAACACGACGTTCTGCTCGATCGACCCATGCACGCCCTCGGCTCCCGGTCCTAGCGCATAGACGGCAACATCCTCACCCGAATGTGTCTCATTGGCCATCGGAATGCCTGCCTCTTGCAGGAAATCGGCTGCGCTGGTGTCGACCTCGTCGAGATCCGGTCGTTGCGATACAGAAGATTCGAAGCGTGCGGGCTCGTGTGGAAACTGTTTGAGGCCACTGGCCTGGTCGCTGGATTGGGCGACATGTCCCGGACCGTTCGCATAATTGAGCGTCGTGTAACTGCGGCCAGCGCCATCCTGACTGGTGGCAGTCGCCGATTCTCCCTTGTCGTTGTGTCCCCGGACCTTGCCAAGAATCGGATTTCCGCGTAGTGGATAGCCGGCCATCGTCAACGTATGGCCATGATCGGCAGTGACGATGATCAGTGTGTCATCAGCGTCGGTCAGGGATACTGCGGCGCGGACGGCATCCGAGAATGCAATCGTCTCGCTGAGTGCGCGGAAGGCGTTGCCGCGATGGTGGGCATGATCGATGCGCCCTCCCTCCACCACGAGAAAGTAGCCCTTCGGTCTGGATTGAAGCAGGCGAATGGCTGTCCGGGTCATGTCCGCCAGGCCGGGTTCACCCGAAGCATCGTTGCCGCGGTCGTGCTCGTAGCGAAGGTGGTTCGGCTCGAACAACCCCAGCACCCGCGCCTCGGGAGAGGGAACGATTGAATCAAACTGCGCGGCATTCCAGACGAACGCCGTATTCGGCTGCTGCAGCCAATCGGCGATCAAGTCGCGTCCGTCGGCGCGCATGCCTCGACTTGAGGGGTATTCCGGATCCGCCTTCGTGTTCGGCAGAAATCCGCGACGGCCTCCGCCGAAGGCGACATCAATGCCGCCGCCCAATGCGTAGTCTGCGAACTGGCGCGCGATGTCGACACATCCAGCTTCACGCGCCTCCGCTGGCATCGCGGAGTCGAACTCCCAGTCGCGTTCGCTGGAATGGGCGTATCCCGCCGCGGGTGTTGCGTGGGTCAGGCTGGTCGTGGTGACGATGCCGGTACCCAATCCCGCTGCACTTGCCAATTCGAGTGCGGTGACCGATTCATTGCCGATACCGGATGCGCAATCGCCGCGTCGCGCGCGCTGGTTGACGCTGAGCAGGCCGAATCGCGTCTTGATACCGGTCATCATCGCGCTCATCGTGCCCGCCGACTCCGGCGTCTGCGCATCGACCCCGTAGGTGCGACTGAATGCGGTGTAGGGAAACTCTTCGAAGGCGAGTCTATGTTCCTCGCCATGCGCTCCCTGACGCTGTCCTTCCAGGATGCGCGCGGCAGCAATCGTGGTCATGCTCATGCCGTCGCCGACAAATAGAATGATGTTCCTTGCGCTTCCCGCCGACTTGCCCCGCGCGTCCCGGGCCGCCATCGCGCCATCCCGGAACCACTGGTCCGGCGTTTCCGTCCGGTATGCCTGAGTTGCTGCCTGGGCGCTGCCATCGGTGGCGACCAGTGTCACCAGCATTGCAGCCATGGCCGCGGGCAACCTGCCACTCAGGCGCGAAAAACATGGAAGCATCACTTGATCTCCATCCGGAACTCCGCATTTTTGCAGAGGCGGATGGCTGTGACGTTACAGTGCCCATGCCAGGCGCGAACTACTCCTCAGATCTCCTTGCTCCAGCGCAATTCCGCAACGCCATCGGGCGGTGCGAAACTGTCGGCGCGGGCTGTCGGCCAGAATTGCTGGAACACGGCGTGTTGCGGAACCGCATCCAGCAGGTCGCCAGGCTTGAGGAATGAATAAAGGGTGCCTAGCGAGCGAATTTCCTTGCCCGAAATGCGTCGGATGATGTGCTCGGGTCCCAGCTCGCCGGGGTGGGACAACCCGGCCGCCCCGATCAGCTCGGCCAGCGCACGCAAAGTGTTCTGATGGAAATTCTTTACCCGTTCGGCCTTGTCCGGCACGTGCAGGGCACGCCAGCGTGTCTGGTCCTGGGTCGCAACGCCAGTCGGGCACTTGTCGGTGTGGCAGGTTTGCGACTGGATGCACCCCAGCGCAAACATGAAGCCGCGCGCGGAGTTGCACCAGTCGGCGCCGAGGGCCAGGG